>JANMFC010000451.1:0-12223 GCA_031377675.1 Pseudanabaena sp. OTE_70b_metabat_355 | reverse complement strand
TGGGTTTTACTGTCAAGTATCGATGATCAAAAAGTGTAGTGTAAGGGCAATTCATGAATTGCCCTTACACTACACTTTTGGGCTAAGTTCTACCCATCCCCATCAGCCAAAAGGTACAACTCAATGAGTACAGTTCTCGTCAAAAATATTCATACTTTAGTGACAATGGACAACGATCGCCGCGAACTCCATAACGCCGCGATTTTTGTTCGCGATCAGGCGATCGAACAGGTGGGACTAACTGAAGATTTGCCTCAAGATGCCGACGAAATCCTCGATTTGCAAGGACGACATATTGTGATGCCAGGGTTAGTCAATACCCATCATCATTTCTATCAAACCCTTACCAAAGTAGTTCCTGCGGCACAAAATTGCGATCTATTTAACTGGTTAAAGACACTTTATCCAATTTGGGCAAAGCTTACCGCCGAAGGTGTCTATGTCAGCGCCCAGATGGCGGCGGCGGAACTCATGCTTTCTGGTTGTACTACTGCTAGCGATCATCTCTATATCTATCCGAATGATTGCACCTTAGATGATGAAATTGCGGCGATGCAAGAGATTGGCATTCGCTTCCATCCAAGTCGTGGCAGCATGAGTGTGGGCGAGAGTTTAGGTGGATTGCCGCCCGATGCTTTAGTTGAAAAAGAAGCAGATATTCTCCGAGATTCCCAACGATTGATTGAACAATATCACGATGCTTCGCGGTATTCGATGTTACGGATGACCTTGGCTCCCTGTTCCCCTTTTTCTGTTTCTCCTGATCTAATGCGCGAATCAGCAGCGATGGCGCGATCGTATACCAGCGTGAGACTGCATACCCACCTTGCAGAAAACCAATCTGATATTGATTACAGTTTACAGAAGTTGGGGATGACTCCTGAAGACTATGCAGAATCGGTCGGATGGTTAGGCAATGATGTTTGGCACGCCCATTGTGTGAAGTTGAGTGATCAAGCGATCGCTAAATTTGGACGCACTGGCACTGGAGTCGCGCATTGTCCTTGTAGCAATATGCGTTTGGCGAGCGGAATTGCGCCTATTCGCAAAATGCTTAATCATGGCGTTCCTGTAGGACTTGGAGTTGATGGTTCCGCTTCTAATGACATCGGTAACATGATGCAAGAAGCCAGAACTGCTTTTCTATTGGCAAGGGTTGGCAGTTGCGATGCCCAGTCAATGTCGGCTAGAGATATTTTAGAAGTGGCGACTTTAGGCGGTGCAAAGGTGTTGGGGCGCAATGATATTGGGGCGATCGCTCCTAAGATGGCGGCGGATTTTATTGCGATTAATATTGATCGTCCAGAGTTCACAGGCGCACATCGAGACTTAGTTGCGGCTTTGATCTTCTGTCCTGTTTCTAACGTGGATTATAGTTTTATCAATGGTCGTAGAGTTGTTGATCGCGGTCAATTAACCACTATCGATCTACCGATTTTGATCGAACGGACAAACAAATTGTCACTTGCCATGTTGTAATCCAATTTGTACTTGCTTCCCAATCAAGAAAGGGTTGTGCGGCGATTCTCACCGCACAACCCTTTCCTTTCAAATGTCTGTAGGCTAAATCTTAGCAATTCTCATTATTTCGGCGCTCAAAACAACAAAATCGTTTTTTTGAAAGCACACCGAAGGCGTGCTTTCAAAAAAAAACGATTTTTATAATGAGAATTGCTGGCTAAATCTCTATGTATTGATGTATACAGAAAGTTTCTTTTCGCTAACCTTAAATGAAACTTACTTTTGTATACAGTATACATATTCAAATCTACACAGCGATAATGCTTCATATCTTCAAGAAACAGTTACACAAAATCCTCCTTGTTGCGGTTTCCACAACAGTACTTGCTGCTTGTAACTCTGCACCGCCCAGCAGTACAACCGCCTCTAGCGACAAACCTGCTGCAACCACCACAACTGTCCAATCAGGCACTCCTGACAAAAAAGCCAAGCAAGACATTCGCGTACAACTACCTTTCTTGAAACAAAGCCTTGATGCACCGTTAATCTGGGCGATCGAGAAAGGATACTTTGCCGAAGAGGGCTTAAACGTCAGTTATGAGCGCGGTTTTGGTAATGCTGACACCATCAGTAAGCTTGGCACTGGCAAGTATGACATTGGATTTAGCGATATCTACAACGCGATGGAATTCAATGATAAGAATCCCAATGACAAGATTCTAGCCGTTGCTATGTATCAAAACAAAGCACCTTTCTCGATTGTCACCTTCAAGGCTAATGGAATTAAAACCCCTGCCGATCTAGTTGGCAAAAAGATGGGCGCACCCGCAGGTGATGGACCTCGTAAACTATTTCCACTTTTTGCTAAAGAAGTAAAGATCGCCCCAGATTCTGTTACTTGGGACACGATGGAACCGAAACTCCGCGAAACCTTCTTACTGCAAGGGAAAGTTGATGCGGTTAGTGGTTTCTACACATCAGTTATACCATCGCTGATCAAGGGTGGTAAAACAATGGATGACATCCAAATCTTCTTTTATGATGAGTTTGGGTTAGATTTCTACGGCAATGGAATTTTGGTCAAGCAAGACTTTATGACCAAGAATCCTGAAGCAATCAAGGCTTTCCTCAAGGCTTATTTCCGTGGAATGCAAGAAGTGGTCAAAGATCCAACGGCGGCGCTAGATTTGGTTGTTTCTACCGATCAAAGCAAATTGATGGATCGCGAAGCTGAGAAATTACGCCTGAAATTGGCGATCGAGCGCATGTACGTCACGGCTGAAGTAGAAGCAGCAGGCTTTGGTGGTGTGGATATGAAACGACTCGAAAAGAGCATTGCTCAAACAATTGAGGGCTTCAAATTGAAACCCGTGACTGCGGCTGATGTCTTTACCGATAAGTTTCTGCCAGCCAAAGAGCAGCGTATGGTTCCTCCTGCTAGCGATCGCAAGCCGTTACTTTAAACCTGAATAACCTATGGCGCACATTGTGCGCCATAGGTTTTGGATTTAGGAATTGACTGAAAAAGTCCACCGTCAAAAAAATGGCATAGTTAAAATGGTTCAGCCTCTAACTTCCTCTTTCACTGAAACGATAGTTTCGCCCAAACCCTTGCTAGAGTTCGATCGCATTGGTTTGGAATACCCATTTGAAGAATCGATGCGAACGATCATTCAGGAAATCACCCTTAGTGTCGAGCCTGGAGAATTTGTTACATTTGTCGGTCCTAGTGGATGCGGAAAAACCTCAATTTTGAGAATGGTTTCAGGATTAAGTCCGACTAAAATCGGTGAGCTACGCTGTCATGGACAAGCCGTAACCAAGCCACTTAAAAACGTCGGCATCGCTTTCCAAAATCCAGTATTACTACCTTGGCGACGCACGATCGATAATGTCTTGCTGCCACTAGAAATAGTATCTCCCTACAAGCGAGACTTTAAAGTTAACCGCGATCGCTATCTAGAGATGGCTCAAAAACTATTACAAGCCGTGGGCTTAAAGGATTTTCAGAAGCAATTTCCTTGGCAATTGTCAGGTGGGATGCGTCAGAGAGCTTCACTTTGTCGGGCGCTGATTCACCAACCTGAGATTTTGCTCTTAGATGAGCCGTTTGGGGCGCTCGATGCCTTTACCCGTGAAGAAATGTGGGTGATGCTGCAAACCCTATGGATGGAAGCAAAGTGTGTGGGAATGCTAATCACCCATGATTTACGCGAGGCGGTATTTCTCTCTGACACTGTATATGTAATGAGTCCTAGACCGAGTGAGATTGCCTTCAAACTGAAGATCGATCTACCGCGTCCGCGAACCTTAGAGATGTGTCTCAGCGATGAGTTTGCCCATCTTGCCGCCGAGTTACGCCGCCATATTCACAAAAACTAAATAAATCCAGAGGTAGGGGCAATTCATGAATTGCCCCTACCTCTGGATTTCAGACAATACCAATGAGGAACATATATGCAAGGTACTGTTGAGAATTCACGACGATCGCCTAAAAAATTTGATTTTGATGCATTCTTAAATACCAAAGCTGCCACGATCATTTTGCCAGCGATCGCTACGGTTGTATTGTTTATCGTCTGGGAATCCGCCGTATTGATATTTAAAATTCAACCCTTCAATTTGCCCGCACCTTCCAAAATTCTAGAAGCGGCGATCAAATTCGCACCCCAACTTGCTGAAAACTCTTTGCGGACAGTCTGGACTACCTTTGCAGGTTTTATACTTGCTAGTGTTGTTGGTGTGATTTTAGGATTTTTGATTGGTTACTCACGGTTAGTTTATTTAACTTTCTATCCGTTACTGGTCGCCTTCAATACGATTCCCAAATCAGCCTTAGTACCGTTACTAGCTGTTTGGTTTGGAGCCAATGCCATTCCTGCGATCGTCACTGCATTTTTGTTAGCATTTTTCCCGATCGCAGTTAACGTGGCTCTTGGCTTAGAAACAATCGAGCCTGAGATGAAAGATGTTTTATATGCCTTGGGCGCGTCAGATTTTGAGATTTTCCAAAAAGTTGGTTGGCCGCATACATTACCCTATGTATTTGCCTCATTAAAAATCGCGGTTTCTCTATCCTTTATCGGAGCCGTAATTTCCGAATCGATCGCTTCTAATGCAGGATTAGGTTATCTAATTGTTCAAGCAGCATCGGATTTTAATGTTCCCCTTGCCTTTGCGGCACTGATTGCCCTCGCAGTTTTGGGCGTAATCCTTTACACATTCTTCGTTGCTTTAGAGAAAAAAGTCATCTTCTGGGCGAGATAATCACGAACAAAAAAGAGGCTACCCATTGGGTAGCCTCTTTTTTATTTGTTTGTTATTTGGGTTTAGCCAACCATGCCCAATGACGATAATTCTGATGCAAGTGTTCTTTGGGTTCATTGCCTGCTAGCTCATCTTCAAGTCTTTGGCGATCGCGATTATCGTTGTTCCTTTGCTGTTGTTGATATTCACGAGAAGTTTTCATAACTTTTGACTCACAATCTAATCTCTATATTTGTATTATAAACTACATTTAGTAAAATCCATAAAAAAGGTGTCAACAGTTGATGACACCTCAGAAAATTAAATTTTAATGCAAAGTGTTTATTTGCAAGACTTTACAACATTAGAAACTAAACTGGGTGCGGAGATTACCGACAAACACAGTGGGATTAGTTGAGAAACTATTAGGATTAAAAATTGCGTAAATCGCAGGGACGATCGCAATATTTTTGCTGATCGGGTAATAGTAGGAAGCTTCTAACTCGTATTGAGTTGCGCCATCGTCACCACCAGATACAAGGAAATTACGCCCACTACTGTAGCTATGTGGAATTACGAATGAAAGCACGCCCAAAGAACCGTCTTTAAACAGGTCAGGGAATCCTAGTCCAAACTGGAATGCATTCACATTAACGCTACCACCAGCGATCGCAGGATTGATTGGTGAAATATTGGTGCTACCGTAGGAGTAACGACCAAAAACACCAAAACCCTTGGAAATTAGCCAATCAAAATTCAGGATAAACGTATCTGCGGTGGCATTATTGATGTCACCGCCTTGACCATTGTCAGCAATGCCATAGGGCAGAGGTTCAGCAGTCGCCCCACCAATGCGATCGTTATTAGATTTGATATTAGAGTGCGTGTACAAGAATCGGAAATTAGCATCTTTGCTCGGAGAATAGACCAATTCAGTAGTCAAAGTATTCGTACCGCCAAATAATCCTTGTTGAGGATTACTGGAAGTATTAAAATTAGCGCCACTAAGAAACTCAGTATTTTCACCAAGATAAGCCGCTGTTAGCTTAAATTGAGGATTGATTGTCCACGCAACCACTGCACCTGATCCGCGATCGACGGCATTGGAAAGTGTACTGCCGTTCGAGTTAAAACTAGTCGCACCCGTCAAGAAGTTGGTAAAACGGTTACCGTCAAAATAACGATAGAAGTTTACACGCGGTCCAATCACGACATTGACGTTACTTGCCGCAGGAAAGCTGTAAAACAATTCACGGATATTGAAGCTGTTTGCACCTCCCGCTGGTACACCTGTCTGGTCAAGAAACGGTGTTCCCCAACTGTTGGTAAATCCAGCCGATGCAAAGTTATTGGCAGGTGAGTTCCCATTTCCCGTTACGAGTTGAGTGACTAGGGCATCCTTTCCTGTAAAAGAAGTCGTTAGAGTCAGGAATAAATAATATCCAAAGGTTACGTTTGGATTGTTTCTCAATGATGTGCTTGTAACACCACCAACGCGAGATGGTCTAGCATTAATGTTATTAGGATCGACTGAACTACGCTCAGCTTTAACTGAGCCAGAAGCGGTTGCGCCAGTCATGTTAAATAAAGCAAGCCCAGTCAGTTTTGTTGTTGGTGAAAACTGTTGTGCTTCGAGAGTGGCAACTTTTTTGTCGAGAGAGTCAACTCTTCCGCGCAAAGTCGCAAGTTCAGCAGCAAACTCTTCCTGCAACTTCTTCAAACTCGCAAGATCCTCTACAGAAACCTTATCTGCTAATCCTGCGGAAATAATTTCGTTGATCTTATCCAAGCAAGCATTCAACCCCGCCGCAAATTCATACCTTGCTAAGGGCTTACTACCCCGAAAAGTGCTGTCTGGATAACCCGCAATACATCCATATCTTTCTACGAGAGATTGCAGCGCGGTGAAAGCCCAATCAGTGGGACGCACATCGGAGAGTTGCGAAACCGATGTAACTGCGGCAACATTCTGAGTTTCGGCGAGTTTATCTACTTCTAGATTACTGACGGGCGAACCTGCGGACAAATTTTGCTGAAGTGTGACTGCTGATTCTTGGCGATCAATTAAATTAGTAATTGATGGTTGCTGCGATGTCGATGCATCGAGCTTTGAATCAAATTTTACCTCTAGTTTTAAATTAGCGGATGAATCCTGAGATAAAGTTTCTGGTGTTTGTGGTGCAGCCTGTGCAGATGCATCGCCAAAAGCAGATAAAACCGTAGATAAAGTGGAGAGCGCGGCAATTACTGCCAGACAGGAAAGTGAACTATGGAAAGCCTTTGACATAACTCCTCAAACCAATTACATGAGCGACAAACTAGAAATCACAAAATTTGGATACTGTATACAGTATCCAAATTTTTCTAATTAAACTGGAAAATCGCGATCACATTCTGTATTTACAAACACATAATATTTGAGCTTAACCAACTTAAATAAATTTAATTGTGTATACGGTATACAAATGCTAGTTACTAGTCAGCCACTCTTCAAACGCTTTTGGTATCCCGTCGTGCCAATGTCCTTGCTTGCTGAAGACAAGCCCAAAAGTTTTCAACTGCTTGGACAAAAAATAGTGGTGTGGTTAGCAGCAGAGGGCAAACCTGCTGCTGCTAATGATCGCTGTTGTCATCGTTCGGCTAAGCTGTCCCTTGGCACAGTAACAGATGGATTATTGGAATGTGGTTATCATGGTTGGAGATATGATGGTACTGGTAGCTGCTTGCGAGTTCCTCAAATACCAACTGATGCGCCAATTCCCAAAAACTATCGTATTGACACCTATGCTTGCGAAGAGCGCTATGGTTATGTTTGGGTATGTTTGGACGATCCGATCGCCAAGATTCCAGAAATTCCTGAAGTTAATGATCCAGAGTTTCGCTTGATTCCAGAGTTTTATGAGGTATGGAATTGTGCAGGCTTACGGGTGATGGAAAATGAAATGGATTTAGCCCATCCTACTTTTGTGCATACAACTACTTTCGGAAGTGTCGATCATCCAATTCCTGAAGAGTTAGAAATTACGGAAACTGATTATGGACTCAGAGCAACAGCAACTCTCGGTGTGGTTAATCCAGAATCTCAGCAGAAAAATTTGAAGATGGATAGTTCCATTACCCATCGCAAACTAGAAATGGATTGGTTTATGCCTTTTACTTGCAAATTGCGGATTAACTATCCCAATGGCTTAGTGCATATTGTTGTGAATACGGCCACCCCTATTGATGATAAGTCTTCACAAATTGTTCAATTCTGTCTACGCAACGATACTGAAGAACAAACAAAAGCCGCCGATGCGATCGCCTTTGATCGTCAGGTGACATTAGAAGATAAAGCAATTTTGGAGTCAACGGATTATGATGTGCCGCTAGATGTCAAGTTTGAGCAGCATATGATGACCGATCGCCCAGGGTTAGTGATGCGTCGCAAACTTACAGCCATGCTTGGTGCATAGTTTGGCTTACCATAACTTAAGGATCAAAAATTTAATAAAACCCAAAATCGTTGCTACGGGCGAAGCCCGTCGCAACGATTTTGGGTTTTATATGCACATGTTATTTAATTTCCATTCCTAACTACCCCGATAGGTACTGTAAGCCCAAGGCGATACTAGTAAAGGCACATGGTAGCGATCGCCAATATCAGAAATCCCAAAACGAATCGGAACACGATTTAAAAAAGCTGGTTCTGTCTGAGATACTTCCAAACTTGCGAAATAATCACTGACGTTAAACCAGATTTCGTAAACACCCACCTGCATTTCTTCATCACTAAGTAATAGCTGATCTGTCCTACCATCTTGATTGGTATACAGGGTTTTGAGTAAAGTTCTTTGTTCACAAGTTCTTTGTTCATCAGGGGCGATCGCCCACAATTCGATCTTCATATTTCTCGCAGGACATCCATGTACTGTATCAAGAACGTGAGTTGAGAGTTTTCCAGACATAATTTAGGAATCCAGTATTTTGATAAATCTAGTATTTGATAAATAGGGCTTTGCGCTATTTATCAAAATATTTTATTTCTTATTTTTTGGTATTGTATACTGTATACAATAAGCTACTATACAGAATAAATAGCTTGACATACATTAAAAAACAAAATTCCAATTTTATGATGGTATCTAACGAGGCAAGACGAGTATTTATCTGTGGTTCGGCACTACGCGGACAGCCCGATCATGGTAATTTGCAAGATGCAAAGTTTATCCGTACCGCAAGTACGCAACCACGCTATCGACTTCATACCGCAGGCGATGCTTGGCATCCCGCAATTTATGAAGTTGAGAGTAATGGCATTTCTATCCCTGGGGAAGTTTATGAGATGCAAGGTTCAGCATTTGATTATCTCGCCAATAATGAACCGCCCCATATGTATCCTACCGATGTTTATTTAGAGGATGGAGAAGTATTGACAGCTTTTTTCTATCCTAAAGAATTAATAGAGAAGTTTAACTGGATTGATATTTCTAACCTTGGCGGATGGGCTGCATATAAGAGTTCTCTCGCTTCAGCCAAATAGGGAAACATAGGCGGCGCTTTGCGCCGCCTATGTTTCCCTATTTGGGTTTGTGGTGCTTGTGCCAATGATGAGCAATATCGATGCGGCGACAGATCCATACGCGATCGTGACTTTGCACATAATCCAAAAATTTAGCGAGAGCTGCCGCCCTTCCTGGCCGCCCGACTAATCGACAATGTAAACCAACGCTCATCATTTTGGGCGCTGTTTCACCTTCATCATAAAGAACATCAAAAGCATCGCGTAAATAAGCAAAGAACTGATCGCCAGAATTAAATCCCTGAGCAGTGGCGAAGCGCATATCGTTATTGTCAAGGGTATAGGGAATGACTAGATGGGGTTTGCCATAATCATAATCCCAATAGGGAAGATCATCGGCATAGCTATCGGAATCATAAAGAAAACCATTTTCTTCGACGACTAAGCGCCGCGTATGGGGACTGGTGCGTCCAGTATACCAACCTAACGGACGTTCACCTGTAACTTGAGTATGAATGGCGATCGCTTTTTGGAGGTGCTCACGTTCTTGTTCGGGTGAAAAATATTTGTAATCAATCCAACGATAGCCATGACTAGCAATCTCCCAATCAGCTTCGAGCATGGCAGCAACAGCTTCAGGATTACGTTGTAGCGCCATCGTAATTCCATAGATCGTCACGGGAATATGGCGATCGGTGAACATTCGATATAAGCGCCAGAATCCTGCTCGACTTCCATATTCATAGCAGGATTCCATATTCATATGGCGCAATCCATCAATAGGAGTCGCGCCAACAATCTCTGACAGAAAAGTTTCAGAAGAGGAGTCACCATGCAGAATACAAGTTTCACCACCTTCTTCGTAATTAATCACAAACTGCACGGCAATGCGAGCTTGATCTTTCCATTGGGGATGGGGAGAAGTTCTCCCATAGCCAATCATGTCTCTAGGATATTTCATAGGATTTTACAGCTAATATCAAACGCCATCTTGCGATTTCAATGATCTCCGCGATCGCCTGTTGTCGTTCAACTTCAAGAGAGTGCTGAAGCCGCCGCTCAAAGGCAGAAAGAATAGTCTCTTTGGTGTGATTTCGCACAGCAATGATAAAAGGAAATGAGAATTTCTGTTTATATGCTTGGTTGAGTTGTTGAAACCGATCGTATTCTGTAATAGAAAGTTGATCCAAACCAACAGTGGACTGCTCCTGTATCGAAGCTTCAGCCATTTTAAATTTACTGCCCAGATCGGGATGAGCGCAAATCAACTTTAATTGATCTGATTCACTCATTGCTTTGATGATCGCTATCATTACTTGATGCAGTTTGGTTACATCATCAAAAGGGCGTTCTTGCCAAGCTTGGGCGGCGATCTCTGGCGTATGCTCAAAGATAGAACCAAGCGCTTCAGTAAATTCAGCTTGACTCATTTGATTGAGCGTGGCGATCGCATAGCTCACTGGTAAATTTAATGGCAAACTCAATGTAATGGACCTCCATTAATAATTTTGGCGATCGCATTTGTGACATCTAATGGATTTTCCTGTTCGAGTTGGTCATACCATTTTTGCGAGATTTCAGGATCTTTGCCATGAATGACTTCAGCCCGATTTCGAGCTTTGTTGACGATTTCGGTAGTTCTGACCTTACGCTCTTTTTCATAACGCATTAGGGCATCAGCGACGCTCAAATTTGTGGATACAAGATAATTTGTTAACACCAAACCATCTTCCATAGCCTGACATCCGCCTTGACCGAGATCGGGACAGGTGGCATGGGCTGCATCTCCGAGCAGCGCCACTCGTCCTCTCACCATTCTACTTATGAGACCAACATCATGAATTTCGACACGCGCCACGGTTTCAGGATCGAGCCGATCGATCAATAGTTGGACGGGTTCAGCCCAACCTTGAAAGTATTCTTTAAGTTCAGTTCGATAATTTACGCGATCGCAAGATGAGCCTGTGGGCAATGGCACATCAAAAAAGAAATAGAAGCGATCGCCTGCAACGGGCATCATCGAAGCACGTTTGTGTTCACCCACATAGATCGCCCACATATCCGCAGGGGCGAGATCTTCACTTATGGGAACTAAGCCATTCCAATTGACATAGCCACCATACTTCGGTTCTATTTTTTCGCCAAGAATATATTCTCTCAAAATGGAATGAACACCATCGGCGGCTACTAATACATCACCTGTAGCACTGCTTCCATCTTCAAATTTGACAGTGACATCGCGATCGCATTCTATGACATGAATACATTTCGCCCCAAGGGTTAATTTCCCGCCCGAAGCCACAAATTCGGTTAAAAGAAGATTTTGCAAATCTCGTCGAGCTACAGGGTAGGGGCGCTGTCCGACTTCGGCAATTAGAGGCTGGAGCGAAATCTCATTGAGCAAAGCGCCCGATAGATGACGATATTCCATTCGATCCATTTGTCCGCCGATCACCGCCATTTTTTCGCCTAATCCAAGTCGATTAAGAACCTTAACTCCATTTGACCAGAGCGAAATTCCTGCACCCACAGGACGCAACTCACGCACGCGATCGTAAACTTCGACCTCATAGCCAGCTTGTCGCAGCGCAATTCCTGCTGTAAGTCCACCAATACCCGCACCAATTACTAATGCTGTTAACCCATACATTATAAACAACCTGCATAAAGTGTATACTGTATACAAAATTATTCTTAATGATTGTATATCAAGTTACAAGAAGCTTTGATATTGATTATTAAAAAGCCAGAAGGGTATGCTTAGCATACCCTTCTGGCTTTATCCTTATGGATTTATGTTGGTTTCAGCTTCGTGGTTAGAAACTAAACACGGCTTGGTAAGACCTCGATAAACGCTGGTGATGAAAAATCGGATCGAGCAAAAGCCCAGTAAATAAGATAATTTCGGAAAAAAGCTAAGTTGCAATCCCTAACCTGTTAGCAGATTTAGCCCGAATCAGATCGGATAAAGATAATACTTGTTGATTACCTTGCAATCTAGCCATGAGATAAGCC
>JANMFC010000446.1:0-12659 GCA_031377675.1 Pseudanabaena sp. OTE_70b_metabat_355 | reverse complement strand
CGCGCACCACTAATTATTCACTGGAAAGGAAGTAATAATTTATCCAAATAATAATAATCTACTAAAAACTTATAAATTTATGGCTCTTTATCGTCTAATCTACGTCAGTCAAGCTGTTGCAGGGCTAGAGTATCCTGATTTTATTCAGATTTTGCAAAGGTCAGAATTTAACAATAAACAAGTTGGGGTTACAGGAATGTTGGTTTTTGGAGATACTATGTTTTTGCAGGTGCTAGAAGGCAGTCGCAGAAACGTTAGCCAAACCTATAACCGCATTCTCTTAGATAAACGTCACGTCAATGCTGAATTGATTGATTTCTCGGAAATTGCTCATCGTAACTTCACTGTGTGGTCAATGAAGTTGATAGAGCTTAACAATCAACCCGAAGCCCGCGATATTATTTTGAAATATTCAAATTCGCAAACCTTTTCACCAATTTCAATGACGGGTGAGCAGAGCCTTAACTTTTTGAGTGAGATAACTGAGCTTTATCAAAAGAATATATAGACTTAATCTAATGAAAGTGACACACCGTAAAATCCTAATTTCCTTTTTAGCAGCCAGCTTTAGCCAATTCCTAATTGCTGATAGCGCTCCCACGGCTCCTTTAGCTGATAGCGGTAACGTGATTCAGTTGAATGGACAACCTTGGTCAGGGCGCTGGATGAGGAAAGTTGAGCAGGGACAGCAAAGCTTGTATGTACAAGAAGATTGGCTGACGGGCGGTTTAGGTGTACAGATGTTGGATTCGGAAAAAGCCGATCGCCAGAGATTACGATGGTTTTCTAATCCAATTTTGTCGCGAGTTACCTTTGATAGCAAGGGAAGATTTCGCTATCTTGATATCACACCACTCAACGATCAATGGCGTACTGAAATTGCGGGAAATACCCTGAATATCTACACGCCTGATACGACAATTCAATCAGTGCGACGGAGTAAGCAAACTGACAGCGATCGCATTGTCATTGATCTTAATCGCCGCACCCCTTGGCGGGTGAGTCATCAGGGTAATGTTATTAATTTAGTATTGTCCGCCGAAGTTGCCCCCGATCTGCCCATCGGTACGAATATCAATGAAGGAAACTTTGTCAAGTCGGTTTCGGTGCAGCCGCAAGGAAAATTAACTCAGATTCAAATTCAAACCAATGCATCAATCAATCCTGCGATCGAGATGCTCAACAATCCTACACCTCGATTAGTCATCGATTTAAAGCGCGACTATATTCCACCAAGTTTAACGGTGCAGTGGATGGAGGGATTACGCAAGATTGAGAAAGTTGTGGAAGTTCCTAATCAGCCTAAAACCACTAATGACTCAAAAACTGCTCCAAAAAATGCTTCAAAAACAATTAAGTTCGCAGTCACGGCGCTAGAAGTCGATCTTAAGCAACCACAATTAAAATTACGTCCAATTTGGAGTAATCCCTCTGGTTCAGTGAATGGTATTCTTGGCTTAATGCCTGTCCCTCAAATGATGGAACAAGCTCAGGCTGTAGGCGGAATTAATGCAGGATTTTTTAATCGGATTAGGAAATTGCCTGTGGGAGCAATTCGGGAAGGAAATCGGTGGATTGCGGGAACGGCTCTAGTCAGAGGTGCGATCGCTTGGAACGAGAAAGGGGATACGTTGATTGATCGCCTCAATTTTAGCGAAGAAATCAGCACACCTAATCAACCGCAAATTGCACTGACTAATCTCAATAGCGCCTATGTCCAAAGAGGAATCGCTCGCTACAATCCCAATTGGGGAAGTGTTTATATCCCACTTACGGAAAATGAATTATTGATTGTGGTACAAGGCGATCGCGTGGTCGCTCAATATCTAGGCAAAGAAGTCGGTGTGGGACAGGTTCCCATTCCCAGAGACGGATATATTTTAGTGGCGAGAGAGAAACCTGAAGCAGCCAAGCAGTTACCCATAGGGATGACCGTGCGCGGTCGCCAAGCCTTTATCCCTGATAAATTCTTGGGCTTTCCAAATTTGATTGGCGCGGGACCTCTGTTGCTCAAAAATGGCAATTTGGTGCTAGATGGCAAGATCGAAAACTTTCAAGCAGGATTTGATGCTCAATCAGCTAGACGCAGTGCGATCGCCACGACTAAGGATAAAGGGAAAGTTCTTCTCGTCACTGTCCAAGCTGCACCTGAAGGAGTTGCGCCTAATCTCTTCCAGACGGCAGAAGTTCTCAAAAAACTCGGTGCGGTGGACGCGCTCAATCTCGATGGTGGCAGTTCTTCGACTTTGTTTCTTGGTGGTAATGTGCTTAATCGCGACATCACTGAGATTGCACCTGTACATAATGCGATCGCTATTTTCATGACCCCGCCGCCCCAAAATGAGGCGTGGTAAAAGAGGCTTTGAGTAGCCCAGAAATATTTTTTTAAGCGGTGCGAAGCACCGCTTTCAAAAATATTTCTGGGCTTTAAGTGAGCGCAACGCGCTGTAATAAGGATAAATTATCAAAGAAATTACGACCGCAAAGAAAGATCAGTTATCATTAAATTAGATCCGAATTAAGTGCTTTGATAATCATGATCGAGCTAAAAAATATCCATTCCCTGAGCGACTTCAAACGTAACGCCAAAGAATTTATCGAACGCATTAAATCCACGCGATCGCCTCTGATTCTAACTGTTAACGGTAAAGCTGAAGTCGTTGTTCAAGATGCTCAAACCTTTCAAGCAATATGCGATCGCGCTGAGCAAGCCGAAGCCGAACTTCGCGCACTGAAACTCGCAACATTACAGCAGGACATTAATATCGGAATTTCCCAACTCAAAAACGGTGACTACAATGAATATGATGCAGACACGTTACCCAATCTGTTAGAAAACATTAAAAGTCGTGGTCAAAAGCGGTTAGCCAATAAAAATGAATCGATTTAAGATATCCCGACAAGCAGATCGTGATCTTGAGGATATGTGGGTATATCTTGCTCAAAGCGATTCCATAGCAGCCGATTTATTATTAGCAAAAGTTTTTGATAAATTTCCTATGCTTGCACAGTTTCCAGAGATGGGCAGAAGCAGAAAAGAGCTTTCAGAAGAATTGCGTAGTTTTCCAGTTAAGCCATACATTATTTTCTACAAAAGAATGGAAAATCACGTTGAAATTGTGCATATTTTGCATCAGTCTAGAGATATTGAAAATCAGTTGTAATGCTTGATTATAAGGAGTATCTCAAGATTTCCAACTATATTGTTGGGCGAGCTTCGCCCGCCCCAACAATTTTTTGGTTTTAATTGCAAAGAAAATCTGCCAAAATAGTATAAATTTGTTGTTTGCATCATAAGGAATAATCTGCGTGACTGTTGCCACTTCTGTCGCTCCCACTGTTCAGAATCCGACCGATTCGGGAATCTATGTTACGATTCACGGGCATTTTTATCAGCCTCCCCGTGAAAATCCCTATCTCAATGCGATCGAGCGACAGGAAAGTGCAGCCCCTTTCCATGACTGGAATGCGCGTATCCACTACGAATGCTATCGCCCTAATGCATTTTCGCGGATCGAGCGGCGCGATGGCAAAATTGTGAAAATCGTCAATAACTACGAGTACATGAGCTTCAACATGGGACCAACCCTGCTCTCATGGATCGAGTTTCACGATCGCAATACCTATCAAGCAATTTTAGATGCCGACAAGCGTAGCGCCGATCGCCTCAATGGTCATGGCAATGCGATCGCCCAAGTCTATAACCACATCATCATGCCCTTGGCGAATTGGCGTGATAAGCTAACCCAAATTCGCTGGGGCAAGGAAGATTTTAAGGCGCGATTTGGGCGAGAACCCGAAGGAATGTGGCTAGCGGAAACTGCCGTTGATTATGAAACCCTTGAGGCGCTGGCTTTAGAAGGGATCAAGTTTATTGTCTTAGCGCCATCGCAAGCCCAACGCTGTCGCCCCATGCCTAGCAAAGATAATCCTAATCCTGCTTGGCAAGAGGTCGGCGGCGCACAGATTGATCCCACCCGTCCCTATCGTTGCTATTTACGCCGTCACAATAGTAGTAGCAGCAACGTTTCCGAGCTTGGTCAATTCCACCTGCCTGCAAATACAGACGCTTATATCGATGTGTTTTTCTATGATGGTCCGATTTCTCGCGACATGGGATTTGGTGATCTCTTAGGTAGTTCTAGCAATTTTGCCAAACGGCTGAGTCAGGCTGTCCGTAATGATGATCGTCAACATCAGATGGTTTCCGTGGCAACCGATGGCGAAACTTTTGGACATCACAAGCACTTTACCGAAAAAACCCTTTCCTACGCCTTTGTGGAAGAATTTCCCCAGCGCGGCTGGACTGTGACCAATTACGCGCATTATTTGAGCCTATTCCCGCCCACATGGGAAGCGGAACTTAAATCGGTGACAGCTTGGAGTTGCGCTCATGGAGTCGATCGCTGGCAAGGTGGTTGTAGTTGTGGCGGTGAAGGTTCGAGTTATCAATTGCTATGGCGAAAACCATTACGCGACAGCCTCAATTGGCTACGCGATCGCCTTGCGACGGTATATGTGGATATTGGGCGCAAATATTTTAATGATCCTTGGGAAGCTCGCGATCGCTATATCGAAGTACTGCAATATTCACTGCGCGAGGATGTTGCGGAACATTCATCAGTTTTGGCTAAGTTTTTTGAGCAGCAATGTGGAAACAAGGTGACGACCTCGGCTCAGAGAATCGATGCTCTGCGACTGTTGGAAATGCAGCGTCATGCATTGTTAATGTTTACCAGTTGTGGTTGGTTTTTTGAGGAGTTGTCCCGTCCTGAAACCGTGCAAATTTTGCGCTATGCCGCCAGAGCGATCGAACTTGCGGCGGATGTGGCGGGTGTGTTGCTAGAAGATGAATTTATTCAGCGTTTGGGCAAAGCTCCTAGTAATATCGCTGGCATTAAAGAGGGTGAAAGCCTTTATCGACAACAGGTAATCACCAATCGGATCACCCTCGCGCAAGTGGCGGCGCAATATGCCCTTAGCTCGACTTTGGGTAACTATGGGCGATCGCAACAGATTTATTGCTATCAAATCCAACAACAGGATTACCAACTGCAAAGGATCGGCTCCATGTCCTTAGCGATCGGGCAGATTAATCTCGTTTCACGCATCACCCAAGAGTCGGTAAATTATATTTTTGCAGTGCTGCATCTCGGCGGTGATGACTTCCATTGCTGCATCCAAAACTTTACGGGACGGCGTGAGTACGAAGAAATTAAGGCGACGCTATTTAAGGTTCTCAAACAGGCGAATACAGCCACCGTCATTTTGGCGATGGCAAGTAACTTTAGTGGTGAGCAGTTCAATCTCCATCATCTGTTTGCGGAAGAGCGCCATCGAATTTTACGTCTGTTAGCTGATGAGACTTTAACCAGACTCGATCAGTTATATGAACAGGTCTATCGCGACAATTATGGAATCCTGATTTCCTTCCGCCGTGACGATCTGCCCGTACCGCCAGAACTGCAAGTCGCCGCCGATATCGTGCTTAATAATCGCCTTACCGAAGAACTGCAACGCCTGGAAACAGGCGAGTCACTACCGAATGTAGGACTAGATGCTGTGGCGATCGAGGCGATCAATTTGGGCTGTAAATTCACCCATGTCGAAGATGCGAGACTTCTCGAAAATCATATTTTGAGGCAGATTGAGCAACTGTCTCAAATTCAAGATATCAATGAAACATCCTTGTTTAGTTATCTCAATCAAATCGAGCAGTCTTTAGCGATCGCCTTGCGCCTAAACCTGAAACTAAATCTGAATCTGTCTCAGGAGGCTTTTCTGCGATATCTATCACAACGGGTTGCGCCTAAATGTCTACTTGCCAGACAAATTCTCGATTTGGACTCGACTCAAAATCAACCGATTCATATAGAGGTCAATCTCTGTGAGAGTATGTCTAATCTGGAGCTACATCAGTTAATTGATACCGCCAGTAAATTAGGCATTGCCACCGAAGCTTGGCTGCATGATTAATAGAGGTTTAAAAGTGCCGCGAAGCGGCACTTTTAAACCTTAAACACTGGCAAGATGTAAACTGGCTCGTTCTAATGCTTCTCTAAGTATATCTATTCTCACAGGCTTACTAATGTAATCATACATTCCTACCGCCAAACAGGCTTCTTGATTTTCCGCAAGGATATTCGCCGTTACCGCAATTATTAACGGTTTATGAAATGGAAAGAGTTCATGATAAATATGTTTTGTCGCTTCTATTCCATCCATTTTCGGCATTTGAATATCCATGAGGATGACATCATAATCAGCATCCTGTAACTTCTCTAATACCTCAAGACCATTATTTACTACATCAGCTTTATATCCGCAATTTTCCAGCATTCTGAGCATAATTTTTTGATTTACGAGACTGTCTTCTGCAATTAGCAATCTTAGTGGCTCTGGCAATATTTGCTGATGGTTATTTACAGGCTCAGGTTGAGATGCTAATTGAGCATCATTTTTAATATCACTCATCACCTGTATAGAATCAGATTCAACTAATTTCACAGCGATATAAAATCTAAAAATAGAACCCTGACCGACAATACTTGATGCAAATATATCTCCATCCATAAGGTTGATAAACTCTCGGCTAATCGATAAACCTAAGCCAGTACCTTCATAGGCTTGTCTTCCAGATTCCGACTGAAAGAAGGGTTGAAATATATTCTCTAAGTTTTCCTCTTCTATTCCTAAGCCCGTATCTTCCACTTCAAAATATAGATATTCACTTTGCGAATCCTTGTTAAGATTAAAATTGTGAATATCATTTGATATCCGTAAAATAATCTTGCCTACGGATGTAAATTTAACGGCGTTGTTAAGTAAATTAATTAAAATTTGTCGTAATTTTAATTCATCAGTCCGAATCAATTTAGATGTGTTGGAGTTGTTTTCAATAATTAGAGATAAATTCTTTTTTCTAATTTTAAATTCGATGATTTCACTGACTGTTTTTATGAGATCTTTAAGATAAAAATCATTTACGTTGAGTATTTGACTACCCGAATCAATCTTAGACATGACTAGAACATTGTTAATCAGGGCTAGTAAATGTTCGCCACTACGATTGATAATTTTTAATTGTTCAGATATATCTTCGGTTACTTTATTCTCATCAATAATTAATTGTGTAAATCCTAAAATGGCATTCAAGGGAGTTCTTAATTCATGACTCATATTAGCCAAAAATAAACTCTTGGCTTTACTTGCTTCCTGAGCGACTTCTTTCGCCTGTTTCAACTCGGTATTAGCTGTTGTTAGTTCCGCAGTTCTATCGATGACTTTCATCTCTAAGGATTCACTCAGTTGCTCTAATTGACTATTAATTTTGCGAAGTTCCTCATTTTTAGATTTTTCAAATTCATGCAATTGCCCGATCGCTGTTACTAAGGTATTTGCTAAATATCCAATCTCGTTATCAGGCAATAATTTTGGGAGCGCAATATTTCCTGTGTTTTTACTCTGGGCGATCGCAATATTTAATTTTTTTAAAGGACGCAATGCATATATTTGAATGAGCAGCACCATCAAAAATAAAATTGCTAAAGTTCCCACAATCATCGTGATTGTGGATGTTAAAAAAGTCCGCCAAGCTTCTTGCTGAACTTGTTGGAGATCAATTGCCGTAATCGCTAAACCACGCCGATCTGTATTGTTCTGCCCTGTTTTGGTAAATAGACTGCTGCTAAATGGCAAAATATGCACGATCGCCGTTTTATTTTTAATTGTTGTTTCTACAACAACTTCTAGTCCAGTTGTCGCCGCCTTATCCAAATAAGCCGCAAGTTCTGGATGTAGTGAGACATAACTACTTTTACCATCAGATTGCTCCTGCATGACTATATTCTTGCCATTCGGCTCGACTATGGCAATCTCTAATACCGTCGGCAACGTGGCATAGTTCTGTACCATGCGTTGTAGAACACTCTCATTGCCATATTCGATTAGCCCCTCGGTCGCAAATTCTAAACTACGGGCGATCGACTGTGCGCGTCTCTGCACTTGCTGTTCAAGGTCATTCTGCAACAATCGATAGTTAATCCAAAGTGTGGAGATCCCCACGACCGTTAGTGATAATCCAAAACCAGTTAGAAGTTGTCGAGATAGGCTTTTTTTCATGGCTTCCAATCTTGAATAGCGGCTAGTAACGGCGCAGGATTAATCTCTACATCATCACGAATAATGCGTCCATGACGAAGATCTTCCCTCAATAGTTTAGCTGATTCTTTGGTGGCTTCTAACAAACGTCCATTTAAACGTTCATTTAAAGGATCATTGAGACCAAACATTCTTTGATTCATGGCGATGTCCCCTTTTTTTAACCCCGCATAATCGATCGCTACAGTCTCTTTAGTTTGTTTAATTTGCTTACCAATCGATTCAAAGACTTGATCGGGACTCGTATTTACGACATGGATGGCATCGAACCAAGCCATAATAAATTTAGTAACTGACTCTTGGTTGGATTTCATCGTATTAGCGCCCGTCACCAGACTATCAATCACTAAACTGTCTACATCTTTTGTAGTAAAAATAACTTTCCCACCAATTTGTTTGGCAGTTTGACTCAAGGATGGCTCCCAAACTACTGCTGCATCTAACTTGCCAGATTTTAAGAGTTCTAGCGATCGCT
This sequence comes from Pseudanabaena sp. OTE_70b_metabat_355, assembly GCA_031377675.1. Lineage (GTDB taxonomy): Bacteria > Cyanobacteriota > Cyanobacteriia > Pseudanabaenales > Pseudanabaenaceae > Pseudanabaena. The sequence continues at coordinate 4,024 of JANMFC010000446.1, read as the reverse complement.
CATTAGATACATCTTGAATCTCGACATCTTCTGGCTTTAGCTGTTGTGATTTTAATGCTTCCAGCAAAATTAAATGGGTGACAGTACCTAATTTTGTGCCAACTTTTTTGCCCTTCAAATCCTTGACCGATTCAATTCCCGCCCGCGCTACAATGCCATCGGAACCTGCGGATATATCAGCCACTAATACAACAACGGGTTTATCATTATTAGAGTCAACTTGCATAACCTCCCAAAGCGGGACAAAGCTCATGTCTTGAGAGCCTCTGATTGTGGCTCGGATATTATCTTGTTGATTATTAAACCGAATTAATTCAACATTTACCCCTCGTTTCTCAAACAATTTCGCTTCTTTGGCATATAGAGCGATCGAGTAGCCAGACCAGCTATTCATCCCTATTCGCAAGGTTTTTAATTCCTGTGGCTGTGAACAAGCGTTAAATAAAATGGCGATCGCAAAAGTAAGTACAAAGAGTACTTTCCATGCTCCCTTGTTTATATGATTTAGAAAATTATTTGTTAACATAAGACGAAATTATAAAGAAACTTATTGTCTTTAACCCGTTTATTCCTTGTGTCATTTTACATCGCTCCTGATATGTGTTTGCCAATTCTTTATTCTTTTCGCCGTTGTCCCTACGCAATTCGGGCAAGAATGGCGCTTGGCTATGCGGATATTCCCTATGAACTGCGAGAAATTTCTCTAAAAAACAAGCCTAGAGAGATGCTAGAAATTTCGCCCAAGGGGACTACGCCTGTGATGCAGATTTTTAGGGAGGCAAGGGGCTTAAGCCCCTTGTTCAATGGCAGTACATCTTCCCAAGATTTTATAGTGTTAGAAGAGAGTTTAGATATTATGCGCTGGGCGCTTCAACAACATGATCCGTTAAATTGGGGGAATTTGTCGGATGAAGATCTAGCGATTGCGAATCAACTAATCAGCACTAACGATCACGAATTTAAGCAAGCCCTCGATCGCTACAAATATGCCAATCGATTTCCTGAGCGATCGCCTGAGTTTTATCGTCAACAGGCGGAAGAATTTTTGCAAATTTTAGAGCAGAGGCTTGGAGAAAGCCATAAATCTCGGAGTCAATCTTTGAGTAAATTTTTAATAGGCGATCGGCAAACCTTCGCTGATATAGCGATTTTTCCATTTGTGCGGCAATTAGCCTATGTAGACATTGAGTGGTTTAATTCCAGTCCTTATCTGCATCTACAAAATTGGCTCCGATGGCATGAAAGCAGCGCTTTATTTGAGTTAGTGATGCAAAAGTTTCCTGTATGGGAATCAGGGTACAAGGTTTAAATTTGATCAAAGGAAGCTATTTAAAAATTAATTTCTACGATTTAGATTTTTAAGAGATCCCCCTCAATCCCCCTTGTAAAGGGGGAAGAAGATAATTTAATTTATTCTCCCCCCTTTACAAGGGTGGCTGGGGGGATCTAGACAATTTTTAAACGATTTCTAGAAAACCGTGAATTTTTTCTGTGAAAATATCTGGACTTTGAAAATGAATATTGTGTCCGCAGTTCGGAATTATCTCTAGTTGAGAAAATTTACACGCTTGCGTGATTTGTTGATTGATTTGCACAAACTTATGATCTAACTCACCGACTAATAACAGCAAAGGCATCTTAATTTGTGGTAAATCTTCCCATAGTGATGGCTGCATTCCCGTACCTAAATAGCGCAAAGACTTAGCTAACTCACGCGGTGAATTTTGTAAACGCTGCTCTAATAATTGTGGGAAATTGGAATGCGATCGCAGATTCCCAAATATTTTTTGCTGATACCAATTCTCTAGAAATAAACGAAACTCGTGATCTTGTAGGCATTCTAAATTTGCGGCAAGTTGTTGATCTTTGGCGTGGCGATCGCTTCTTTCCATCACAGTTCTTAAACCTGCGGATGCTGATTCGAGAACAACTTTACGAAAATATTTAGGGAAATTGATCACTAAATATAGCGCCACTCTCCCACCCATTGAGTAGCCCACTAAAAAACAATGCTCTATATGAAATAATTCTAAAAATTTAACAATTAATCTGGCAGTGAAATTTATTGTGTAGCAACTATTTTGGCTGTAGCAGCTATCTTGATAAGTAAATTGATCTGTACCTTGGTTAGTTAGATCGGTTTGACCATGCGATGGTAAATCGATCGCTACACAATAAAACTGCTGAGATAAATCTGCGATCGCGGGTTGGAACTCATGGCGATCGCCCATAAATCCATGTAAAAACAAAATTACAGGATTGCTTGAGTCACCATCTAAACAGTAGCTAACCCAATAATTATCAACTTTAATTTTGAGATTCATTAGTTAGCGACTTTAGATTTTAAAGGCGAACTTAATGGGCGGCGACAGGTTCGCGGACAGGAATAACCGTGACGGACTTCACATCTTTACTCTGGTTACGAGTAGCGTTAATGCTAACCACCGTATAGGATTTGGTGTTGTCCGCACGAAACACATCGCCGACGGACAAAGGTTTGTTGTAGTTCAATGCACCAATAAAGCGTTGGTGAAGATCGGTCATTAAGTACTGCATAAGCTCCTCATTAAATATTCATAAGCGGAAAAGGCGATCGCCACATTTGCCCTGCACATTTGTACTACATTTGTGGCTTCTGCCATCTGTATACCACTGTTTTTGCAATTGGTATATAACATTTCTTATATTTTTTTGTAAATTAGTCACTTTTTATCAAAAACTTAAAGGAGTGGTGCGAATGTGTAAGTAGTGCCAAAGCTCCCCAATATGACCATTTCGTGACTATTTTGTGACTCTTCTATGACCTCATCGCCTACGCCCGAACTAGAGCTTGACTATGCGTTAAGTGGATATGACTATGAATTGCCCAGCGATCGCATTGCCCAAGATCCAGTTACACCAAGGGATACATCACGGCTACTAGTCATTGATCGCGATCGCACCGATAATCGCACCCATGATTGCACCGATAATCACAATCTAGCGCATCATCACTTTTACGATCTACCAACTTTTTTGCAAGCTGGGGATTTGTTAGTTTTTAATAACACCAAAGTCATCCCCGCTCGAATGTATGGTCACAAGCCATCTGGTGTGGCTGTAGAAATTTTGTTGATAGAGCCGACAGGATCTGATCGCTGGCTGGCGCTGGTTAAACCAGGAAAACGTTTGCCAATTGGTAGCACGATTATATTTGCGGAGAATGTTCGCGCTACAGTCGAGGGTATTGAAGAAACGACAAGGGCAAGAGAGTTGCAATTTCATATTCCTGCGGGGGCAAATCTGGATGATCTAATCGAGCAGCTAGGTACAGTGCCTTTACCGCCCTATGTCACGGATTCGCATACCGATGCAGCCCGTTATCAAACCATTTATGCCAAGATCTCAGGCGCGATCGCCGCTCCCACGGCGGGGCTACATTTTACGGATGAGCTATTCCAGAAATTGCAAGACAAGGGGGTTGATAAAGCCTTTGTGACTTTGCACGTGGGGATCGGCACATTTCGCCCTGTAGAGACGGAAGATATTACTCAACACGTCATGCATAACGAGTGGTGTGAGGTGACTGAAGAGGTGAACGCTAAAATCAAAGAGACGAAAGCGCGAGGCGGACGGGTAGTTGCGGTGGGTAGTACGGTGGCGCGATCGCTAGAAAGTGCCAATTTTGAAGCCTTTAAAGGCAAAACTAATTTGATGATTTATCCCAGTTATGAATGGAAAGTGATCGATGCTATGGTCACAAATTTTCATTTACCGAAGTCAACTTTGTTAATGATGGTGGCTTCATTTTTGGGCAGAGATGGACGCAAATCGTTGATGTCAATATATCAAGAGGCGATCGCCAATGAATATCGTTTTTATTCTTTTGGTGATGCCATGTTAATTCTATAGTCAAACCGAAGAGAGAGTGGCGGCGCTTCGTAGAATTATTTATGATATTTGTCGGTAATCAATGAGCTCGCGATATATTTAGAGATTATTGTTCTCGCATGGTACCTGCAGTTTTGTACACATGATCTACGTA
>JANMFC010000332.1:0-1511 GCA_031377675.1 Pseudanabaena sp. OTE_70b_metabat_355 | reverse complement strand
GCGGGTCGCAACCTTACATATTTGGATAATTCAAAATCTCGAAATATGATGTGTCATATCTATTCTTGGGGCGGTGAATCGGTTTTGTCTGGCAAAATTGGTGGCTTCGCAGTTTTAATATCAAGTAAATTTCGCGAAGATACGGGAATATTGCTGACTTCTCCGTATGGTTTCTTGGCGATCGCCACATGATTGATCGCATTTGCTGCATCAGCAATCTTGCTGTCACCCATCGCCAATAATGATTGAATCGCCCCAGGGAGCGACTGCGGGTCCATAAATAAAACCTTACTGCTAGGACTCTGCCCGATCGCTTGCCCCGTTTCCAGATATTTTTGGGCTAATAAATACTGCACCGCATCTGCTCCATGCTCATGCTTAGCGATCGCCGTAGAAATGCGCTCGATCGATAAAGCGATCGTTTCAGTGTGCTTCAAACGAACTTGACGCTCTGCCTCAGCTAGAACTAGGTTAGACTCAGCCACAGCTTCAGCTTTTTTGATCTCCGATTCTTTTTCACCTTCGGATAGCGAAATCATCGCTTTTTTTTCGATTTCCGCAGCTTTTTGTTTTTCCATAGACAACAATACAGAGGGCGGAATCGTTATTTCCCCTAACCTAACCCGTAATATCTTGATCCCCCAATCCCCTGTGTCATTGGCTATTCCCGTTAAAACTTCTTCATTAATATGGATTTGACCACCAATGACATTATCCAATTCACAACGACCAATCTGCGTCTGAATCTGGGTTGTCAATGAGTTGATTAAATATTGGTCAATATCATTGACATCATAGATAGCCTTTCTAAGATCGACAATTTTCCAGTACATAGAGCTGCTGACATTGACGCTAACGTTGTCAGAAGTCATACAGGGTTGAGGATTAAGTTCTAATACTTGTTCTTTTGAGGTTTTAACCAATGCGATGCGGTCAAGTCCTGGCAAAATGACGCTGATCCCAGAACCTAATGTTTTTTGATATTTGCCAAACCTTTCTACAAGCGCGACTTCGCCTTCTTTAATAATCTTAAAAGAGAAAGTAATATAAGTACCACTCAAAAGAGCGAAAACAATACTAAAAACTGCTGCTGGATCCATATATAAAAATCAAACCTCTGGTAGCAAAAATGTCGGCACAAAGCACTGACACAAAGCGCCGACATTTTTTAAGACTAAATTAGCTAGCTACTTCTAGTTCATGATCGCCAAGATGCGTCACAAATTTTGGGGTAAACCGCACTTCGTAGGGATAGTTGGGACTGATCGGACGACCATTCCACTCTGTATGTACCCGCACGATTTCACCTTCTAGTCCTGAGATGTCAAAAGCCTTGCCTTTGTGTTCAGGGTGATGAAAAACATTTAATGATGTCTTAATACGAACGCGATCGCCAACCTTCATAAGTTTTTATATATTCCGATGTGAACAATATTGTTTAATTATCGCTTGATTGTCGCTTGTCTGGGACACATATCGATACAAATATAGCTATAGAACCCAAGAGAGAG
>JANMFC010000408.1:0-2104 GCA_031377675.1 Pseudanabaena sp. OTE_70b_metabat_355 | reverse complement strand
CGGTCGGTGTGGCAAATGTTCGCCATTATCAAAACAAAATGTTGCATTTGCCCAAGTATATGACTCAATCGTCAGAGTTTACTGGGTTTTCTGAGTTGGCAAAATTATTACTACAAAAATAAAAAGCGGCGCATCGCACCGCCTCTTAATTTTTGGAAAGGACTTACGATTTAGCGATCGCCTCTCATCAATAACAATTGCACCAGTTGCAATGCTGCATAAATCGCTGTCGCTACATATGTCCATGCCGCCGCATTCAAGACACTCCGAGCGCCCCGATTTTCTTCACCTTGCAAAATTCCTAGCTCGTCAATCAGTCTCAAGGCGCGGCTTGATGCATCAAACTCAACGGGTAAAGTGACGATGTGAAACAGGATCGCTCCTGCAAACAAAATAATGCCAAGGTTGATAAAAACAGTACTCAAGCTACCCAACGATGTCAAAAATAATCCCGCCATCACCATCAGTGGTCCAAAGTTTGCGCCGATATTTGCCACTGGCACTAGCGAGGCACGGATATTCATGAATTGATAGCCCCGTACATCTTGCAATACGTGACCACATTCATGGGCAGCGATCGCTGCTGCGGCTAAAGATGAAGATGCGTATACCGACTCCGATAATCGGACTGCTTTGGCGGATGGGTCGTAATGATCGGTCAGTTGTCCTTCCACTTGCTCAACGGTGACATCATGAATCCCCATACGTTGCAAGATGGTCTTGGCAACTTGTGCGCCTGTCATCCCTAAACTCGATTGGATTTCGGCATATTTTTCGTATGTTGCTTTAACGCGATGTTGCGCCCAAAACATCAAGATCATCCCTGGAATTAGGATTAAGTAGGACGAGTGAAAATACATAAACTCTTTTCCTTTAGTCAGTTCTATGTTTCATTATCCCCCTCCTATCGAAGGTTCTGACGGTAGTGAAAACACTACTGCTGCGGAAAGTGTCTATTAATGGCAATTACAATTGCCAGTTATTGCCCAAATAGTGTCATAGATGACAGTTTTGAGGCTTGCCAGCAAAATTCAGGCAGAGGTTACTAAAATTTTGATCTTTTCTAGATCAGATCTAGAGCGATCGCTGTATGCTTAAAGCACTGTTTTTATTTGTCAGGAGATCACTTAGCTCGTTTTCCCCTTCAGACACAAAAAAGCCAGTGATTGCACCCACTAGCTTCTTTGTAAACCCGAAGGTTTTATTAAATTCAATATCCAGGAATGGACAGATGTTGCTTTGAGATGGCAATTTTGTTCAGCGCTTCTCTATATCTTAACGCAAGATACAAGTTTAGCAATAGTTTTCTATGGAAATTTTTAAAATTCAGCAAAAAACTATAATTGAAGCGTTGAAATAAACACAAAAAATCTGCTCATTTCCTGATTGAAGCCCCTACAACCCTTACAATCAGGACAATCTAGATGACATTAAAATTGCGAGACTTGCCACAGCAGATCGAGAAAGCGATCGCTCGTGACAAGCAAAAAAGAGGTCAACGAGCATGACCTCATATAAAAATCGTGTTTATAACACTATCGATCCCGAATTTACGACCAAAGGCTTAGAAGCAAACACATTAACCACCACCGAATTAGTAGCGCAAACCTTTGCTAGCTTTTTCCCATACTCGTGGAAATTTATCTATGCCAAAAATGTAGATCGGACGAGCAAACCCGACTGGAAAACCGAAATCCGCTACCCGATCACAGGAAGGCGACTATACGACTATTGGGCAGACCCAGACACCCTAATCGGCGTAAGATTTGACAACCAAACCGAATACGCCCTCCTCGACATAGACAAAGGCAGCCCCTACCACCCCAGCAACAACCACGAAAAATTTAAAACCGTACTGCAAGCCCTAGAAGACATAGGACTAGTCAGACCGCTAATCGTGCAAAGTTCACATAGCGAAGGACTGCATATCTACTATCCTTTCTGGCAAGAAGTACCCAGCTTTGGCATCGCCTGCGCGATCAAAGCCAGCCTGCAAAAAAACAACTGCGAAATCGCCGCAGGAGTACTCGAAAGCTTCCCCAACACCAAAAAATACGACTCAGAATATAACGGACATCGACTACCCCTACAAACTGGCAGTTAC
>JANMFC010000381.1:0-2599 GCA_031377675.1 Pseudanabaena sp. OTE_70b_metabat_355 | reverse complement strand
ATCTTATTGCGAAAATCTCAAACCTAGAAGAGCCTTTTTGCTTTTGCAAAGGAATTATTTCCGTAGACAGACATTTGTAAGATTTTTACTCATAACAATCAACAATCATTCAGCAAACCACTGAATCTTTATCAATGGCTTTCATTCTTAAATCAGTTTTTAAAGCTCCACTAAATCGTCCCACGCCAGCCATTGGTGATATCGATAAAGATGGTTTGTTCGATATCATTGGTGACAAGTTAAGAAAACAGGAAATTTGTCAATAGGGGAAAGAAAAGATGTAAAAGCCATATAGGAAAAGGATTTAAGGAAATATAAGCACCATGTCCCAAAGTAAAAGGACGAATCGAGACCACGCTAAACAACAGCAAAGACCAATGGTCGAAGATGAAATAATAGCGAAACAATTAGAAGATTTGTTAATCCCTGCGATCATGACTCAGAAAAATTACTATCAGCAATTAGGATTACGAGACCGAATATTGAATCTACCATTGATGATGGCGGCGGTACTGACCTTGTTATGGCGGGATGTAGCAGGAGTAAGAGAACTAACGCGAATGTTGGGGCGTGAAGGATTCTTGTGGTGTACGCCCACAAAGGTAAGTCAGCAAGCGATATCCGAAAGATTTTTGACACTTCCTGCCGAGTTATTTGAAAGAGTATTCAAACAATTATTACCCGAATTGAGGATTAAGTGGCATAGTCGAAAACAAAGACCGCAGCCGCAAAGTATTGAATTTGCTGGCAGAAAATTCGAGAGGATATGGGCTTGTGATGGTTCAACATTAGAAGCGCTATTTAGGAAATTAGATAGCTTGAAAGAAGTGCCAATGGGACAATTAGCAGGAAAAATGGGCGTAGTAATTGATTTAGTAACCAGACTGCCAATAGAAATCTGGTTTCAAGAAAACCCCAAAGCCTCAGATGTTAATTTTGAATCAGACATTTTAAAATTAGTCCAAGCAAAAACATTATTGTTATTAGATCGAGGCTTTTATCATTTTCAATTTTGGCAACAGTTAATCGAGAGAAATGTAAATTTTATTACAAGATTAAAAAAGGGAGCATCTTTTCAAATCCAACAAATATTTACGGATAGCTATAGTATCCGTGACCGATTGATCCAAATGGGTTCTGGTACAGAAAAAGTTCCTTACGTCACGCTACGTCTGGTAGAGATCAAGGCGGGTAAGATTTGGTATTCTTATCTCACGAGTGTCCTTGACCCTGTGGTTTTACCACCCTATGTCGTAGCCAATTTATATAGCAAGAGATGGCGTATTGAAGAAGCTTTTAATGTTGTCAAAAGACTCTTGGGTTTGAGCTATTTATGGACTGGCTCGATTAATGGCATAAAATTACAAATTTGGGCGACTTGGTTGTTCTTTGCCGTTTTAGTAGATTTAGGCGATGCTGTTGCTGATGCTATGGCTCTACCATTTGAACGCATTTCTTTAGAAATGATTTATCGTGGGCTTTATCATTTTTCTGTTGCTCACCGTAAAGGCTTGACCTCTGATCCAATTAAATATTTCGCTGCCCCTGAAAATCAAGATTTGGGCGTTGTTAAATCCATCCGTAAACCTAATATCAAGTTGATTATTGCCCCTTTCCCTGCTCACGTTCAGAATGGCGACCCTTTTTTCTTTGTCCCTTCCCCTCAAATCCCCTTGCCTAATGCTTCTTAACCTTAACTTGTCACCAATGGTTCTCAAGAGATAAAAGATTATCTTGCTCTAACCAATTGCGCTCTTGACGAGTCAAGTTGGAAAATTACTTGTATACGGTTTGCGCCTAACGATCCGAAACAAAATCCGATAGAAGACATCTGGTTACAGGCTAAGCGATTTATTCGTGAGTTCTATCATTTATGCAAGTCTTTTACGGCAGTTAAGTTCTTCTTTGAGTTTATTACGCATCGACAAATCTTTAACTTTCCCAAACTTTTTACCTATGGCTTTTTCTCACAACTCATTTAGGATTGCTATATTTGCTAAATGTAAAACCGCGATCACTTTAAATGATATTCAACAAATGCTTGGTTTATGAGGTTGTAGCTAAGTCTTGAATAATTGCAGTAAAGGCGATATCCTTTTTTCTGAAGTATAATGACAACCGAGGTTATAGAGTAAAATTTCATAAATAATCCTATGAGTCAAGCCTTAAAAACGTCTCTATTTCAAGAAGCTCTTAATGCCATAGATGCTCTATCTCTAGATGATCAAGTTGCTTTAATTGACGTGTTGAATAATCGTTTGAAGTTGCGTCAACATCAGCAAGTTGTTAGAGAAGTTCGAGAGGTTCAACAGGAGTATCGAGAAGGTAAATTTAAATCTGGTTCTGTCGATGATTTTTTGGCGGAGTTGGATAGTTGAGGAATATTGATTGGACAGCTAAATCTCAGCGAGCTTTTAAACGTCTAATTCGCAAAAGTCCGCAATTGCGCCCGTTAATTGAGAAGGCATTGCGTCAACTAGCGGAAGATCCTTATCATCCAAGTTTGAGAACGCATAAACTGGTTGGCGATCTCTCAGATGTTTGGGCTTGTTCTGTTGACTATAACCATCGCATTTTGTTTGAGTTTGTGCAGAAGTCT
>JANMFC010000367.1:0-11804 GCA_031377675.1 Pseudanabaena sp. OTE_70b_metabat_355 | reverse complement strand
GCTGAGGCGATCGCTTTTGCCGATGTAATTGACACATCATGTTCGCCAGACTGTCCACCAAATAACAAACCGACATAAAGAGGAGACTTTGCCGCCAAATCTATCGATATACCAGTCATTAGTAAACATCCTCATCAAATTGAAATCAAACTTTTAGTACTGAATACTTTACTTCAAAACTTTAAGGTAAAGTATTCAATACTAAAAGTTTGATATCAAGTATGAGGGCATTGGCTAATGACGGGTATGATAGATTTGGCGGCAAAGTCTCCTCTTTATGTCGGTTTGTTATTTGGTGGACAATCTGGCGAACATGATGTGTCAATTACATCGGCAAAAGCGATCGCCTCAGCCCTCAGCCAAAATTCTCGTTATCAAGTTCAACCCTTCTATATTCAACGCGATGGCACATGGCACAGTCCTGATGTATCGAATCAGGTTTTAGACTCTGGAAAAGCTTTACAGGACTCCGAATTATTAACTAACGCCGCTTTTTTCTTGCCGACAGAAGTGCAGCAAATCGATCTTTGGTTTCCTGTCCTGCATGGACCAAATGGTGAAGATGGCACTGTACAGGGACTCTTACAATTGATGCAGAAGCCTTATGTTGGGAATGGCGTACTTGCCTCATCGGTGGGCATGGACAAGATCGCGATGAAAGCAATTTTTGCTAATGCGGGACTACCTCAAGTGAAATATGTGGCGCTGAATCGTTGGCAATGGCAGCAGGATGAGCCCTCTTGGAGTGAACATATTGAAGCAACTCTTGGTTATCCTTGTTTTGTAAAACCTTCTAATCTTGGCTCCTCGGTGGGCATCTCGAAAGTACGCGATCGCCAACAGTTAAAAGAAGCGATCGCTAGCGCTACTAGCTACGATCCACGCATCATCATCGAGCAGGGTGTCACGGCGCGTGAAATCGAATGTGCGGTGCTTGGTAATGAACAACCCCAAGCTTCAGCGATCGGTGAGATTACTTTCACCAGTGACTTCTATGACTATGAGACTAAATACACCGCAGGTATGGCGGATTTGATTATTCCTAGCAATCTGCCTGATCACGTCACCCAAGCGGTGCAGTCAATGGCGGTAAAAGCTTTTCAAACAGTGGCAGGAGCAGGTTTAGCTAGAGTCGATTTCTTCTATGTCGAAGCAACGGGAACGGTTTTAATCAATGAAATTAATACTTTCCCTGGGTTCACTTCATTGAGTATGTATCCCAAATTATGGGAATATTCGGGAATTCCTTTTGCAGAACTATGCGATCGCTTAGTAGAGTTAGCCCTTGAGAAGTAAATTAATCAAAGTAGCAGCTAGCCTTTCTAGATCGTCGATAACGAGAAATTGTTGGATGTCTTGAGTTATCAGGGCTTGTTGGCGATCAAGAACTCCAAACTGCCAAACATTACCAGTCGTGACAGCGCCATAGAGAAAATCGTGATCGTCTATCTCTGACATGGCGATTAGCTCTACGGCTAACTGTGTAAAGCCTCTAGTGAGATCATCTCTTTTGGCTTCAACTACCAATAGACTATGGTCGGAACGAAAGAGATAATCCAATTCACCTTTTAATCTCTCACTGACATTTACGGAATATTCAATGCGTAGTTGACATTGGCAGAAACGAGCAACTTCAGTAATAAGTGGAGCAATGAGAATCTCGCGTTTGGCTGTCTCTGTAGATAGCAGGGTTAAGCGTAACATTTCCTGCATTTCTTGCTTTAGGGCTGGCAAGCGATCGGGTAATGTTTGAGCGATCGGCAGATCTAAGTTGTCGCTACGAAAACGATAGCCAAATTCGGCTAGCACTTCATCGGTGTCATAGGGAAGTTCAAAATATGACCGAAAAGTATAGGATCTGTTTTCTTCTAGGATCTTGCGTTTCAACATATCTAGCCCGTTAACCAATCAATTTTTTTTGTAATGCGATCTTGTGCTGTTTTATTTAGTTTCTCCAAATCGGCAAAGGAGCTTGGAGTATATTCCACAAAATAGGTCATCTGACAGTTAATCCCAGTCTTCTTTTTACTTCTGCTGGTGACATATTTTTAGTTCCTTCCTGTCTTTGCTTGCGAGACTCTAATAGATCTTGTTGAAATTCTGCCTTAACTGTTTTTTCGGCATCTGGATCGGGCAGAAGATCCTCTAATGATTCAACGACAGTTTCGCGGATCACAGCTTTTAGCTCTTCAATAGTGAGATCTTTAACTTGCATAATAAGTTACTACTCGGAATCGTGTTTATTCAAGTATGCCATAAAAAACTAGATGCATTATTTCTATCAACATATCCGCGATCTCTTTGCCATTAAGTGTATTCAGTTCATCTCTAACCCAAACAGCGTAATGATTCCAACATTCCTTTTGCCTTGTTGAGAGTTTCTTGATATTCCTTCTCAGGATCAGAATCGGCAACTACACCCGCACCCGCCTGAACACTAGCGGTTCCATCCTTAACTACCATTGTCCGAATTGTGATCGCCGTATTCAACTGACCTTCAAAATCATAGTAGCCATAGGCTCCTGCATAAGTGCCGCGCCGATCGCCTTCCAAATTATGAATGATATCCATCGCTCGAATTTTGGGCGCACCGCTTACGGTTCCCGCAGGAAAACAAGCCTGAAGCAAATCCCAAGCATTTTTTTCGGGGCGAATTTCACCGACAACATTGCTGACAATGTGCATGACATGAGAATAAAGCTCGATTGACATTAGTTCATCAACTTTAACGGTTCCACTCTTGCAAACGCGACCGAGATCATTGCGACCCAAATCTACGAGCATCACGTGTTCCGCAATTTCCTTGGGATCGGCAAGCAAATCTTTGGCTAGTTCGGCATCTTCCGCAGGTGTGGCTCCTCTGGGGCGAGTCCCTGCGATCGGGCGAAGAACAGTGCGCGAAACTCCATCGATCACTTCGGCTTTGACCATGATTTCAGGGCTGGAGCCAATTAACTGCCAGTCTTGAAAATTAAAGAAAGCCATGTAGGGCGAAGGATTGACCACCCGTAAAGAACGATACAAACTAAACGGTTCACCTTTAAATTCTGTGGTTAGCCTTTGGGAAAGCACAACTTGGAAAACATCGCCAGCTTTAATATGCGCTTTGCCCTGTTCGACGGCTTGACAGAATTTTTCGCGGGTGACATTGCTCGTATAGGTTACGGGCGGCTGGGTACGGGGATTTGTCCATGTGATTGCAGTTTTTTGACGATCAAGGGGCGATCGCAGTTTATCCACTAGCACCGTCAAGCGATCGCAAGCTGATTGATAGGCTGATTCGGTTGCTTGACCATCACTCATATCGGCATAAGCGATCGCCCAAATTTTGCGCTTGACCTGATCGAAGACCAACAAGCTGTCGACCTGCATCCAAATCCCATCGGGTGTATCGCCCTCTTGACAGGGATAAACAGGTACTTTCGGCTCGATCCAATTAATTAATTCATAGCCCCAATAGCCAAACAATCCACCTAAGCTCGGCGGTAATTCTGGCAAATGCACAGGATGAATCGGTGCAAGACAATCATTTAAATGCTGAAAGGGATTACCCGTAAATTCTTTGACTTTGCCATTACGAAAGGTCTGCGTGGTGCGATCGCCTCTCGCCTCTAATACCCATAGGGGATCGCAACCCAGCAGACTATAGCGCCCCAATCTTTCGCCGCCCTCGACTGACTCTAATAAAAAGCTATAGGGCTGACCTTGACATACACGATACCAAGCCGACACAGGCGTATCGAGATCGGCAACCAGTTCCATGTACACAGGCACAAAGTTACCTTGGTCAGTACCGTTTCCAGCAAGCTTAATAAAGTCAGAATACTCAGGGAAAATCATGCGATCGGGATTTCTAAAAAAATTACTGCAACTAGACTAAGATTTTACTCCTTTCCACTAAGGAAATAGACTTATACCAACGCTATTTTATGATTAGCTTTCATCTTCATCATCTAAGTCTGGATTGTCGGTAAATGGTTCACCTAACCATCGCTCTAATATCCGTCTAGTTTCAATGCGTAAACCAAGAATTTCTTTGTCAACCCGCTTGTCTCTACGCTCTAACCTTTCTAGCCGATCCTGCCCTTTGATTACCGCATTGGCGATTTGCTCAAATTTGGCATTAAGTGAGTTATTCGTTGCTTCGATCGCTCTGGCATTTGAGTCAATGAGCGTCTTGGTCGCAGTAAACCACTTACTATTTTCTTCAGCGATCGCCTCAATGCGAGACAGGCTTTTGTTGGTTTCTTCAATGAGAGTTTCAGTTCTATTTTGCCGTTCGTGTAAGCCTAGATTGGCTTGCGTCATCTGACTTAGGATGGCTTGCATTTGCTCAAAGGTCATGATCATACTTTTTTCGCCTTTGCTTTAGTAAGCCCTCAACGGGATTTGAACCCGTGACCTTTCCCTTACCAAGGGAATGCTCTACCTCTGAGCCATGAGGGCGTTTTTTTTCGCTTAATGATTATTACACAGTGATGCACTGTTTTTACAAGCTTAGCAAAATATTTTTATAGGATAGAATAATCGCTAGTCTATTGACAGCACAATCGTTTCATTTCATCCTTGAATTCGCGAAACAAAATGACACAAACAATTGCACCACCATTAGCGCTGTACGATCGCGATCTTGAGTTGTGGTTAAAGATGGCGATCTCACAACTGAAGGCGGGTGACTTTCACAATCTTGATGTGGAAAATTTAATAGAGGAGTTAGAAGGTTTGTCAGGTAGTAATAAGCGCGAGATCGAGCATAGGTTAGAGAGATTGATCGAGCATATTCTCAAGCGTTGTTATGTCAATATGCCTGAATGTTATAGAGGTTGGTTGCTAACGATATTCGATCAACGTAGGGATATTAATAAACTGTTTAGGCAGTCTCCAAGCCTCAAGCGCCACTTCTTAAAAATGTTTGATGAATGCTTTGAAACTTCTCTAGAGCGTATCAAAATTGAATACCCTGATTATCAATTTCCTGCTACATGGCAATTTGAGCGCGATATTGATACGATGCTCAATGCTAATTCCTGGAACTTTTAAGGTCGGATTGATTGAAGATGGGGAAAGTTGGATGGATATGATTAAGGATCGTAATCAGACGGTGCATACTTATAACGAATCTACGGCTGAGGCGATCGCTACGAATATTCAGACAAGATTTTTTGCTTTGTTTGTAATGTTATGCGAAAAGATGCAGGGATTAAATGATGATGCAAACTGATGAAACTGTAAAACGATTTGGACTAAAGGAAGCAACAATTAATAAAATTATTGCTGTGTTTGCAAAATACACTCAAATTGAAAAGATATTGTTGTATGGCTCACGAGCTAAGGGAAATTATCGCAATGGTTCGGATATTGATTTAACTTTAATTGGGGATCAACTTAATTACTCACAATTAAGTAGTATTGAGTCAGATATTGATGATTTGTTTTTACCTTATTCTTTTGATATATCAATTTTTAAGGATATTGACAATCCTGATTTAGTCGATCATATAAATCGGATTGGCGTTGTTCTGCACGAAAGAGATTCGCATTTTGGTGAAATTGCGAAATGAAGATGTTATTGTGGTATCATGTAAATTTCACTATTAGTTTGGTCAAATCAAATTCACTAATAAAAAAGCCTTGGGAATTATTCCCAAGGCTGTAGAAAAGAGAGTGTAATTGAAGAGAGAGAAGATGTAAGTGTTACTGTGGTTTGATTTGATTGCTATCAAGTACCTTTTGTGTTTCTGGACCTGGTTGATAACTATAACCAAAGTTTGAATTTTGGCTGTCATCCATAATGCGTGGTGTGACAATGATAATCACTTCACTGCGAGTATTTTGACTGCTGCTGCCTCGGAACAAAGCACCAATGATCGGTAAATCTCCAAGGAAAGGAACTTTGGTGATAGTTTCTCTATCGGTATCTTGGATGACTCCAGATAAAATCAAAGTCTGACCATCTCTGAGTCTGATTTTTCCTGAATTAAGAGTTCTTTCTGAAAGTAGGGCTTGTTGACTGCCATCAGGATTAGTAATAGTCTGTACAACCGACGAAACTGTGGGAGAGAGAGACATATTGACAAATCCATTGTCATCAATTCTATCCACTTGAATATTCAGGGTTAATCCTGCCTTCTTGACATTGAATGTTGTACCACCAGGGGTTATCACTCCATTAACTGTTGTAGAAGGTGTAATCGTAGATCCGCCTGGGACTTCCTGCGTTAGCCCTACGGATGCCCGTTCTCCTTCTTGGACTGTAAGCGTGGGATCGGTCAAAACCTTAGCGTTACTACTTTGGATCTGAAATTGTAAACTCTGTAAAAACTGAGTGGGATATTGGAACAGAGATGACAGAGACTGTACTGCTGTGCCTAATGTGCCTGCTGTCCTAGTCGTCGTTTGCAGCCCAGTAGTAGGATCAATTGTTGTCGTAACAACATCAGGTGTAGCAGGTGTAATAGTTGTAATTCCTGCTTGAAAAGGATTGCCAGTAATCGAATTAATAGGAAGTCTATTGAAAATTTCGCCAGGGGAGTTTCTGAATGAACCAGGCTGCAAATTACCATTAATGATGGTTTGAACACCTGGAATAAGCTGAGGTACAGTAGTACTACTCGAAAGATCTATAAAGCTTTGTGCGCTACTGAAGGGATTGGCAACAATCGGAACAGAAGTCACGCTTCCAGCATTATTTGCTGAAGGCGCAGGAGTATATTGTCCAAAATTAGCAACAGCAACTCCATCTCTAACCGTATAGAAACTATCATTAACACCAAAAGAGAATTGACTGCTGAATGATTGGTTGCGGAGCAACTGGACATCGACAATCCGCACATTTACAGAAATTTGACGCTTGCGTAAATCTAATCTTGCTAGTTGCCCCTCAGCGAATTCGACCTGTTTAGGCGAACCAATCAAAGTGACAGTGTTGCCTCTTTCCTCAGCGATGACTTGTACACCTTTGAGTAATGGAGTTGCTCCAGACTCAGGAGTAATTGCCACAGTTTCTAAGGTTGGAACCACCTCTGTCGTAACATTAACAACTGCCGTCGATGTCGTGCCAAGAGTTGCAGTCTGGACTCCAGGAATGGCGCGTTGGCGATTGACCACACGCGAAGCCCCCAAACCGATCAAATATGCAGAAGCTTCTCCTGCCGTGATTTGGTTGAGACGATAGTTTTTGGTAATTAAATTTTTGAGCGTCACAGGCAGATTAGTAGCAACAAAGATGGTGTTTCCAATCCGATTAGCATCTAGCCCCGTAATTCTTAAGACGTTGTTAAAAACATCTTGAGCAGTTTCATTCTCGATAGATAGACTTACAGGCTTGTTAATGCTAGTTGCACCTGTCTTACCTGCGGCTGGCGTTGCACCTGCGGCGGCGGGTGTTGATGAATCGGCAGAAACAACACTTAAACCTGCTACCCGTCCGATTAAAGTCAAAACCTCGATCGCTGGTGCGTTACGGAGAGTAATGCGCGGTACACGCTCAGCCGAACCGAGATCGACAATATCAGCACGCAACCTTGCAGTAGATGTCGCAATATCACCAATTGGTGGAGTCTTGATGGGACGGAATGTTGGGGCAATGCCAGGGACACGCCCTTGTAATTGGGGACTTACGGGATTTGATGTTGAGGGCGGCGTTGAATTGGGCGCATTAGTTTGAGCGACGCGGGTTTTACCGTCAGGATCGGTGATCGTGACTTTGGGCTGGAATAGAGGCTGTCCGAGTGAAGATGGATTAGCGGCGGTAGTATTTTGAGCCGTAAGCACCTTATTTGATTCATTATCACTTCGGATTACGCCAGCGTCAGGGGCATTAGCGGAAGAGATCGAATTGGACTGCATCTCTAAGCTAAACACCAAACTATTGTTGGTATCTTGACGCTTGATCAAATCTTTGAGAACTTCGGGATTAGCCGCCGTGACGCGAATTCTGACTTTATTGGTTGCGTAGGCCGTAGCCTCGATCGCTGTGATTCCAGGGGCGGGGTTTGATTTGGTATAGCTAGCATTACCATTACCCAATTGCAACTGAGCGCCATTTAATAGGGCGATCCAATCCTTACCTTGGCGGGCATAGGTAACTTGAGGGCGATCGCTACTGGCAAAACTTAAGGTGAGGTTCAGGCGATCGCCTGACACACTGGAATCAATGTCGGTGATGCGGCTAGCAACGGCGATCGCTTCGGATTTACTGGCGGATACTTGGGGCTGGGCAGCAGCAGGGTTCTGTGCAAAAGCAGGGGCGATCGCCTGTGGGCAAGTCACTGCCATCAGCAGCCAGCAAGCCAGAGACTTAACCTTTGACTTTCGATCTAATTTCCCTGTTAATTTTTTAGTTGATTTTTTAGTCAATTTCATATTCATGCGATTACACTCCTCTAGTTCCTGACGGAAACCAATACACTTAATCTTTTCGGGGACTCTCTCAAAATCCAAACCGATCCTAAGGAAAGGATCAACATAACCTTGGCAGAATTGACGTGATTATGGGTTGAGAGTGTACCACAGTTTGTCGATTTAAAATAAATATTTTAAATTAATATTTTAAATAAGACCCTCTCCTGCGGGAGCTACCGTGTACACACAACTACAGGAATTTGTAAATCTCATCAATTACCCCTCCCTAGCCCTCCCCTTGCAAAGGGGAGGGAACAAGATTTCTAGTTTTCCCCCTTTGCAAGGGGGAATTAAAGGGGGTATTTAGGCTTGTGTGTACATGGTCTTACTCCCCCTCGCCCTTAATGGGAGAGGGGGCTGGGGGGTGAGGGTTCCACTATCACTTATTTCTTGGGTGGTGCAGGCGCAGGAGCCGCCGCTTTAAGCTCAGCTTCGGTTAATGGGACAAACGCCTCAAGGGTGAAATCTGCACCAAGCAATGGCGGCAAACTGTCTAGCAGTTCTTTATCTTTGCCAGCAGCCAATGGTCTAGAAAACTTAAACTGATTGATCGGTAAAGCCTTTTTAGTTAGCTTTAAGTTCTTAACCAGTAACAGAGGCTTTAGCCGCTCAATTTTTTGAATTGTATTCACCACATCGTCAAACTTGCCGTCAAAACCAATCGTAAATGAGTAGGTCTTGTATTGCGGACCGGGAACAAAGGGAGCGGGCTGAAAATTCCGCATTGTGCCTGCTAATTCGTAGGAGAAATCTGGCGGCAAAGCGATCGTGATTGTTTTTGGAATTTGCTCTTGAATGTCTCGCATCAGCGTATCGATGTTATCGACATTCGGCAAAAGAGTTAACACAAATTCATTTTGTTTCTTAGCGTCTTCAATCTTGGCTAAAACATTACCTTTAGCGGCGATCTTTTGTTCTAGTCCGCCCACCGAAGTCTTTTGGGTAGAAATTTTTGTTTGTCCAGTCTGGACCTGATCCCAGAGTGGGGTGACATAACTAGTCGCCACATAAATTGCTAGCCCAATACCGCCAATTCCCATGACGATTCCTAATATTTTGGAAGTAAAGGTGATCCCAAATAGGGTTAAACCACCATCTACAACCTCTTCAGTTCCTGAAGCAGCAGCATTAGTCATTTTATTTAATCACTCCCTGTTGTTTTAATAAATTAACTCTGGCAACTAAGCCTTCTGCACCTCTTTTCTGAAGTTCAGGTAGTAGCTCCGCAGGGCTTTTGGAGGTGACAGCCGTTTCGAGTTGGAAGTTAACGAGGGTGAAGTTGGCTCCAACTGTCGCTTGTTGTAAAGTTGATGAGACTAATCTCGTTTTTTCAGCATCTAAAAGTGGAGAAGCCTTGAGCAGTAACATAAAGTCATTCAACTCGTTGTAGTTGGTGACTTGTCCATCTAATAGGATCGATTGGGCGGGAGATGCTGCCGAGGGAGAATTTTGGGTAATCGAGTTAATCCTTACGGTAGGCGGAATACGATTTCTAATTTCGTTGGCGATCGCACTGGTAGGAAAATTACCGACAAATAGAGCGGCAATTTTATCAGTTCGATCTTGCACCGTTTTTAGTTGAGCTTCTTGCCCTTCTAAAGCTTTGACTTTCTCATTTAATTGAGTTTCTTTGGTGGTCAAAGCCGTAAGTTCAGTCTGAATTCCATCATTGGCTGCACTCAAGACCACAAATGCACCGCCTACCAGTGCCAACGCGACAACGGCGACTGCACCGCCATAGATCAGAAATTGCGAATCAGCGATCGGTGGACGCACCGCCGCTTGAGCTTCAGCCGCAGCGCGATCGCTTAAAAAGTTAATATCAAGGTTATACATATTTTTATACCTCCCTCAAACCTAGTCCAAGACAAATAGACATCGCCATGCGCTCATGAGTGGGAATATCAACATCAACTGAGACACCGACAGTAGTAAGTGGATCGATCGCATTTGCGGCAATACCAAGTCTTTGGCTAAAAAATTCATTCAGCTGACCGATACAAGATCCAGGTCCTGCGATCAACATTTGAACAACATCGGAGCCTGGAGATTGTCCTGTATAGAAGTCGATGGAGCGCCTTAACTCATCGGAAAGATCGCCCACAATCCTTAAGATGGCGGCATCGCCTGGAGTACTGCCACCACCCGCCATGAGACTGGCGGTGTCAATGGACTGTACTGGTACGACTGTGGAACTCAACATTTCCATATCGGTGGTGCGACGTGGTGGCAGATTGATCGCTCTTAATTGGGCATTCTGAATCTGGGTTGTACCGATGGGAAAGGTGCGAGAAAACTGCGGCACGCCATCAACTGTTACGGTGATTTCGGTGGCTTCATATTCAATATCAACGATCGCTACGGCTTCGGCTAGGGTACTAAATCTAGCTAATTCATTGTACATGGAGCGAATCAAGGCGAAGCTACTGACTTCGACAATATCAACCTGTAGCTGAGCGATTTCCAAGGCTTGAATATAACTATCGGTCACTTCTTTTGGGGTGGCGACCATGAGGATTTCGATCCGCTCAATGCCATCATCATCAAGGGATATTCCTAGTTTTTGATAGTCTACATCGGCATCTTCTCTGGGAAAAGGCAAGTACAAGCTCGCTTCTTGGTTAAGTACCATATCCCGCAGTTCTAGGTCAGGAATTTCCGCAGGTAGTCGAATTAGTCGGCTTACGGTTTCTCGTCCAGGTATGCCGATGGCGACTTTTTTGGCTTTTATTTTTTTTTCTGTTAATAGGTTGCGAATAGTTTCTCCCAATGCTACGGGATCGAGAACGTGTCCTTCGTTTACTATTCCTTCGGGTAGTTCAATACTGCCATAGGTAATTAACCTATAGGATGACCCTTTACGGCGAAGTTGCACGACGTTAACTTTCTCGGATGTAATTTCGATTCCGATGCCTTTTTTAGACTTTGCACCAAATTTTAAGCCGAACATAAGCGTGTCTTTACGAGTTTTGTAGCTGTTGTAGCACTGGGTATACTCAATGATGGAGGGATTATAGTCTGTAAGTGACCATTGTCAATAGCACTACGGAAAATAATTATGGGCGATCGCTTGAGTGTGTGTTTTTGCCTTGTTTCTTATAGACGATTTTGGGTTTTTTGGCAAATTAAATATTTAGGGTGGGGCGATCGGGGGGTGGTGAGGTGTGGGTTTAAGTTATCAGCTAGATATAGCGCGAGTTACTAATGATCCCCCCCAGCCCCCCTTACGAAAGCTACCGTGTACACACAAGTCGCAAAACTTAGTCAAGTCAACAATTAATTGCCCCCTAGCCCCCAATTCTGGGGGAACAAGAAAATAAAATTCTTTCAAAGTCCCCCAGAATTGGGGGATTGAGGGGGCTTAGATACATTGAAACGAAGACAGAGAGACTCTCCGAGCA
>JANMFC010000363.1:0-4270 GCA_031377675.1 Pseudanabaena sp. OTE_70b_metabat_355 | reverse complement strand
TCTTTTTTTTTTTAATTTTTTGGTTTGGGGCTTTTCGCGCCCCACCGCTATTCTTTCTCTGGGAAGGGAGTAGCTATAAAAATCACGAGTTGATAGAACCCGATTTATCGCCTGAAGTTAGGAGTAATTTTAATTTCAGATCGATCAAATTAATGTCGGCTAGTCCTATCTGGACATCACCTTCTAATACAATTCCTGTGCTGATTAAGCGATCGAGTAGTTCTAAAATTGATGACTCACTTGAGGATTTATCAGGATAATATGCGCCACGCTTGGGTAGGAGTTTGCCAAATTCACCAAGATCAAGATTGAGATCTTCAGGATCAATATCGAGAACTTCACAAAGATTAAAAATCTGCTGTTCTAGTCCCTGCAAACTGTCGGCAGCCCTCTCGATTTCTGATTCAGTTAACTTTTCTGCATCCATCCGCCGAATTACTTGCGCTTCCATTAACTGTCGCAGCAATTCCACTAGGGTGAGAATCAGTGGCGCTAGTCCAGATTTTTTGGGCTTGACAATTAAACTGTCGGTTTCGGACATAGGTCTTTATTTGTCTTTAGATATTTCATAAGTATCTCAGCTTAATAAAACCAAGAACCCAAATAAGCTGATTCGCCCGTTCTGCGGGCGAATCAGCTTATTTGGGTTTTATATTTAGTTACGCCTACCTAGGCTATTTTAATTCAAAAACATCTGACTTTTTTAGTGGGCGGCGAGTAATCGATCACCGAGTTAGGCGATCGCCAAATTTGTAGTAAAACATCGTGAAATGGGGACTGTCCCTAAATCAATTTTCCGACTTTTATGAAAATTCAAAATTTTGATTAAGCAGAGAATAATTTAGGTGCGGTTTTTCGGTATCATTAACAGCAGATTAAAGTTTAAAAGTTAAATTTAGATAAAAGGCAGTAAGAGCAGTGACTATCAGGGTAGCGATTAACGGATTTGGACGCATCGGACGTAACTTTCTCAGATGCTGGGCTGGACGCACAGAGACAAACATAGAAGTAGTTGGACTTAACGATACTTCCGATCCCCGTACTAACGCTCACTTGCTGAAGTACGACTCGATGCTAGGCAGATTTGCTGGCGAAGTTAGTGCCGATGACACCACAATTACGGTCAATGGTAAAACCCTCAAAACTGTTTCCGATCGCAATCCCGACAACTTACCTTGGAAGGATTGGGGCATTGATCTTGTGATCGAATCCACAGGCGTGTTTATTGACAAGGTTGGAGCTAGCCGTCATATCGGTGCTGGCGCAAAGAAAGTCTTGATCACCGCCCCTGGCAAAAACGAAGATGGTACGTTTGTAGTTGGCGTAAACGCCGATCAGTACGATCATGATATTCACAACATCATCAGTAATGCTAGTTGCACCACCAACTGTCTAGCACCTGTCGCTAAAGTTTTGCTGGAAAATTTCGGTATTGTTAAGGGTGTAATGACTACAACCCACAGTTACACAGGCGACCAACGCTTGCTTGATGCTAGTCACCGTGATTTGCGTCGTGCTAGAGCCGCCGCTTTGAGCATTGTCCCTACCTCTACTGGTGCGGCTAAGGCGGTTGCTCTCGTATTGCCCCAGCTTAAGGGCAAGTTGAATGGGATCGCGTTGCGTGTACCTACGCCTAACGTTTCTGTCGTTGACTTTGTGTTAGAAACCGAAAAACACACGGTCGCGGAAGAAGTGAATGAAGCATTCCGCATCGCGGCTGAAGGCTCCATGAAAGGCATTTTGGAATATAACGAATTGCCACTTGTATCGATCGACTATCGCGGTACTGATGCATCCTCAATCGTTGACGCTTCTTTGACGATGGTTATGGGCGGTAACATGGTTAAGGTTGTAGCTTGGTATGACAACGAGTGGGGCTATAGCCAACGTGTTGTTGATCTTGCAGAAATTGTTGCTAAAAACTGGAAGTAGTTTTTCAAATAAATTTAACTAAATCAGCGCTTGGCGCTATCTGAAAAAGAGTTGGCTTATGCTATGCGTAAGCCGACTCTTTTTTGTAGGCAATAAAATTGGTAATAATAAAATTTGTAAACAATTACAAACAAAGAACAAATAATAAAAAACAAATAATAATCCGCAATTTCGCTGATGTATTACGATGTGCGACTAAAGTTAAATCTTAACTTAAGCAAAAATGCTTGAATCTAAATATTTGTTCATTCGTCATTTTGAGAAAAGATAAATTTCTAAATTAGTTGACTCCTGTAGCATCTGATTTTCGCAGACAACTCTTATTATCGACAATCAAAATGAAACTTAATTCCTCTTTGATAAATTTTGGTGCTTTTTGTAAACGTAATCAACAGCAATTAGTTGCAGGATTAATTACTTTCTCATTGTCCTTGGGCATAATCGGACTGCGAGAAAATCATGCTTTTAAGCAAATCGAACTGTCGAACTATGACAGCATGATGCGATCGCATCTTAACGAACCCAGCGATCGCCGTATAGTCATCGTCGAAATTTCCGAAGCTGATATTCAAAAATTTAGGTGGCCCTTTAGCGATCGCCTATTTGCCAAACTGATTAGTCAAATATCAGAAGCGAAGCCTGCCGCGATCGGCATTGATAAATATTTAGATATGCCCGTACTAGAAGGACGCAGTGAGTTAGTCACCGCGATGAAAAATGCGGGTAATGTGGTTAATGCAAAGTTTATTGCTACGGTCGAAGGTCGGAGCAGCGTTGATCCTGCCAGTGATTTAGAACCGATTAGCAAATATGGATATGTCAATTTGCCCACAGATAAAGGGGCGGTGGTAAGGCGAGCTTCGGTGGTCGGAGACTCAGGCTCCTTTGCTTTTGAAATAGCTGATTTATATTTGCAAAAGCTATTTAAGAAACCGATTGAATTTAATCCCAACACAGTTCAATTTACGGCTGGCAAACAAATTATTCCTAGACTGACAGCCAACTATGGGGCGTATCGCAAAGAAGATGATAGCGGTTATCAAATGATGATTCGTTATCGCGGTAAACCAAGAGGTTTTCAACATATTAGAGCCGCCGATGTGTTTGATGGGCGCGTTACTGCTGATCAATTTCGCGATCGCGTAGTCCTGATTGGAGTTACCGCCGAAAGCCTCAAAGATAGCTTTCCCGTACCTGTCACTGGCGATGGTGAGGTTATGTATGGGGTGGAGATTCATGCGAATATTGTCAGTCAACTAATTAGTGCAACTCTAGACGATCGCCGCTTTATTCGAGTTTGGTCAAAGGATATCGAAAATATCTGGATTGTGATCTGCACGATTATTGGTGGGGCGATCGCCACATTTATCCCTAACGCTTTCAAAAATGTGGGGCTGTTGACCTTCTTGGGGGCTGGGTTGATTGGAGCTAGTTATTTCGCCTTTGGACAATCACTTTGGATACCACTATTTCCCGCGATATTGGGATTAGTCACTGCCAATATTTTGGTTATGGCTTATCAACTAGCGATCCAGCAGTCAGAGCGCAAAGTTTTAATGGGACTATTTTCGCGCCATGTTTCTAAGGAATTAGTTGATATTATCTGGACTAATCGTGAACAATTTATGCAAGATGGGCGGATTACTGGACAAGAGGTTTATGTAACGGTTTTATTTACGGATATGCGAAATTTTAGTACAGCCGCCGAAGCCCAAGCCCCTGGAGAGACATTGAATTGGTTAAATAATTATTTAGGGGCGATCGCCAATGAGGTTTTGGCGCATGGCGGTATGGTCGATAAATATATTGGCGATGCGGTGATGGCTGTTTTTGGTGTGCCAATCCCCCATAGTAATGAGACGGAGCGCACCCGTGATGCTCAATGTGCTGTTGATGCAGCTCTAGCGATCGCCCATAAATTAGCGTCCATGAATGAGGTTTGGGTTGCCGAAGGTTTGCCCCCCGTCACAACTGGCATTGGTATTAATTCAGGAATTGTGATTGCGGGGAGTTTAGGCAGTGCTGAGCGTTTGGAATATTCAGTCTTAGGCGATACGGTGAATATTGCCGCTCGTTTAGAAAGCTTTAATAAAGAAGTCGATGGCGGTCCTCACCATATTTTGATTAGCGAAGAGACATATCAGCGTTTGGATAATAATTTCCAGACTCAGTTTGTCGGCAAATATGCCCTCAAGGGTAAAACTAAGGAAACGGGTATTTATAGAGTATTGGATATTCAAAAGAAAACTGATCAACTGATAAGTTGCACAGGTTTAGATGAACACACAGTCTAATTGAGGTTTTAAAGGGTACAGAGAAAAGTTTAAAAGTGCCGCTT
>JANMFC010000351.1:0-19030 GCA_031377675.1 Pseudanabaena sp. OTE_70b_metabat_355 | reverse complement strand
GAATAAAGTTAAACGGTATATCAACTTATTTTTCATTGAATGACTCGGTTTATACTTTATAACTATTGTAAAAATTTAACTATGACAGGCGATCGCATGATTTCCTGATTGAGTTGATTGATTACTACACAAAATATAACGATCAATTTATTCATGGGTCTTGGGGCGACTCTTATGTTGCAAATAGACAAAATCAACAATCATCAAAAATGTAGGCGCAGCAAGCCATAACCAAAAGCCAAGTAATAATTTGGTTAATAGAATTTGACTGTCAGGACTACTCCCATTTGGCAAAGCAAACCAATATGCAGATATTGTTCCTGTAAAACCGACAATAATTGCGGTAAGGGTAGAAGCTATAGAGAGATGATATTTCTTCTTTACAAAAAATACACAGGAAAGCCAATAAAGTGGATTTGCTAACCAGCCGATCGCTGGTATTTGCAGGAATAATAATCCGAGTACGCCCCAAGCGGTAACTTCAATCCCTCTCATATTAACCATGACACCTGAGTATGATGTCTTGTAATTGACGATCTTAAAGGTAAGTGCGGGCAAAATCAATCCAATCGTATATAGCGATAAAGATACTCCTAATAGAAATAATCGGTGCTTAAAGAAAGGTGTTTTTTTCATGGTTAAAGATGCAAACTCATAATTAATCTTTGTAGTTTTTCCGATGAAGTACAGACAAAGCCCTTCTGGATGCTCCCATCCCACCTCACCTTCTAAGGGAATCCGCATTCCATTATAAGTTGCATATTCTCTAAAATTACCTACCCAAGGCATAAACACCAATTTGTCACCAACTACGCTATGACAACGCTCTTCGGCACGCATACTGGTGATTAACCCCTCAGCATCAAACTGAAACACGACCGAGGCGGTAGTTTTGCCATCAGTCAAAGTGGCGCGGCTAGAATGTTGATCGATCGCTTCCCAGACTACACCCTGACTGGGTAACAGCGATGTCGGATACCAAACCGCTTCCGCAAGAAAACGTAGTAATTCGCCTTGGTTCAATTGAGGAGTATTGTGCATTTTCGCAACCGCGAAAAGACTGAGTATTGAGGCTTGCAGATCGCCTTCTCCTAGCAGATAGGTATCATGGACAAATACATTTATGAAGGGAAACATCAGGATTTTTGCATCCCAGTCAAAACCTAGCCTTTGTGTAACCACAAGTTGCGTAGCAGTAAACTTATGCCATTTATTCTCTGTTTCATTCATGTGAAACTGTCCTGTCTGAGAGAGTTCAACTTTTGAAATGAGCGCCTGTCCATCCTGAAGGACATTCTTAAAATATCGCTGCACAGGCTCTGGCAAGTCTACAGTCTCTTTTGGATCATAGGTTTTAGGCTGAATCGGTTGTTGTCCATTTGTCATTTTGACTCGTAATTTATCAGTCTCAGACCGCCAGCGATCGCTAGCATAAATAACAGCAAGGCAAAAGCTAACTAGGATTAAAACACCAATAATTGCTGTCCATTGAATCCACACAATACTTACCTATGTTGGTTAATTCAGAATTCGATAGATGGTGATGATTGTGACAGGCGATCGCTTGATTTCGTGAATGAATTGATTGAATACGCTACAAAATGTAACTGAATAAATAGCACTAAAATTAAATAATTCGTTTAGAGAATCTATATTTACCAAGAATTTCTGTCCCCCTTAGCCAAATTATCGCGATCGCATCAACAATCTATCTTTTAAAGGTGATCGCTATTACTGTGAGTCTTGATTTCTAGGCGATCGCTTCAACGTTCTCAATAGGTTACAGTTGAGGATCGTGGGCAGGTGGATGCCAGCCGCCACGAATCCAGAAACGACGCGCACGCTGAATAGCACCATCATCATGACGTTCATCGTTCATATCGAGACGTTCAATCGTGGCACGTCCCGTGGCTGTAATGCCGAGAATTTTTTGTCCACTGTCAGACCAGATGAAATGTTCAGACCACCTGTTTTGTCTAGGGTTGAAGATTGAAACGATTGTTTGGGTTTCAGGGTCAATACCCTCCGTGAAATTGTAACGACGACCATTACAGCGATGACACGCAAGGGCAAGATTATCTTCAGTATCGTTACCACCAAGGGATTGTGGAATAAGATGATCGAGTGTAAATAGTGAGCTACTAGCTTCTTCAAAAGAATGGCAGTACTCACACAGAAAATTAGCGCGATCGCGGATACGTTGACGACTAGCGAAACTGATGGTCATAACTCGGCAATAATGCGAGCATTCATAAGAGTGAAAATACGATCGAGTTCAGTAATGCCAGCAAGCTCAGCACTTTCCTCTAGAGTGAGGATGTTATTCTTTTTTCGCTCGATAAGGATTTCGAGGCGCAATTGGAGATCGTCATTGAACTTAAAAAGGTTAAGTCCTCTTACTTTTTGGATTTGAATGCCAACCTCTATCCAGAAAGAAGGTTGCACCATTGTTTGAGTAATCATACTTACTACCCTTATGTATATTCTTAATTATTACGATTAAATGCTTTCAAAGTTTGAAGACTTTATAGGCAACTAAATCGTATGTGCAATGCTTTAGTGACAGCGATTTTATTATAGCGTTAGACATCAGATCGCTATTACTGTGAGTTATGATTTTTAGGCGATCGCTTAACTATTACTTGTCTTTGCGAACGACGATAACTTCTCGGAACTTGTCAACGAAGAGAACCATTTTTGCTTGCCCAATCTCGGATGAAATCAAACAATCTCAACGAACTTATCGGTTTGGCATAACGCTGCCTATCACCCGCCGCATACAACCTTTGAATTTAAAATATCAACTTTTGTCGGGCGGTGTGCATGGGCGTTGTTAGATTGTATCTGAAAGGACATACAAAACTCTAAACCTGCGGACAGGAGGAGTTTCGCTATCCAAATAATCTTCAAATAACTGACGACTCAAGCCTAAACGCTCAAACTGCTCTAGGTCAGACTTAGTGAGTGGATAAGGCATTTCCCCAGGAGAATCAGATTCTTCTCGACCTCTTGCTATGACAAGCACTTGACCTGATGGTGCCACAAAACTGCTAATTTTCGAGATGGCGGCAGAACGTAACTCAGGGGAGAGGACTTGAAGCGTATAGGATTCTAAAACAAAGTCAAAACTCTGAAACCAGGTATTGGGTGGATTGAGTAAATCTACCACCTGATATGACACTTGAGAATTATGGAAACGACGCTTACATTCTGAAACTGCGCTTGACGCGATGTCAAATGCAACAACATCAAAGCCTTGTTCAGCCAAGAATTCGGCATCATCTCCGTAACCACAGCCTACCGTAAGTGCCGTCTTTCCTTGACCTGATAAATTCTGTTGTATGAACCAATTAACTAAATTTGGGTTCGGCGCTAAATCAGCCCAAGGCACATCACCATAATTGTTTCCAGCTTCAGCATAGAGTACTTCAAACCACCCTGTGGCATCTACTCGGTCTAGGAATTCTGACGCTAATTGTTGTGCACGTTGACGAGACATTTTACTTGCCAGACTTTCCATTTTTTTAGCTAGAAATGAGACCTAACTAGCAAGTTGAACCGCAGCAGCTACGCTACGCGGTTAACGTTATTTTCGTTCTGTCGGTTCCAACGAAAAGTTCTTGTGCAGCACTTCCACGATTTTATCACATGATGTCAAGTTCTATTTAAGTGCTGTCATTAGAACTTGCAGTTGTAAAGCAATTGCGGTTTAATTACTTTGCTGAAAATAAATTACCGCAGATTCTATTTTAAGTCAAACGCGATCGCATCAACAATCCATCTCCTCAAGGCGATCGCTATTACTGTGAGTCGAGATTTCTAGGCGATCGCATTAAAAATTCATCTGCTAAAGGCGATCGCTATTACTGTGAGTCGAGATTTTTTAGGCGATCGCTTAACAATTATTGATCTTTGCGGCGGGACACATTCTCAAAGGAATTGCCAATAACTTCTCGGAACTCAACAACGAAGCCGACAGTTTTTGCTTGCTTAAACTTGGCTAAAAATAGACAACCTTAACGAGTTTATTCGGTTCAGTATAATGTTTCGGCTGAGCGGCTGCAAGTAATCTTTTCAACACCACCAAGATTTTCTAACAGTCCGCTCCAGCCGAAGTGTTAGGTTGTGCGTGGTCTGGTCTTTTATTTTACTTTGTAGTAGAGCATCACAACTCCGTTTTCATAAATCTTGCTATTGGTCAGTTCTAAGGCAGTTTGCTGAATCACTTCAGAAAATAGCGGAATACCTGAACCCATCAAAAATGGATTTATCTTCAGGATTAGCTGATCAACTAAGTTATTCTCGAAAAGCGTTGCAGCTAAATTTGCCCCACCACAGAGCCAGATACCTTTGCCAGTCTGCTTCTTGAGAGTTTCAACCAATTCAACAGCATTTTCTGAAACGAGTTGAACCCTCTCGTCTGAACTGTCTTGTATGGTGCGTGAAAAGAGATACTGTTTCATATGTGAATACGGGCTTGTCACACCCTCTTTAAAACCTATCTCATAGGTTTTCCTTCCCATGAGAACAATATCAAACGACTTGTTCTCTGAGTGAACTCCCATTACATCACGAAGGTGAGATGGAACAGTCTCAGGAAAAGAGGAAAATAAATCGGCAAGATATTTGCCATCTTGGGAAAAACCATCGTGTGAGCCATCAGGATGAGCAATAAACCCATCAACACTGCAAGCTACATAGTACGTGAGTTCTCGCATATTGCCTCCCTTCGCGTAATTCATAGATCGCTATCCTCATAATCTCTCATAGATAACTTTTTCGCTGTGCCTCAACCGATAGCTTAAGCAATCTACCTTATGGTTTTAACGCAATTGCGGTTTAATTACTCTACTTGGGACAAAATACCGCAGATTCTTACTTTAAGTCAAGTGCGATCGCATCAACAATCATCAAACAGCGATCGCTATTACCGTGAGTCGTGATTTCTAGGCGATCGCTTTTTAGGATTTATTTATTTAACCTTTAACCTGTTCCTCCACAAATTCTTTAATAATTTTTTCGATCACATTATTCTCTATATCTGACGTGTCAGACTTAGAATAAATAGTCACCAAAACCACACTGGCTTCAGTTTTGACATAATAAATAACCCGATATCCTGCACTTTTTCCCTTTTGAATATTGCTGTTTTTGAGACGAACCTTAAATACTTGATTATGCAAACCAGAAATTTGATCGCCTAAAACTTCTCCTAATTTAAGCTGCTCAATCAGAGGTTCTAGATCCTTACGAATTGAACGATAACGTTTAGCTAATTGACTAAGATCTTTTTTAAAACGGGAAGTCAGAAAAATTTCGATAGAATTACTCGACATCAATCCCCTCCCACATCTGAGATAGAGGAATAGTTTGACCACTCATCGCCTCTTTGAGTCCTTGTTTAATACCCTCGATAACAATATCGTCAGGGGTATCATCAAGATTCTCACGGGCTTTTTTGACTAAATATTGTAAAACTTCTTGCTGCTCATTAAGTGAAAGTTGATCAATCAAAGTAAAAACTTGATCTTTTGTAATTTGCAAAGTTATCATAAATGTCAATTTCCTTAAGTGTTATTCATAAATTTAGCAAAATATTATTTTCTATTGCCTAAATTATAATGGCACATCAATCCAATCCCCAACTCCTCACAAAAAACCGAATCAGGCGATCGCATCAATAATCTATCTCCTGAAGGTGATCGCTATTATCTTCAATAGCAATGTCAAAATGAAGCACGTTTTCACGCACACCAAGATTTGTATAGAGTGAGATCGCAGGGTCATCTTCGATGTCTGCCTGTACGAAAATAACGTAGGCTCCTCGCGCTACAGCAATCTTCTTTAATTCTTGGATTAGTGCAGTGGCAATTCCTTCCCGTCGATGCTCTGCTGCAACAGCTAGATCGTAAATATAAATTTCACTCCGTTCTTGCTCAAACTTCTGGAGTTCGTAAGCGGCGAGACATCCAACTACCGATCCATTTTTTAACGCTGCAAGTGCGATGAAATAATCACTATTTAGTAAACGCTTGAGATATGCCTCGCTTGGACGTGATGAGCTATAGGTATCAACTTCGTTAAAAGCTTCACCAAAGACAGTCAATAATTCTTCCATAAGTGCTAGGTCTTTGGCGGAAAGCTGGCAAATACTATATGTAAATGGTTCAGAAGATGTCATTGGGAAAATTACTCCAGATTTTGTGTTAAGTCAATCCCGATCGCACCAACAATCTGTCTCCTAAAGGCGATCGCTATTACTGTGAGTCATGATTTTTAGGCGATCGCTCTTTTGCTCTTAACATATCGTATATTAGATATTGGAACCAAGATCAAATGTCTAGACTTCTAAACTTCATGTAATTACTACAAGGATTTAACCGTGATTACAAATGCTAGTAGCCTTACCCTTAGTACTCTCCGTCAAACCTTTGGCTTGAGACTCGACTCTAGCGATCGCTTTTTTGAGGAATGGTTAAATAATGCTCCAACTCTAACCGAAGCGGAACTACAAGGACTAGAGCGCCTCACTCGAAACTATACTTATCTCAGTCAAGAAGAACCACCTCTCGAAGAAATTGTTAAGCTTGTAGTTATATCACCATTGCTAGATTTAGCTGGTTTCTATCAATTTCCTTTTTTGGTAAAAGCAGAAGTAAGTACCAATATCGAAGTTGCGGACGAATCTAATGCTATATTGGTTCAAGGTCGAATTGATATTTTGGTAATCCAAGATAGTTTTTGGATTTTGGTAATCGAATCAAAGCCCGCAAGGCTAGACGTTACGGCGGGAATTCCCCAAACACTTACTTATTTGTTGAGCGCTCCCAACTTACAGTCAAGTTGCTATGGAATGGTTACAAATGGAAGAGAAGTATTGTTTTTAAAATGCGATCGCCACCAAAATGTCGCTGAATACACGCGATCGCCTACTTATCGATTACTTGAAAATACAGCAGAACGTATCCAAGTTTTACAGGGACTTAAACAAATTGGCGCTTATATTGGCGATTTGAAGAGATAGGCGATAGCTATACACTGTATAATTTGTATAATTTGTATTTAAATCTTACAAATCATTACAATAGAAAGTTAATAAGTCCTAAATTAAACCAGCAATAATGTTAATACTCATTGCTACAATAGCAGTGTTAAAGAAAAAAGAAAGAATGCTATGAAATAAAGACAATCGCCTTAGCGATCGCGAAGTGATCTGCACATCAGAAACTTGGCTAGTCATCCCAATGACAAACGAGAAATATAAAAAATCCCAATAGTCAGGCTCAATATCGTCAGGGAAATCTAGCCCTCCTGCTTTAGTATCAGAATTGGTTTGATGATCTTGATAGTATTCATGGGCATAGTGCATCGCAAAAATTGTGTGAACAAGTAACCATGAACCAACAATTGTAATCACTGCAAGAATTACATGAGGAATTACAATATTGATATCCTGTCCTTTGGCTTCTTTTAGAATAAAAGTGATCGCTAATATACTGGCGCAAGCGGCTGCTGTAACTAAGCTCAAAATCATCAACCGCCCTTCATCTTGACTTTGAGCGTTACGACGCATTGCTTTTGGTTTTGCTTGGATCATTAATGTCCAAGTTGCCAATAAGAAGCTCACCATTCCTGCATTCCAGATACAGAGAATGCGTGTGGATAGAGTAAGCCAATGAGGTAGTAAAATTGCGACAATTACAGCAACGAAAATCGATAAAATCAGGCGCGATCGCACTCTCCATTGATGAGAAAGTTTATTTTTAACTGGATCTGGTTGAGGTTTGTTCGGTAAGGTCATTGTTAGTCCAATTTATAAAAAATATCTAGGTTTATTTTGATCATCGAAACTTATGCTGAAGAAGAAAGAAAACTAAAGATATCCGTTCGTACTAGCCTCCGCGCATCAAGTATTGATGGTAGTTTATCAACAGTTTTTAGTAATATCACAGGGGGCGTTTTACTTAGTAGCTTTTTGATCGATTTAGGTGCAAGTCCCTTTGAAATTGGGATGGTAGCTTCTTTACCGATGTTAGCCAATCTCTTGCAGCCTTTAGGAGCATTATTATCTAATCGTTCTCATAGCCGTCATGATTATGGAATTTGGACATTTCTACCCTCACGATTGCTTTGGTTAATTCTACTTGTCTGCATTATTTTAAGAGAGACAAATACTGATTTCTCTACTAATTTCTCGAAAGAGCTAGTCTATTTGACATTAACTTTGGTCGTCACTTCCAATATCTTAGCCGCGATGGGTAGTGCTTCTTGGATGAGTTGGCTCGCCGCCTTAGTTCCTGCAAAGTTACGCGGTCGATACTACAGCGTGCGTAGTATTGTGAGTAATGTTACGGGCTTACTCTGTTTACCGATCGCCAGTTTTGTCATCTCTAATTGGCAAGGCGGAAGCATTACTGGGTACGGACTAGTGCTAAGTGTAGGTATTTTAGCAGGGGTGGTGAGTTTGACTTGTCAACACTTTATGATCGACATCAATCCTCAGAAATATCAAACTGCGGGTCAAGCAGAACATCAAGCTGAACACCAGCAAACCAATCTATTTAATAACCTGATCGCGCCATTTCAAGATCGCAATCTAATCATTTTTCTAATCTATGTTGCCCTTTGGGGATTTGCCGTTAATCTGAGTACTCCCTTCTTTAATCTCTATATGTTAGAGAATCTTAATGTCGATATTACTTGGGTAACTCTATTCAATAGTCTATCCAGTGGTGCAAATATGTTGATGCTATTGGTATGGGGAAGATTAAGCGATCGCCTTGGCAATCGTCCTTTATTGATATTTGCGGGTTTAGCGATCGCCCTTACGCCTTTATTTTGGTTGCTGACTGGTATATCGCAAGTACAAGAGCAATTGTGGCTATATCTAATCATTTTCCATCTTTTTTTAGGAGGGACTTGGGCGGCGATCGATTTAGGAAGTAATAATATCCAGATTGGGATTGCCCCTATCGAACATCACGCCACTTTCTTTGCGATCGTGGCGGCGATCGCTGGTATCTGTAGTGCTTTAGGCGCAACCTTAGGTGGCGCTTTAGCGGAGTATGCCCATTATGGAGGAATCTTTGGCATATTTTTTCTTTCGGCAATTCTCCGTTTAGTTGCAGTCATTCCTCTGCTATTTGTCCATGAAAATTAGATGGTATCTAGCCCTTCCAATCCATGCTCAAGATGCTGTTTCAATAACAAACGGTGGGAAAGCCCTGTTAATGGATCATGCAGTGTCATATCTAGGCATCTTTCTCTTTTGCTTGGGATTTCGATAAATCGATACGCAGGTCAGATAGATCTTGCTTCGTCTGCCTCAGTTCAGATTCGAGGTCGTTTCTCTCAGCTACTTGCTGGGTCAGTTGGGTATTAACCTGTTCCAGATCTTCCGCAGCTTTTGCTACCTTTTTCTCGGCTTCTTCATTTTGTGCAATTACCTCTTCGATGGTTGGAAATGGGGGAAGAACTTTATCATCATTTGTGAGGACTGCATTTACTGAACTAAGTTGATCCGCAGATTCCTCTACATTTTGTTTGATTTCTTCGTTTTGATTGAGTACTTTCTTAAGAGAAATTGTTTTGGTAGTTACTGAATCATCGGCAGCACTTGAACTATCTTTAGTTTCATTTCCCATAATATTTTTCCACACTAATAAAATTGAAATGGATCTTTTAAGATTTTTCTTGAATCCTATTTATAAATATCAGCATGACATTTTGTTGATGGGAATCATGTTTGATCGAAGTATAAGTTGAATGATTTGTATAAAAACATGAAAAATCTTTATAGGAAAAAGGTCATTTAACATTGTCTCGTCTCCGCTTACGAAGTGATAGCTTGCGAAGTTCTTCTGCAATAATCAAGATCGGCGGACAGGCTAGCAATATCAACCAATGCCAATTGGCTAATGAGGCGGTTCCAAATACTTGTCTAAAGGGAGGGAAGTCGATGAAGGCGAAGAGAGCCACACATTCCACAGTGATTCCTAACCAGATCAAACTATTATTTGACAAGGACTGACGAAATACGGAACCCCAAGACGAACGGCAAGCGAATAAATTGCCGACTTGGCAAGCAACGATCGCGGCTAGAGTCATGGTTGTCGCTTGGCGATAGATGCCCGTCACCGTGGGATCGGCAGTACGATTGAGAATCATCGGTGTCACTTGTTGCAAATCTGCTAACGAGTAACCGTAACTCCACCAGACAATAAAGAATCCCAACATTGATAGAACTGCTTCAATTACGCCCAAAAACAGATAAGCGCGAATTAGTAAGGGAACATTGAGCAGAAATTCTTGTTTGGGACGAGGTGGACGATCCATAATTCCCGCTTCGGGATTTTCCGCTCCTAGCGCGAGAGCAGGAACCAGATCAGTACCTAAATCTACTGCCAGAATTTGTAAAATCGTTAGTGCAGGAGGAATCTTGAAGGCAACCATTCCTAAAAATGGCACGATTTCTGGCACATTTGAGGCAAGGATATAGGTCATGAACTTGCGAATATTCTGATAAATTGCTCGTCCCTGCTCGATCGCTACCACAATCGTCGCAAAGTTATCATCGGTTAACACGATATCCGCCGCTTCCCGTGCCACATCCGTACCGTTCTGCCCCATCGCAATGCCGATATTCGCAGCCCGTAAGGCAGGGGCATCATTCACCCCATCCCCTGTCACCGCCACGATTTCACCAACATCTTTGTACGCTTGCACTAATCGCAATTTATGTTCAGGTGACATCCGTGCAAATACTAAGCCATGACGATATTTCACCACTTGTTTTAGTTGTGCGTCCGAGA
Source organism: Pseudanabaena sp. OTE_70b_metabat_355 (assembly GCA_031377675.1). GTDB lineage: Bacteria > Cyanobacteriota > Cyanobacteriia > Pseudanabaenales > Pseudanabaenaceae > Pseudanabaena. The sequence continues at coordinate 8,219 of JANMFC010000351.1, read as the reverse complement.
GATGTCCCATGGCTTCGCCTGTGACCACGCGCACTTTTTCGCTAACTAATCCAATCTGACGAGCGATCGCTTCGGCGGTCAGTCCATAGTCACCAGTCACCATTGTGACTTTGATCCCTGCTTGATGACATTGGGCGATCGCCTTTGGTACTTCTTCACGCGGTGGATCGAACATGGCAACTAATCCAATGAAGATCAGATCCTGCTCTAAATCCTGAGCCTTGAGATCGAGCAGTTCCTGTCCTCCCTGACGCGCGGCTAGCCCTAACACGCGAAACCCTTGCCTTGCCAAGTCATCATTAGCTCGGACAACTTCATCCCAATAATCATGGGTTAATTCCTGAGATTTCCCATCGCGTAAAATCCAATGACAATGTTTGAGAACTTCTAATGGTGCGCCTTTAGTGAAAGCAAGATTAGGGGATGGACTTGACCATAGATCGGAATCTTGCCAATTTAAAACCACTGTCATCATCAAACGGCGCGAGTCAAATGGAAGTTCCCGTAAGCGTGGATACTGCTTTTGAAGATCTTCTAAATTCAATTCTGCTTTTCCTGCCGCCACTAGGAGCGCCGCCTCAGTGGGATCGCCAATTTCTTGCCAACGACTTGGAGAATTAAGATGCACTAATTTAGCATTAGAACAAAGCGCCGAACCAATTAGTAAAACTTTGGCTTTCCAAGCAGTTTCCGAATCGTGAGGAATATTTACCTTGCCGCTACTAGGGTCGTAACCAGCACCTGTAACTTCAATTAGCCTGTTTGTTAGCACATCATTAGCGTCATCAGGCTTGGGATTTGGATTGTCAGATGGCGTTGGTTCTGTAGGTAGCCACAGATAGCGCACTGTCATTTCATTTTTAGTTAATGTGCCAGTTTTGTCGGTGCAAATTACTGTAGTCGCGCTCAGGGTTTCGACTGCCGAGAGCCTCCGTACAAGGGCATTACGTCGCGCCATCCTTTTCACGCCGAGGGCTAGAGCTAGGGTTACGGTCGGCAATAAACCTTCAGGGACATTGGCGACGATAATCCCGATCGCAAAAATAAAGCTCTCGGTCACATTCATCCCGATCAATAAGTAGCTGAGTGCAAATACAGTTGCTCCCATACCGAGGGCGATCGCGGTAATCAGTCTTACAATCCTCGCCACTTGGATTTCTAACGTACTAGGTTCGCGCTTTACCACCGTAGTTAAATGAGCCACCTGTCCAAACTCAGTTTCGGAACCCGTCGCATAGACTACGGCGACAGCCCGACCTGCTGCTACAGTCGAACCTGCCAGCACAAGATTAGCAATTTCCGATGGATTTACTTTTTCTTGCATCGGTTGTTCGCCTTGACGCAGCATAGTTTTACCGCCACGCACTGAAACTGTCTCCCGCAGACGCACAGGGTAAGGACTTCGGGCTACAGGCAAGGATTCCCCTGTCATCACCGAGACATCAAGATATAAACTTTCGGCTGATATCAACCGTGCATCTGCGGAAATGCGATCGCCTTCTTCCAATTGCATAACATCACCGCGTACCAGTTCTCTTGCAGGAATTTGCTTCAATTCGCCGTCTCGATATACTTTCACCTGCATTGGCAAGACTTTTTTCAAAGCAGATAGAGCTTTCTCAGCTTGAAACTCTTGCCAAAAGCTAAAGATGGCATTAATCCAGATCACAGCCCAAACCGCCCAACCCAATTCAGGTGTGCGCGAAATAAACGCCAGAATCCCTGCTACCCACAGCAACAGAGCCATAAAATGCGTCAATTGATCGGCAAACCTCAGCCACAATGGGCGCTGCACAGGTTCAGGCAATTCATTTGCCCCAAATTTTTCTAATCTCTTTTGAGCTTCATCTTGGGATAATCCATGGGCAGTAGTGCCTAAAGAATCATAGACCTCTTCAAAGGTCAAAGTCCATAGTGGTTGGTGTGATGATGCCATGCTCAGCCTCCTAACATTACAATCTATCCTAAACATTACTTACTGAAAGAAACGTTTTTTAAATATCAGAGAAACATTAACCAAACTAATTAGCACGGGAACTTCTACTAGCGGTCCAATCACGGTGGCAAACGCTGCACCAGAGTTAATGCCAAATACAGCGATCGTTACAGCAATTCCTAACTCAAAGTTATTACTAGCAGCCGTAAAAGCTAGAGTGGTAGTTTTGCTGTAGTCTGCTCCAGCCCGCCATCCCATGTAAAAGCTAGCAAAAAACATGATCGCAAAGTAGAGAATTAAGGGAATTGCAATCCTAACTACATCTACAGGAATTTGAACGATCAGATTGCCCTTCAAACTAAACATGACGATGATCGTAAATAGTAGGGCAATCATCGTGATTGGACTAATTTTAGGAATAAACACATTGTGATACCACTGCTTCCCTTTAGCTTTCACCAAAATGATTCGGGTTACAATTCCAGCAATAAAAGGAATGCCAAGATAGATAAAAACACTTTGAGCGATTTGCCAAATACTGATGGCTACAACACTTCCCTTTAAGCCAAATAGTGGAGGTAAGACAGTCAGAAAAATCCAAGCATAGACACTGTAGAAAAAAACTTGAAAAATACTATTCAGGGCAACTAATCCCGCCGCAAATTCAGTATTTCCTCCTGCTAACTCATTCCAAACAATCACCATTGCAATGCAAGGCGCAACACCAATCAAGATTAATCCAGACATGTACTCTGGATAATCTCGCAAAAACAGAATCGCCAGCACAAACATTAAGCTAGGACCAAGAAACCACTCCTGTAATAATGCCAAACCGAGGACTTTCCGATCGCGAAATGTATTTCCTAATTCTTCATATCGCACCTTGGCTAGAGCAGGATACATCATTAAAATTAATCCGATCGCAATCAGAATATTCGTTGTGCCAATCTGAAATTGATTAATTACTTCATTGACACGCGGAAAGAAGTAGCCAATCGCTACACCGATAGCCATTGCGAGAAAAATCCATACAGTCAGAAAACGGTCAAGAAAAGGAAGCTTTTTTTCCATGAGTTTCAATTGTTTTATTAAAGGCTAAATAATTACGATTAACAAACTCAGCTAACATTAATTCAGCCCTTTGCACGGCAAAATGGCGTTTATTAAACTCATGCTCAATTACACAAGTAGAGCATTGAATATATAGCCAATGCTAATAATGCCAATGGTCATCAGCCCAACAAATACGGCTAATAGTTGAGGTTTTAAAACCTTTTTGAGAATCACGATTTCAGGAAGCGATAGCGCAGTGACTGCCATCGTGAAAGCTAACACTGTACCCATAGGCATTCCTTTATTAACTAATGCTTCGGTAATTGGCATTACTCCCGCAATGTTGGCATAGAGTGGCACTCCCATAATTACAGCAAGTGGAACTGCAAAGGGATTATTTACACCCGCATATTTGACAATAAACTCGGTCGGTACATATCCATGTATTCCTGCACCGATCGCAATGCCAAGCACCACATAAAGCCAGACTGATCGCACAATTTCGCTGGATTGATATTGACCTTGCTGAAATCGTTGATTCCAAGTCAGCGTAACTGCTTCCAGATCATTATCGGCAACCATGCCTTGACGCGATCTTTGCAGTTCCCATACAAAGGGTTCTACCCATCTTTCGAGTTTGAGCAGTCCGATGATATATCCAGAGATGATCGCTAAGCCTACACCAAAACTAATATAAATTAGCGTTACTTTAATTCCAAATAATCCCCACAATAGGATTATCGCAACTTCATTCACCATTGGTGCTGCCATCAGATAGGAGAAAGTCACGCCTAAAGGAACACCTGCTTCTAAAAATCCAATAAATAAGGGAACGGCTGAGCATGAACAAAATGGAGTGACAATTCCCACCATCGCCGCCATGACATTTCCTGCAAAGGTGCGCTTTCCTTCTAGCAAAGAGCGAACGCGCTCTGGTTCAAGAAAGCTTTGAAATGTGCCAACGATAAAGCTAATCACAATTAGCAATGTTAAAACTTTCGGTACATCGTAAAGAAAGAAGTGCAGACTAGATCCTAAATGAGAGGCGATTTCTAGTCCCAAAAGTTTTGTGACAATCTGAGTCGCCAACCAATCAAAGGGATAAAAAGGATCGAACATGGCGTTCTCCCTTTAACGTTGCAATAGTGGTTGAATTTGCTCTGTACTGATTACTTGACCTTTACTGACAACCTTGCCATTGATTGCCATTGCAGGGGTAGACATCACTCCACGCATAGCAATTTCCACAGGATCAGTAATATGCAAAACTTCGGCAGTGAGATTGAGGTTTACCACCGCTTGTTTAGCATTTGCTTCTAGCTGTTGGCACTTTTTACAGCCAGTACCCATAATTTCAATTTTGACCGTATCCATAATGCTCTCCTTAATATATTGATGTATATCAATATGTCGATTATAGAATCAGTAGCTATATAAACCCGATTTCGTTATAATTTCTACACATGACTATCTGGCTCTAGGCGACATGGATAGTCGCGATCGCCAGATTCGATCTGTAGAGTTGAGTGGTCAATGCTAAAATTAGTATGCAACGCTTCGCAAGTATCAGTCAGAAAGCGATCGCCTGTATATCCTTCTGGTATGACGAGATGCGCGGTGAGAGCAGTTTCAGTCGTACTCATTGCCCAAATATGCAGATCATGAACTTGAGTTACGCCTTGCAATTCCTGTAAAAAAGTCCGTACAGCGATCAGTTCTATTTGTTTAGGAACTCCATCAAGGATTAGTTCTAAAGCATCCTTAAATAAATTCCAAGTACCAATCACAATTACCACCACAATCATCAAACTAATCACAGAATCGAACCAGAGCCAACCTGTCAGCAAAATCGCAACTCCCGCTAGTACCACACCCACAGACACCAACGCGTCGGCTACCATATGCAAAAATGCGCCGCGAATGTTCATATCTTCGTCACGTCCAGATAAAAACAAAAGTGCCGTGATCGTATTAATCACCACCCCAATTCCTGCAACCAAAATCACTGTTCCACCAGCGATCGCCGTAGGTTCTTGCAACCGACGAATTGCTTCCCAAGTAATGCCACCCATAGTGAGTAGCAATAGAATCGCATTGATTAAAGCCGCTAAGATGGAAGAACGGCGAAATCCATAAGTATATTTGCGATTGGGCGGACGCTGCACAAGATAACTGGCTCCCCAAGCCAATAACAATCCCAAAACATCGCTGAGGTTATGTCCTGCATCTGCTAATAATGCTAGAGAATTAGTAAGCAGCCCGAACCAAGCCTCAACTAAAACAAAGCTAATATTTAGCCCTGTTCCAATCAAAAAAGCACGATTATAGGTTTTTGGAGCATGGCTGTGTTCGTGATGAATCATAGGAATGACCTTAATAAATATTTTGGCGGGTGAGCTTGATCTCCTTGCATCCCTAACACCAAGATTGCTCATCAGTCGGATTGTGTAACAATTCCCGAATATTTGCCTCAATCACTCGATAACCGACATTGCCATTGAGTCTTTGTCGCCCTTCATTAAAAATTAGCGTAGGACTGACTGTAACCGTATGTTCTTTGATTAAATCAAAATCTTTAGATAACAAGGCATAAGCCTCACCACTATCAATCTGCTTTTGAATGAGCGTGATATCTAGCCCTAATTCTTCAGCGATCGCAAACTGCACCTTGCGATCGCTAATATCGGCAAGTTTTGTAAAAAATGCTTCTCGAAATGCCCAAGCAGTTTTTTCTAAAACTTGATCGGACTCTGGAACTAAACCTTTTATCTCTAACAACTGAATAGCATTTAGAAATAAATGGGCTGATGCTGAAGAAGTGGGCACTCGTGACCAAACATCAGGATGTACTGAAATATGCTCAAATTTACTGGCGATACCCTTAACATGATTTTGATAACCCGTTAATCCACCGCGATCGCGCCACCCATTCTCTAATTTTTCCCGCGCATTCCCAAAAACAGCAAGGAAGTGGTACTCAATGACGACAATTTCAGGAAAAGCGACCTTTAGTTCTTCTAAACGAACTTGAGCAATGTAAGCCCAAACACACAAAACATCTGAGAAATAGAAAATACGAATTGGTTTCATGATTATAAAGTTTTTTGATTGTAAGGAAGTTTCATCAACAGCATCCCCATAGCGCAGGTATTGGTAACACCAGCAAATACCAAGCTACAGCCAACAAACCCACTCAATAGCAAGAACTCAGGGGACACTAAGCGGCTTTCCAGCTTGATAGACCACCTTTAAGCTGCATCACACGACTATATCCATTTTCTTAATTTCTGAGAGGCTCGACTAGAATACATTCCCGATTGACAGCAGATTACTTGAAGGTTGCTTTCAATGTTCACGATCGCACGGTCATGATTGATTTAAGGTGTGAATTGATTAATTACAGTACAAAACTTATCTATCCTTTTTCGTTGTTAAGTTAACAATACGTGGGGGCTATTATTTAAATAGTGAATTAGAGGTAATGGTAAAAAATAATGGCTCAACTTATCTTGGTTCGGCATGGACAGAGCCTTTGGAATGCCCTCAATAAATTCACGGGATGGGTAGATGTCCCATTAAGTGAACGTGGTCGCGCTGAGGCAACGATCGCCTCTTGTCGGCTGAGTGGTTATCGCGTTAATGTCTGTTTTACCAGCAAATTAATTCGGGCGATCGAGACAGCAACGATTTGCCTGACTGAACGCGATGATATCTGCGGTGGCAAAATTCCAATTATTAAGCACGAACAATCCGACCAAGATTGGAATGGCTGGGATAACTACGTTGGAAACCCAGCCGAAGAACTGCCTATATTCACAAATGCTGCTCTTGATGAGCGATTCTATGGTGAATTACAGGGCTTAAATAAAGCTGAAACTGCGATTAAGTATGGTGAAGAAAAGGTGCATGAGTGGCGGAGGTCTTTCAGCGTTCGACCACCTGGAGGAGAGAGTTTAGAGGATACGCAGAAGCGCGTAATTGCTTATTTTAAAATCCGCATTCTGCCTCATCTACTTCAAGGCGAAAACGTTCTAATAGCTGCCCATGGCAACTCTTTGCGTTCCATCATTATGATGCTTGATCGCCTTAGTTCAGAGGAGATAACAGCCCTAGAACTGGCAACAGGTTTACCAATTGTGTATGACCTTGATGTATCTGGAGAAGCGGTCGGTAAAAAGATTTTGAACGATTGACACGAGCCAGTAGGTGTGACCTACGCCCAAAATATTAGGTTATAATTCAAATATTCTGACTCCATAAATACCCTTATGACCTACCTTACGATCGCCTTACCAGAAGCAATGAAAGATTACGTCGATCTACAGGTTTCTAGCGGTATGTATAGCACTCCTGATGAATTCTTAGCGGCTTTAATCGAACGGGAGCAAGAACATCAAGCCAAACAGAAAGTCAATTCTCTGCTGAGAACGACACTCCAGAAAAACAAAACGGTCGAAGCCACCGATGAGTGGTGGGAGCAACAACGTCAATATCTAACTGACCAACTTCCTGCCTAAACATGACTAGATATATCGTAATTCACGAAGATGCTACCCTCGATCTTCAGGAACATTTTAATTATCTCGCTCAAAATAGTAAGGATAATGCCTTTCTTTTCTTTGATTCAGCACGACAGACTTTTGCAGCTTTAGCTCGTATGCCTGCAATGGGGAGACAATACGAAAGTGAAGAGGAAGATATTGTCAACATTCGTAAATGGACTGTTAAAGGGTTTAAGAACTATCTCATCTTTTATCGCTATGACGATCAAAGCGTCCAACTTCTGCGGATTATTTACGCCACAAGAGACTTGGCTCCACTCCTAAAAGATTTATAGATTTTATTCATGGATCGACTCTAATGGATTTGTAAAATTAATCTAAATTGCATTTTTCACAAATCTGTCCTTTTTCTATTTGCGTGATATTTGTTAATGTCATTTCAGCGATCGCCTAAGTCCAGAAGAAGTGACAGCCCTAGAACTAGCAACGGGTGTGCTGAATGTATATGAACTTGATGTGTCTGGAGAGGCGATCGGCAAAAAGATTCTAAACGATTGACATTAATTAGAATGGCATAAGATCTAGCTGTTTATAAATATATTAGGTGGAAATCTAGATATGTAGAAAGTAAGACAATATGATGAATGAGTTGAAAATCTGGAATCGATTGTTATATCGATAAGGTAATAGTTTAAGGTGAATTTATATGAAGCCTGATCCATTAGATT
>JANMFC010000326.1:0-3633 GCA_031377675.1 Pseudanabaena sp. OTE_70b_metabat_355 | reverse complement strand
AATCAGCCGCGAACCCCTAGCCAGAGGTCCAATCATCATCTGTCTAGATTCAAGCGGGTCAATGGTAGGTGAAGCCGAAATCTGGAGCAAAGCGATCGCCCTAGCCCTATTGAGCATCGCCGTAATTCAAAAGCGCCATTGCCGCATCTTGCACTTCACAGGCAAGGTAGAGCGAATCGACGACTTTGCGGGAGAAATCCCTGACACCAATCGCGTGATTGACTGCATCGAAAAGTTCTACAACGGACTTAGCACCAGCTTCACCGCCGCCCTAACGGGAGCCTTAGCATCGATCCAACAGCACGAACAAACCAAGAAAGCCGATGTGGTGCTAATCACCGATGGAGTAGACACCCCAACCCCCAGATTCATAGAGCAATGGCAAGCAGACAGGAAAAAGTATGAATTTAGTTGTTACGGCATCCTGATTACCAGTTGTGACTTTAGCAACTACGAAAACGCCATTAGCACTATTAACAAGCTATGCGATCGCTATGTAGAAATAGCAGATCTCACAGAAGACAGCGCAGTATCCGACTGTCTATACAGCATCTAAAAAACATTTGCAGCGAGAGTAAGCGGCGCATCGCGCCGCCTATTCTGGCTTTTCCTCTAGCGAGGCTCGCAAGGAAAAATTCCAAGTATTTACCAAACCCACTTACCTATTACTCACAAGGAGAAATATCTATGACCTACTCATTTCAGAAAGCAACGAAAGAAAACATCAAACTACGCATGGCTCTGTATGGACCCCCAGGCTGTGGCAAAACCTACACCGCTCTCCAACTAGCAACAATATTGGGAAAAAAGATCGGACTGATCGACACCGAATATGGTTCTAGCCGTAAATATGCCAACCTGTTTAACTTTGACGTGCTAGAACTAACCAAATTTGGACCCAGCCAATATTACAACGCCATTGAAAGCGCCGAAGAATCAGGATTTGATTACCTAATCATCGACTCTCTATCCCACGCATGGTATGCCGAACTAGACGCAGTGGGCAGTGACGTAAGGAACTGGGCAAGAATCCGCCCCATCGAACGCCAACTATGGGACAAGATCATCAGTTCGAGTTGTCACATCATTGCCACAATGCGCTCGAAAATTGAGTACGACTACAACACCGTCGAAGTTGGTGGCAAGCAGAAAATCACCAGCATCCGAAAGATTGGCACTGCCCCGATCCAAAAAGAAGGCAGCGAATTTGAACTAGACATCTGTGGCTTACTAGACGACCAGAACACCCTGACGATCTCCAAGAGCCGATGCCCCGAAATCAGCAACGGACTCTTCCCAAAACCAGGCAAGAAATTTGCCGAAATGATTCAAACATGGCTGAGTGATGAAACCCCAGTCAACAGAAATGCCTTCATCCCCATCGTCAATGTACCCGTCAATCCAGTCGTACAGGAGCCACAAAAACAGTCCGAACTAGCAGCAGTCGCCAGCAGCAACGGTCTTATCCCCCAGATTGCTAGTACCAATGGTCATATCGCTCAGATTGCTAGTACCAACGGTCATATAGCCACAGTCATTGAATCCAAGCCAACTACCAATACCCAAACCCATCACAGCAAACCCGACAACCCAGCCAAAGCCGCCTTCAAAGCATTATTGGCAATCACCCAGCAACACATCAGCAAAGTGATTGAAACCAGCATTGACCTATATGGAGCCGATGAAAGCGGATTGAAACCCAAATTCAACAGTGAAAATATGACCGCCGAGCAAATCAAAGCCGTCTGCGAAGCCCTGATGCGAGAATGGCTAGGCTTCAAAGGATACACAGCCGAACTCGCCCAGAACCTAATCGACATATCAACATCGCGGCATCCAGGACAATACGCTGAGATCGCTAAAGACATCGCTAACCAACTGGAATTCTAGCAAAAACCAGTTTAGCTCCCAATAAGCAACAAAACCGATGATTACCTTACAATCATTGGTTTTGTTGCTTATTGCTAAAAAGGAAAGAGTTTAGGTATTGTAAAAATAGACTAGGCAAAGTTTTATTTATCCTTAGCTATTTATCCTCACTCTCACTGTACAGGGGATTTTAGCTAACCATTATCAGATACTGCAAATCAAGCAATTTACAACACTGAGATATTTAACGATCAATGCAAAATCGTCTATTTATTGTTCTTCTGTCTTAAATAAGTAGGGCAATTGTTGAAGTATTCAGTTTATTTCGCTTGTTTTACATTTCAGATAGCCAAGCATCAATTTTAGTGATGAGTTCTTGGAGGGTGTGTCCTCCTGTGAATAGGCGTATTTGGATTGGTGCTAAGCTTTGGCAGAGTTGATTGATCGTCTCATTAGCACTTTTGCTAGTTTTGTTACCATAAAAGGCGATCGCTAATTTCTCGACACCAAGAACGCGCCTGAGGTTAATTAGTTCACGCTTTAGGTTGGAGACTCGGTTAATTTCTGGAATCTCGCGCCCTAACGAGTCAAAGATTTTGATGGCGATTTCTTCGGCGATGATATTAAGATCGCTTTCTTGTTCGATATCTCTGACATCGACGACTACACAGCGTATTTCAGGGTGTTTGGTAGTGCGATCAATCTCTTTTTGAACTACATCACGGTCTATAAACTGATTTTCTGAATAACTTAAATCAAATATCTCCGTAAATGCTTCACGATGCCAAGACGCGTAAAAATCTTTATAATTTATCAATTCTGAGCATCGCCATAGGAAATGATACGCAAGGCAACCAGCTTCAGTAGATCTATCTTCGGCTTGATTCCAAATCCATTTAGAAACTTCGCGAACTATTACTCTAACTAATGATAGTTTAGTTGTTTTTGGTATACAGTAATTAATCAAGTAAGGATTGATGTTAAACCATTGATAAAATCGGATGCTGTCACTAATCTCGTCATCTCTAAATGGATCAATAAGTGTAATAATTTCTTGAGGATTCGCAAAGTCAGTTTTTATTAGTGATTTGACTAATTCATCTATTTGATGATTAGACTCTATTGGGTTAGAAGATTTACACCTTGTGTAAAAATCTACACCATCAATTTTCCCAAGAAAATGATCAACCTCATTAATTACAGATCCTAAAACTTCAACAATTTCGTCTTCATCCATGTTATCAAGTGAAAATGTAACACATCCAGTAGACGGAAATGAACCACAGCAATACAAGTTACAATCAAGAAAAGATTGAATATTATCACGCTCATCTATTTCTATAGCTTTTAATAATAAACTCTTGATGTAATCTAACTTATCCTTGACTCTTGCGTGATTAGAATTGATTAAAGCTTGTTTTGCACATTCTTGAATAGGAGATAAAAATCTTAACCAACTTTGGGTTTCCCCATCAAAACATCCAAATGAATACTGGCACAACTGCCTCATGACGTTATCTATATTCTCTTGAGAACAATCTATATACTCCGCCATTAATCTTGCCGCTAAAGCTATAGACTGATAGCCATAAAAATATTTTCCAAACTGAACAAAACAGTAATTGCGCCGATTCAAACTTGAAATGCAACGGGTTCTGATGAAGCAAAGAATACTTCGTATGGGGTACGATAGTCAAGAGATTTTCTCGGTCTGTGATTTATAAAATCTACCGCCTTCTGAAAGTCTTCTTCTTTCACGATTTT
>JANMFC010000325.1:0-2464 GCA_031377675.1 Pseudanabaena sp. OTE_70b_metabat_355 | reverse complement strand
AAAAAACAAACAGCTATAGAGAGCTTGGATAGATATCTATCGTTACTCTCTATAGCTGTTCAACTAGAAGTCGTCGTCGTAAGTGGTTGATTCTTCATACTCTTCGTCTTCAGCAGACTTCTTCACAACATCAATGAAGTTCAGAGATTGGGCATAAATCACTGTCCGCGCATGGTGCTTCTTGTCTTTCTTGGACTTGTATTCTTCGGGTTGAGCGAGAACTCCCGTAACTTCGACAAAGCGTCCAGATTGCGCTCTCTCTTCGGCGTATTCCGCAGTTCCATTCCAGCAGACTACTTTTACCCAGAGTGGTTCTTGGTTGATCCAATTACCTTCTTTATCGCGGCGAGGTTTGGGCTGTATGGCGAGGCTGAAGTCTAGTACGTCTTTGCCACTGGTTTTGGTTTGACGAACTTCAGATACGTTACCGACATAGCCAGAGAGAACAACGAGATTAGTTGAATTACACATGAGTTTTTTCCTTCTATTTAGGAATCAGGTCATGGACTTCCACGCGATAGCGTTCTTCAAAGAAATTAATAACTCTCTAATTTAATTTAGATAGAGAGTTATTAATTTTGCGATTTCTAGAATTCGAGTTGATTGGTGATGTCTTTGGCAATTTCGGCGTATTGTCCTGGATGCCGCGATGTTGAGATGTCGATTAGGTTCTGGGCGAGTTCGGCTGTGTATCCTTTGAAGCCTAGCCATTCTCGCATCAGGGCTTCGCAGACGGCTTTGATTTGTTCGGCGGTCATATTTTCACTGTTGAATTTGGGTTTCAATCCGCTTTCATCGGCTCCATATAGGTCGATGCTAGTTTCAATCACTTTGCTGATGTGTTGCTGGGTGATTGCTAATAATGCTTTGAAGGCGGCTTTGGCTGGGTTATCGGGTTTGCTGGGATTGGTTTGGGTGTTGATAGTTGGTTTGGTTTCAATGGCTGTGGCTATATGACCGTTGGTACTTGCCATCTGAGCGATATGACCATTGGTACTAGCAATCTGGGGGATATGACCATTGGTACTGACGACTGCGGCTAGTTCGGGGTGTTTCTGTGGCTCCTGTACGACTGGATTTACGGGTACATTGACGATGGGGATAAAGGTGTTGTTGACTGGGGTGGTGTCACTCAGCCATGTTTGAATCATTTCGGCAAATTTCTTGCCTGGTTTTGGGAAGATGCCGTTGCTGATTTCGGGACATCGGCTCTTGGATATAGTCAGGGTGTTTTGGTCATCGAGTAAGCCACAGATGTCTAGTTCATATTCACTGCCTTCCTTTTGGATCGGGGCTGTGCCAATCTTGCGGACACTGGTGATTTTCTGCTTACCACCAATTTCAGTCGCGCTGTAGTCGTACTCAATCTTTGACCGCATCGTGACGATGATGTGGCAACTAGAGCTGATGATTTTGTCCCATAGTTGGCGTTCGATCGGACGGACTTTTGCCCAGTTCCTCACGTCACTGCCCACTGCGTCTAGTTCGGCATACCATGCATGGGATAGGGAGTCGATGATTAGGTAATCAAATCCTGATTCTTCGGCGCTTTCAATGGCGTTGTAATATTGGCTGGGTCCAAATTTGGTTAGTTCTAGTGATTTGAAGTCAAACAGGTTGGCGTATTTACGGCTAGAGCCATATTCGGTGTCGATCAGTCCAATCTTCTTGCCCAATATTGATGCTAGTTGGAGGGCGGTGTAGGTTTTGCCACAGCCTGGGGGACCATACAGAGCCATGCGGAGTTTGATGTTTTCTTTGGTTGCTTTCTGAAATGAATAAGTCATAGATATTTCTCCTTGTGAGTAATAGGTAAGTGGGTTTGGTAAATACTTGGAATTTTTCCTTGCGAGCCTCGCTAGAGGAAAAGCGAGAATAAGCGGCGCGATGCGCTGCCTATTCTCGATTCAGAGTTTTTTAGATGCTGTATAGACAGTCGGATACTGCGCTGTCTTCTGTGAGATCTTCTATTTCTACATAGCGATCGCATAGGTTGCTGATCGTGTTTTCGTAGTTGCTTAGGTTGCCATCGGTAATCAGGATTCCGTAACAGCTAAATTCGTATTTTTTCCTGTCTTCTTGCCATTGCTCCATGAATTTTGTGGAGGGGTTATCCAGTCCGTCGGTGATTAATACCACGTCGGCTTTTTGGGTTTGTTCGTGCTGTTGGATAGATGCTAAGGCTGCCGTTAGGGCGGCGGTGAAGCTGGTGCTAAGTCCGTTGTAGAACTTTTCGATGCAGTCAATCACGCGATTGGTGTCGGGGATTTCTCCCGCAAAGTCGTCAATCCGCTCTACCTTGCCTGTGAAGTGCAAGATGCGACAATGGCGCTTTTGAATTACGGCGATGCTCAATAGGGCTAGGGCGATCGCTTTGCTCCAGATTTCGGCTTCACCTACCATTGACCCGCTTGAATCTAGACAGATGATGATTGGACCTCTGGCTAGGGGTTCGCGGCTGATT
>JANMFC010000327.1:0-3860 GCA_031377675.1 Pseudanabaena sp. OTE_70b_metabat_355 | reverse complement strand
AGACTTGATTGACTGGTTTGGGGAAAGCTAAATAAAAATCTTTTTTGGTATCAGAGACAGTACGGACAGTATTCACAGTCAACAAAACCTAACGACAAGATGGTTAAAATAATCATCGCACAGATAGCTATAAGTAGGTAGGCATAATTAAATATAAAAGCCAAATAAGCCCAAATAAGCTGATTCGCTCGCGAAGCGAGCGAATCAGCTTATTTGGCGTTTATTAAGCCGACCTACTTAGTCCGAAAGATCGCTCGCACGGGTAAATGATCGGATACCGTCGAGAAATAAGTGCGATCGCTGTCAAAGCCTAAATCTTTTTGCGGATCGAGAATTTGAATAGTTTGGGAAATATATTCGGCTTCCGCGCCCTTAGGCGATTGGGAAACCGCAATATGATCAATTACACAACCAGTGCCACGATTGGAATATCGAGGACGACCATCGGCAGTTTTTGGTTGACCACGTTTTTGCAAGCAGTTCTCCTTCGCATCGGTTTCTACGGATTTAGTTAAAAATGTCAGTGGCGCATCCCGCAGCCCCCGATTCTGTTCCGCCCATGTGGGACTATTAAAATCACCAAGGAGAATCAGATCGGGATCGGATTGAGGATTTTTTTGATAGTTGTCAACTTCTCTACGCAAAATATCACTTTGATTTTGACGGATGAGATCGGCTTCTTTACCACCGCCACCTTTTTGATGGACAACTACTAAGGTAAAGTCAAAATTTTTATTGGCTTGCAGATAGGTCACAAGCGGCGATCGCAAAGTACCCGTGATATTTACCTGTCGCCATTCTGTCACTTTTTGGGCGGTGATTAAATCTTTGCGATAAAACAACGCCACTCTTTGTTTGTTGCCAGTATCTCCTAAAATAAATTGCCATTGCTTCGATTGCTCCAGAGATTTATTTAGCTTCTCTTTTAACTTTTCGGCAGCAAGGGGATTGATTTCTTGTAAGCCGATCGCATCAAAATTGCGTTCAATAATTTGGCTCACTGCTCCCACTTTCTCGGAATTAAGTCCATCAAAATTTTCTAAATTGAAGGTTCCCAATCGAATTTGATCGGTTACACTGACTGCACTAAAAGGATTTGAGCAACCTGCGATCGCTACCAGACAGAGAATACTTAGCCAGTTTCTTTTGACATTAAATTTCATATAATTTTTGTCAGTCTTCAAGATTTTTGTAACCATCTTTTTCAGACTCCGTGATCGATTAAATTCGCGATCGATTAGATTCGCGATCAATTAGAATTACTATATAACTCTTTGTACTAAAACCAAACCCAGAGAAAAGTTTCGCTAAGCCAAGCGTTTCTTTGGACTATCGGAGATACACTCCATGACGATCGCCTTACCCATTCGCCAAAGTTATCTATCCAATCATGCATCTACAGAAAATCGGATTACACTGCAAGGAATTAGCTGGACAGCTTATCAGAATATCCTTGATGACGCTGAAGGCGATCGCCACGGGCGGATTGCTTACGATCATGGCAGCTTAGAGTTTATTATGCCCAGATTTGAACATGAAGTCCCCAATCGTTTCTTAGCTAATCTGATTGAGGCGATCGCTGATGAATTGAAGCTTGAGGTTTTAAATGCAGGTTCGTTACGCCTTGAGCGTGAGGACTTAGCAAAGGCGATCGAGCCAGATACTTGCTTCTATATCCAAAATGAGTTGGTCGTGCGTAATTTACAATCAATTACTCTCCCAAAAAATCCACCACCCGATTTGGCGATCGAGTCAGATTATACAAATTCTTCGATCAATAAATTAGGGCTATATGCGGCGTTAGGAGTGCCTGAGTTATGGCGAATTCAAGATAGGGCGATCGAGGTTTATATTTTGCAAAATGGTAAATATGAGCGCTCTGAAACCAGTCTTATTTTCCCTATGTTCCCGATCGCTGAGTTTCCAGTTTTATTAGAACGCAGTCAATCGGAGGGACAACGGTCGGCGGTACGGGAGTTTCGGCAACTGATTCGCGATCGGCTTTACAAAACGCAAGAAGATATTTAAAAGGCTTGCGAAGCAAGCCTTTTAAATATCTTTTTGCGTTTTAAGTTAGTCTATAGCAGTCCTAAATGATTTATGAGAAAAATAGGGCTTCGACTTCGCTCAGCCAACGATATACGCTGGCTGAGCGAAGTCGAAGCCTCTCACAACTCATTTAGGATTGCTATATGCGCTCAACGCTCGTTGTAAACGCGATAATGCTAAACCTTTGCGATGCAGTAGCACAAAACTTGGCAAGATTTCAGGACCATGTAGATCGCCTGTGAGTGCGGCGCGTAACGACTTCATCACCACACCTTTTTTGACACCCTGCGACTTGGTGACGGTCTTAATTATTTCACCAGCAATATCCGCATCTAGTTCCGTAATCTCGTTAAGAGCTTCGATCAAAGCCGTGAGAATACCCGCGATCGCTTCACCTTGGAGAGTAGCTTTAGCTTCATCGGTATAATCTTCAAACTCCGTGAAAAAGAACTTGCTAATCTTCGGTGCATCGGTCAAGACGACTAAACTTGGTGCGATGAGTTTGGTTAGATCAAGCAACCATTGATGATCCACCGATACTAAATCATAGCCAGCTTCTTTGAGAAATGGAATTAGGCGATCGCAAACATCTTCCGTTGGCAGAGAATGCAAATATTGGCTATTAATCCAATTCAGCTTGTCCCAATCAAATTTTGCACCCGCCTTATTGACGCGATCGAAGGTAAAAATTTGGGAAGCTTCTTGCAAACTGAAGAGTTCCTTGCCATCGCTAGGCGACCAACCCAGCAGCGCCATATAGTTATTAAAAGCTTCAGGAATGTAACCCATATTCCGAAATTCCCAGACGGAAGTAGCGCCATCGCGTTTCGAGATTTTTGCGCCCTGCTGATTGAGAATTAGGGGTGTATGTCCAAATTGTGGAGGAGTTACACCTAATGCTTCATAAATCAGAATTTGTTTAGCGGTATTGGCAATATGATCTTCACCGCGAATGACTTGGGTGATCTGCATATCGATATCATCCACAACCACTGCAAAATTATATAGAGGCAAGCCGATGTTCCCTTGCTCATCGACACGGGCGATCACCATGTCACCACCAAGATCGCTGCTACTCCAAGACACATTGTCCCGCACAAGATCATTCCAAGCCACAGTGCGCGGTTCTTCGATGATAAAACGGACGACGGGGCGGCGACCTTCGGCTTCAAAGGCTTGGCGCTGCTCGTCAGTAAGATTACGATGGCGATTGTCGTAGCGGGGAGCTTGTTTGTTGGCTTTTTGGGTTTCGCGCATCGACTCTAACTCAGCTTCGGTACAATAGCAAAAATAAGCCTTGTTCTCAGCTAGTAGCTGCTTGACTGTGGCGATATAGCGATCGCTACGTTGAGTTTGAAAAAATGGACCTTCATCAAAATCGATCCCCAACCAAGCCAAGCCTTCGAGAATATTTTGGGTAAATTCATCCTTAGATCTTTCGTGATCGGTATCTTCGACTCTGAGGATAAATGTGCCTTGATGACGACGGGCATATAGCCAATTAAATACCGCAGTGCGGGCTGTGCCGACATGTAAGTTACCCGTGGGGCTTGGTGCAATACGAACTCGAACAGACATGAATTTGTAAACGCTATAAAAACTCAATT
Source organism: Pseudanabaena sp. OTE_70b_metabat_355 (assembly GCA_031377675.1). Taxonomy (GTDB): domain Bacteria; phylum Cyanobacteriota; class Cyanobacteriia; order Pseudanabaenales; family Pseudanabaenaceae; genus Pseudanabaena. The sequence goes on along the minus strand of JANMFC010000327.1, from coordinate 204 downwards.
ATCCTTCATATTACGCAGTGGTGTCTAACAAATCCATAATTGGCGATTCTTCATGTTTTAGTATTGCTTTTTGACTTTCGGTAAATGTGATTTGCAGTATATTTTGACACTCGATATCTCTAACTTTTTTCCTTGATCGTAAGTACCTCAGCTAAATAAAAACCAGAACCAAAAGAAGCTGATTCGCCCGCTTCGCGGGCGAAT
>JANMFC010000290.1:0-7178 GCA_031377675.1 Pseudanabaena sp. OTE_70b_metabat_355 | reverse complement strand
AAAAGGGGGCGAGCATAATTTTAAGTTTAAGAGCTTTAGTTTTAACTTCAACTCGTTGGGAACAATTTTGGAACAAGCTCAATCAGTATGGGTTTCCTGTTGCTGCCTAATAACTGTATTATATTGAGGTCGCACCCATTTCAACAACTTGGTTGATATTTGTACTTAGCTTGATTTGTAATCGGCTGTGTTTACCTTGAGGCATAGGTTTTTGGATGATTTGTCCATCAAGAAATTCACAAGCAGGCTTAGTCTCAGGCAGACTGAGAAATGACTCTAAGCTAGCAGGCTTGGTGGTTGTGCTGACCATAATTTCACCTTTGCGTTCTCTTGCCTTTACGATTTTACTACTTTGAGAGATAGAGGTAGGCGGCGAAGCCGCTTACCTCCTCTTGGGTTTAGCGATTATATTGTTGAGTCACAGCGATCGCAAACACCACTAACCGTCACCTCATAGCCATCAATTTTTAAACCTGCACGGATGTTTTGAAAACCCAATCCTGCAAAGGTATTCCAAGCAACATCTTCGATTTCACCACAACATTTACAACGAAAGTGATGATGTGGCTCGACATTGGCATCATAGCGACAGACACCTTGCTCTAACAAAACTTCTCGCACTAAACCTGCATCTCTCAAGGTTTGTAACGAAAGATAAACCGTCGCCTGTGAAGAGGTGGGGGCGTTCTGATTAAGGTCGCTCAGAATTTGTTCGGCGGTGGGGTGATCAGTGCGATCGCATAGATTGGCATACACAGCAAAGCGCTGAGGAGTAACGCGCAACCCCTTAGATTTAAGTATTTGAACAACTTGATCCGCTTGCTTTTGCATATCGATTGAAGCTTGATTTGACAAGTCTTAGTTTTCTAGAACACAATCATAACATCTTCATTTAAGAATGACAAATATATTAAAGTTTTTCAAAGAATTAAATAATTATAGCTATTGACTTATTACTATATAAGAATTATTCTTAGCAGTAGCTTTGCATAACTAAAAACCAAAACCAAAGCGTAGTTCGTCTGCGTAGCGCACAAACCACGTCTTTAGATTTTAGGGTTATGAATAGCTTTTAATCATAACTTTTGACATCAACTCAGAGAAAAATATGGCAGTTATCGAAACCGTACCAAGCGTTGTTTTTAAGACCCGTGTGCGTGACGAGTCCGTAGAAGGACCTAACCCCTACCGATGGGAAGACAAAACCACTGAAGATCTTTTTGCTGGTAAAAAAGTAGTGGTTTTCTCCTTGCCAGGTGCATTTACACCTACTTGCTCCTCCAATCACTTGCCTCGTTACGAAGAGCTTTATGCAGAGTTTCAAGCTCAAGGCGTTGATGCAGTGATCTGTGTATCCGTTAATGATGCTTTCGTAATGTTCAAATGGGGCAAAGAAGTCGGCGCTAACAATGTATTCTTGCTTCCTGATGGCGCTGGTGAATTCACTCGTAAGATGGGAATGCTGGTTGACAAATCGAATATTGGTTTCGGACTTCGCTCTTGGCGCTATTCGATGCTAGTCAGTGATTGCAAAATCGAAAAAATCTTTGTTGAAGCAGGTTTCTCCGATAACTGCCCCATTGATCCTTTTGAAGTTTCCGATGCAGACACAATGTTGGCTTACCTCAAGGGTACTGAATCGGCTGGTGTATCTGCTCCTGTTCTAGCCTTTGTTGGTTAATCGACAGAATTTAAGGGTGCGCGAGGCGCACCCTTAAATTTTAAATTATTGATGGGTCTTGAGGGTGTGCTTCGCGCACCCTCAAGACCTGTATAAAGTAAATTAATTTTAATGGGGTTGCCATGAAACTCTCTAGCAAAAATCTTGACCAACGCCTTGATACTCTCTACGATGCGATCGTTGTCGGTGGTGGCATGGGCGGACTATCCGCAGCGATTTATTTAGCTCGCTATGGATTGAAATGCTTAGTGATCGAAAAAGGAAAAGGGCGATCGCTATGGATGCAAGATTTGCGGAATTATGTCGGACTCGATCCCCACACCCCAGGTCGTGACATTCTAAATCATGGTACAAAAACATCCTTAGATTGGGGAGCCGATCATCTACGCGGTTATGTAGAAGAAGTCACCGATGAGGGTGAAACTTTTGCCGTCAAAGTCAAGGTTGGTAAAACAGATAGTACTTATCCCATATTCCGTAGCAAATATCTAATCGCGGCTTCGGGGATTATGGATAATCTGCCCAAGCTAGACGATATGCAAAATGTCTATGAATATGCTGGCTATACGCTGCATGTTTGTTTGATTTGCGATGGCTATGATATGTGGGATCAGAAAGCGGTTTTGATTGCGAATACAGAAGGACAAATTAATGCCGCTTTTGTGTTGAATTGGTTTACACCTTATATTTCCGTTTTGACTCACGGTTTATGCAAAGTGAGTGATGCGATGAAACAGAAGCTTGCTGATCATGGCTATCCATTGTACGAAACTGCGATCGCTAAGTTTCATGGTGAAAATCATCGACTTAGTGGAGTAGAACTCACCGATGGAACTATTGTCGAAGCAACCACTGGTTTAGTGGCTATGGGTTCGGTTTACCATAGCCATTATCTCAAAGCGATCGCAGGATTGGAATGGGATGGACAGAACTTAGTCACTAATGAGATGGCAAAGACTAGTCACGATCGCATTTTTGCGCTGGGTGATTTGAAGAAAGGCTTAAATCAAGTCTCGATCGCCGTTGCGGATGGCACTGTTGCCGCGACCCAAATCTGGCGTAATATCCGTCGGGCAAGTGAACCGCGTAAATGGGAAGAAAATATTAAAGTTCCAGTTGTTTAATTCCCATCTGGTAAATCTAACTGTCTACGTTCCGATTGATCAAAGCCCCCTAAATCCCCCAACTTTGGGGGACTTTGAAAGAACTTCATTTTCTTGTTCCCCCAGAATTGGGGGCTAGGGGGCGATTAATTGTTGAATTGGCATTATTGATGTCGTACATCTTCGCAATAAGCCTTAACAGCCTTCGTAATCGTATCCTGCAAATCAGCATACTTCTTTGCAAATGGCGGCGCGTAATCCGACAGCCCCAAAACATCATGGGTAACTAAAATTTGACCATCGCATTCTTGCCCCGCACCAATCCCAATCGTGGGTACAGGAATTAGCTGTGTAATCTTAGCTCCTAACTCCGTAGGAATATTTTCTAATATCAGCGCAAAAATACCCGCCTCGACCAATTTCTTTGCCTGATCTAAAATCTCTTCCGCCGCTTCAGGTGTGCCACCTTGCACCCGATAACCAATCCGATGCACTGACTGTGGCGTTAACCCCACATGACCCATCACAGGCATTCCCGCTTGTACAAGTTTGCGAATCGTCTCCACCATATCGGGATAGCCGCCTTCGAGCTTGATACCCTTAGCATCGGTTTCCTTAAAAATACGCCCCGCCGATCGCATCGCCTCTTCCGTACTAACCTGATAACTGAGAAAAGGCATATCGACAATTAGTAACGCATTGCTAACACCGCGCCCCACCGCTTGAGCATGGCGGATCATGTCATCAAGGGTCACAGGCAAAGTATTTTTGTAACCAAGGGCAACCATCGCCAGAGAATCCCCCACCAAAATCAGATCCACACCCGCTTTGTCCAACAGCTTGGCGATCGCATAGTCAGAAGCGGTTAAAGCGGCAATAGGCTTTTTTTGCTGTTTCCATTTTTGCAATTGGGCGATCGACACTGACATTGGGGCGTTCCTCGTAAGTTACAGCATAGCTGCATATAAACTCTCAAAAGATGTAGCGCACGCGGCGCGTGCGCTACATCTTTTGGTTTTGTTTTTTAATTATGCTCAGCTACATAGGGCTATCTTCTACTGTAGACTTTTTAAAGCAAACGCAAAAGATTAATTGAGTTCGGTACGAGAGTCAAATATTATGCAAAACACTATGCCAAACAATATGAAAGTTGGACAAAAAGTTAAAGTTCGTGGTTTTAAAGACGGTAGTGGCAAAGCGATCGCTAGCAAAGTTGGTGCGATCGGCGAAATTAAAGAAGAAAAGATTATGGATGGTGGTAAATGGGGCTTTGTTGTCAAATTTCCTGACAGCACCAAGTCTTGGTTCTTTGCCGATGAGTTAGAATCTGTAGCCTAAGATAACTTAGTGTGTGGCGCAAAGCGCCACACACTAAACACCAACAAGTCCTATGGCAGATATTAACCGTCAAGATATCATTCGAGGCATGATGGCGGAAGTGGATGGACTTAGCTACAGCATGGCTTCCGCAAGTCTGGAAGCGGCTCTCACTTGCATTACCACCGCCCTTGCCAGTCACCAATCGATCATGTTAAGTGATTTTGGTAAATTCGATGTGCGTCATCGTCGCGCCCGCTTTGGCAGTCATCCGCGCACACATCAACCGATCTCCATCCCCGAAGTTTTCGCACCCCATTTCACCCCCAGCCCCCATCTGAAAAAGTTGGTGCAGCCTAATGAGACAAACCCATGAGTCTAATTCTGACATTTATCGGTAAAGGTGGTGTGGGCAAGACCACAACCGCGATCGCTGTGGCTCGTGCTTTTGCCAACCAAAACAAACAAGTTTTATTCGTAGGACAGCAAGCGGGGGATAGTCTCAGTACTAGGCTTAGCGCCGATCTGACTAGCGATCCTCAACTGGTTTCACCTAATTTTGCGGCTGTGCATTTACAGTCAACGGTTTTACTAGAAAGATATTGGGACAGGATGAAAAATCTGGAAAACCAATATCTACGAACTCCTTTTTTCAAAGAAGTCTATGGTCAAGAATTGGGAATTTTGCCAGGGATGGACTCGGCGCTGGGGTTAAGCTTTTTGCGCGAGCGTGATGCTGAGGGCAAATATGATGTGATTATTTACGATGGCATAGGCGATCTGGAAACCCTACGCATGTTAGGAATGCCAGAGATTTTAGGATGGTATTTGCGCCGCTTTAAACAAGTATTAACGGGTTCAGCGATCGGGCAAGCGATTTCCCCGTTTGTGGAGCCAATTTTAAGAAGTATTCTCCAAGTTTCCAGCACCGATGATATTTCGCAACAGGCGGGAGAAATGTCATCGGTATTAACACGCGGTCAAAAAGCGGTGAATGATCCCAGTCGCGTGGCTGCTTATTTGGTGACAACTGCCGATCCCTATGCGATCGCTACAGCCAAGTATTTGTGGGGCAGCGCTCAACAAGTTGGTTTAACTGTCGGTGGTGTGTTTGCGCGTGAAGCGATCGCGGAATTTGAAGCTAAATCAGACTTCGCGCCTTTAGCTGTATCTCACATTCCCGATCAAGTGACCGAGTTAAATATTCCTGATCATCTCAACGCAAATCTCGCCCCCAAGCCGATAGAGATTAATACTTTAACTAAACAAGTCAAACTATTTTTGCCCACTTTTAACAAAAAGCAAGTGAAGCTAATCCAATTAGGTCCCGAAGTTACCATCGAAGCTGGCGATCAGCGCCGTAATATTTTCTTGCCTAATGAACTCGCAGGAAAGCAAGCTACGGGTGCAAAATTTCAAGACTCTTATCTAATTATTTCGTTCGGTTAAAAATCTATGTTCTTTCGGTTGATCAGTCCCTTGCAATCATGGCGCGAAGGTAGTCGATTGCTGAGCGCAAAATTCTTGGGCGGCTTGCTAGTGATTTTGCTAGCGAGTTTACCGTTTTTAGAAAATGCTCAGACTGGAGTGATTGGCGCGGCCGTAGCGATCTCATGGTTGATGATGTGGCTAAGCGATCGCCGTGATGCCGAGGATCAAACAGTCCCGATCTGGACACCGATTCATTTACCGTTAATTAGTTATTGGGCGATCGCCTTAATAGCCACTTTAATTTCACCTGTGCGGGTCGCGGCGATCGATGGCATGGTCAAGCTGACGATCTATATGCTTGCCTTTGTGTCACTGAGTCGGTTAATGCGTTTAGGTTGGCGGAATATATTCATCGCCGCATATTTAATCTCGGCTCTGGTAGCCAGTGCCTACGGTATACAGCAATGGTTTCTCGGCGCACCCGAACTAGCAACATGGACAGATCCCACTTCTGAGATAGCAGGAACTACCCGTGTCTATAGCTTTCTCGGTAATCCCAATTTGTTTGCAGGATATTTGATCCCTGCTTTACCATTAGGCGCGATCGCCGCCATCTATTGGCAAAGTTGGGGCATGAAAGCGATCGCCGCCATTACCGCAATTCTAGGCGCATTTTGCATTACTCAAAGTCAGAGTCGCGGCGGATTAATGGGCTTAGCCGCCGAAAGTTTTGTGATTGTATTGCTATTAGTCTATTGGTGGGGCAAACGTTTACCAAATTGGACATTGCCGACAGTTTTTGGCGGTACGGCAGGAGCGATCGCTTTGGGAACTATTCTCATACCGACATTACGCAAGCGGGTTGGCAGTATTTTCGGGACTGAAGATAGTAGCAATGCTTTCCGCGTGAATGTCTGGATGTCAGTTTTAAACATGATTAAGGTAAAACCAATTTTAGGAATTGGACCAGGAAATAAAGCTTTTAATCTCATCTATCCCCAATATCAGCGATCGGGCTACAGCGCCCTTGGCACTTATTCTGTGCCGTTAGAAATCACCGTAGAGACAGGAATTGTCGGCGTGATTTGCTACAGTTGGCTAATTTTCACAATTTTCCGTCAAGGATGGATCGCTCTAAATCGATTAAGAAGCGATCGCGATCCTAATGGTTTATGGATTATTGCGGCGATCGCTACTCTTGCAGGAATGATCGTTCATGGCTTAGTCGATACAGTCTGGTATCGTCCTCAAGTGCAGTTACTTTGGTGGTTAGCGATCGCTCTAATCAGCAGTTTTTATATAGTTCCTACGATAAATAAGGAGTCAGAGAACAGCGACTAGAAAATGAAAGCCCAGCTATTTGAGATGCTCATACCCAGACGACCATTATCAGTTCAGGCAAACAGGCAAAATTTACAGAATTGGAAAGATTATATTTATGGTCGTGCAAGGGACGAATGGAAACATGGCACTCCTTATGCAAAATTGGGGATTCGCTTAACTTTAGGGCATCTCTAAAAATAGGTCTAGACAGAGCAAGGGATTTGAGGAATTGGGATAGAAGTATAATACAATAAAAAAGAGATAGAAGAGGTTAAAAGGCAATGCAAGAAAGGCAGACAGATATTTTTGATTTTGAAAAGTAC
>JANMFC010000252.1:0-8355 GCA_031377675.1 Pseudanabaena sp. OTE_70b_metabat_355 | reverse complement strand
TGACTTGTACAACATAAAAAATGCACCCATAACTAATTCCCCGTTCCTACATTAGTCCCAAAACTGGCTCAAGCACTAACAAAAGAATTTGCGATCGCTATTAAATATAAAACCCAAATAGGCTGATTCGACCGCTTCGCGGGCGAATCAGCCTATTTGGGTTCTTGGTTTTATTAAGCCAAGGTACTTACATGATTTGCTGCACGATTTCAGGACAGCTTGGTTTATGATGGTTAAGCTGTAACACTTAAACTAAAATGCTAACGTCAAAAAATGACATAGCTTAGAATAGAAATATGGCTTTTAGAAACGGTTTGTAGACAAGGACTAGTAAATTGCTAGCCGAACCAGTTGATTTGATGATTTATGGCTAGATACACTCAACATTTCTTAGTTGACATCGCTCCCGAAGCACTGCATACAACGATTGTCAAAACGTTGGAAGCTTGTGGCTTGGTAATTACCTATGAAACCGAGGACTATGTGCTTTCTCAAGAAGCTGAGACTAACGTTTCGTTCGCGAAAATGGTAACTGTCGAGGTTTTAATCCATCGCTCTGAAATTTCAGGCAGTCAAGTAAAATTGACCAGCGTTACCAAAAATGCCGAACTCCCCCTTCGGGTTGATAATTACTGTCATGGGATCTCTGATCAGATTTCTAAAGCTTTTAGTGATAGCGCCGACTGGAAGCTATTGGAAGTTACCTCAGGCTATTGACAGTATTAATCACAAAATGAGCATAAATGGCAAATTATTATCGCGTGCTTGCTGAAAATCGGCAGGCAAGATTTAATTACGAAATTCTTGAAACCTATGAGGCAGGTATTGAGCTGCTTGGTACTGAGGTAAAAGCGGTGAAAGGGGGGCAGGCAAATCTACGCGATGCTTACGGAATTGTTCGTAAGGGTCAGATTATGCTGCTGAATATGTACATTCCACCACACCGTACTACGAGTGTGTATTTTAATCACGAGCCAACCCGCACTCGCAGATTGCTATTGCACAAGGTGGAAATGCGTAAGTTGATCGCTGAGGTGCAGCAAAAGGGTTTGACCTTAGTTCCCCTGAAGGTTTATCAGAAGGAAGGCTGGATTAAAGTTGACCTTGCGGTTGTGCGTAATAAGAAATTGCATGACAAGCGAGAAGACATGAAGAAACGCGATGATAAGCGGGAAATTGAACGGGTAATGAAAAATAATTAGAAATCATTAAAATTCACTAAAATTCACCGATAACATTGCCCCTTGAGGCTTTAACTTCGCCGCGTTTGGCTTTCTCCTCGATCCGCTTATTTTGAGCGCTACGAGAAGGCTTAGTCGGCTTACGTTTTATCGGCGCGATCGCGATGCTTTGAATTAATAATTGGAGACGTTTGAGCGCGTCTTCTTTGTTTTGTTCTTGGGTGCGGTGTTGTTGCGCCTTAATCACGATTACTCCCTCCTTGGTAATTCGGCGATCGCTTAAATTTAGGAGCCGTTCTTTAAAAAGTGGCGATAACGAAGACGCATTAATATCAAAGCGCAAATGAATCGCTGTAGAAACTTTATTTACATTCTGTCCCCCTGCGCCCTGCGATCTAATGGCGGTAATACTAATTTCGTCTAGGGCGATCGCTTTATATTTGGTGATTTGCAGCATTTTTTATTTAAAAACCGTTTTTAGAAAAGAAAAGCACCCAAAGGGTGCTTTTCTTTTAGAATCTTCCTGATCGCACAGCATTAGCCAGATCGGTTAGAACCTCAGTGGTGGTCTCAAAATTAATACAACCATCGGTAATACTCTTGCCATATTCCAATTTTGCCAAATCTTTCAACGGTTGCTTACCGCGATTGAGATGGCTTTCGAGCATGATCCCCACAATTGATTCCGACCCATCGCGCACTTGTTCGCAAATATCTTGCAAGACAATGGGTTGATTTTTATAATCTTGACCACTGTTATCGTGACTGCAATCGATCATCATGTATGGCGCAAGTTGGCGATCGCGCAGACGATTGGCGATCGCTTCGACATGAGCATGATCGTAATTTGGTCCTTGCTTACCGCCGCGCAACACAATATGTCCATCAGGATTGCCTGTAGTGGTGACGATACTGGCGCGTCCATCGTTATTAACACCGAGAAAACGGTGGGGCTGACGTGCCGAAAGCAAAGCATTAATCGCGACATCAATACCGCCATCTGTCCCATTTTTGAAACCAACGGGCATCGATAATCCAGAGGACATTTCGCGATGAGTTTGACTCTCAGTTGTTCGCGCTCCGATCGCTGTCCATGAAATCAAATCGGCGAGATATTGCGGCACAATCGGATCGAGCAGTTCGGTGGCACTGGGCAAGCCCAAGTTCGCAACATCCAGCAATAGTCCCCGCGCCATGCGGATACCGTAATTAATATCAAACGTGCCATTTAGATGGGGATCATTGATCAAACCTTTCCAACCAATCGTCGTGCGCGGCTTCTCGAAATATACCCGCATCACAATTTCCAATGCGTCACTGACTTGATCACGGAATTGGGCTAATTTTTCGGCATATTCTCGGGCCGCCTTGACATCATGGATCGAGCAGGGACCAACCACCACCAATAAACGGCGATCGCTGCCATTCAAAATATTTCTGATTCTGGCTCTAGCATCGGACACCACCTTAGCGATCGCATTAGTAATCGGTAATTCTGTTTTGACTTCTACAGGTGCTAACAAGGGACAGGTTTCAACCACATGGAGATCGCTAGTTTTAAGTTGCTCGGTTGTTTCATCGGATATATTGCGATCGGCTATGTTTGCAAGTTTAGTTAGGGACAAACTGTTTTACTCCATATTTGAGTTGTTACTTGTGCTACTTATACTTTAGCCTCCTGATCGGGGTAAGGTATTCGCCAAGGGAAATTTTTTACAAAATAGCGTTACTGATTTAGTTGTGAAAAGGATTATCTGCCCACAGACGATAAGACTTTCTTGCACTTTGCTTGACATCATCATTTAGTTTGCGATATTCAATCCAAAAAGAAGGCAAAATGGATGATTTCATAACTGATTATAATCAAGATCAACTGCCTTCCCCTCCGCAATTTCTTGTTTAGCCCGCCTTGCTGCTGCCACTAACTTTGATTGACTCTTTGAAAATGAGTTATCCCACTTAATGTCATCTTGCAAATCACTAATATACTCTCGCAGATGCTCAGTAACTCTTTCCTGCAAACTTACAGGTAAGGACTCAATAATTTTAATTAATGTTGAAATTTGCGGTGAGGATACACTCATGACTTGCAGTTATAAAGTTCCATATACAAAGCTATCACAGCTTTTTTAATTTTGTCTGGTCTGGGGAAGTAAACTCACGTTAGTTTTTACCCAAGCTAATCCCAAATAGAGAATTGAGGCGATCGCGTACCCAAGCTAAGGCCGCAAGTTGGGATTTTTGTAGTTCTTCTTCGTTTAGCAATCCAAGGCTAATCGAAACCTGTTGTCGCTCTGACAGCTTGACAGCAATCTGTTCACCTAATTCCTTATGTTCATTTAAAAGTTTTTGCAATTGTTGACGCTCGACTACAAATAGCACCGTATTTGCGGTGAGCGTTCGCACTGTTGCCGTGCGGGGAATCCCCATCAATAAGGAGATTTCCCCAAAAAATTCGCCTTCACCTAACGTAGCGATCGACTTATTCGCTTTTTCCGAAAAAACATCTACCGCCCCTGACAAAATAATATAGAACTCTTCGCTAGGATCATTTTCTACGCAAATTACTTGTCCAATGTCAAAGTGTTTTCGATATCCCCTTGCGATTAAAGCAAATAGTTCCACTTCTGTACATCTTTCAAAATAGGATATCCTTCTTAATAAATCGCGTAGATTTTTGGTGTTTATTTCATCAGAAATATTTGAGATGGAGAAGTCAGATGCGACATTAATTTGGCTATCTGAAGTTTGTTGAACTTTTCTCGTATTTGATCGAAGCAGCATCTCCTGCATAGCGCCCGATTCCTTCAAGATGATTTCTCGTGTCGGAAAAGGTATTTTAATACCTCTGTCCCTTATTTCATAAGCGATCCGAAAGTTAAGAGAACTGCGAATTGGTTCATTTGCTTCTGGTTCATTAATCCAAACCAACAACTCAAAGTTAAGTGACGAGTCACCATAGGATTTGAATTGGACCTCTGCTGGTGGTGTTGCCAAAACACGCGGTTCGTGACGGGCGACCGTCAGTAAAGCTTCTGATAAGACTAATAAATCGGTATCATAAGCGACGCTAACGGGAATATGGATGCGGCAAGTGTGTCCTTCATAACTCCAATTGATGGTGTTGTTTTCGATGAAGCGTTGATTGGGGACAATTACAAATAAATCATCATCGGTGCGAAGGATGGTTGAACGGATATCAATTTTTTCAATCGTGCCTTTGAGTTGACCAATTTCGATATAATCGCCGACTTTTAGAGTTTGCTCAAATAGCAAAACTAATCCACTAATAAAATTGCTAGCCAGATTTTGCAATCCAAACCCCAGCCCAATCCCAATCACACCTGCAAATACGGCTAAAGAACTAAGGTTAATTCCTGCCGATTGCAAAATAATTGCACTACTGACGATTAGCAGTAAGTAGCGGATAAATACAGTAATTGCTTCTTGCAATCCGCGATTGATTCGTAATCGATGGAGAACTGTACGCCGAATTAGTTCACTAAAAACCTTGGAAACAAAAAAGGCGATGACAACTAGCGCCACTAAAGATGCGATCTCAGCGATCGACAGCTTAGTGCCGCCGACATCTAGCATTTGCTTGGTGAAGATCTCGTAGAGCTTGGTTGATAAAATATCCATATAAAACCCAAAGAAGCTAATTCGCCCGCTTCGCGGGCGAATTAGCTTCTTATGCCTACTTACTTAGTTTATAAACCACGATCGCCTTAGCGTTTGGTATTTCTGCTTTTTTCAGTTTAGCGTTAATTTTGGCTAAACCATCTTCAGTACCAATCCATACTTGTTGATTGTGCAGTAGTAAATTTATAACTGAACTGCTGGGCAAACTGTATACAGATGCAGTAATCGCACCATTGTTAGTATTCGCTAATACCAATCCATCCCGCATCCCAATCCACAATTCGCCTTTTTTATCACTGGCTAGCGCCACGATGTCGCGTCCCGTTACAGAATTGATTCGGGCGATCGCTTTATTAGTTTTAGGATTAATTTCGATCACATTACGGGGTGTCCCCGCCCAGATTTTGCCCAATGGATCAACGGCGATCGCTTGCACAATTTGTCCCGATACAAAGGGAACCCGCGCCGTAATTTGAGCTGTACCAGGATTAAGTTTAAATAAGCCATCCAATGTACCGACCCAAATATTGCCAGCATTATCAATTTGCATGACATTGGCGGCTGTGCCAGGGATGTTTGGTAATCGGGCGTATGTTTCGGCATTAAGGGGACTGATGCGAGTGAGCCCTTGATCGGTTCCTACCCAAATAAACCCAGCCCGATCCATCGCGAGGCTCAAAACTCGGCTTGAAGATAGTTGGATCGCAATATTCTCAATTTTGCCTGAATTAGGGTTAATTTGGTACAAGCCTGAAGTTGTGCCTACCCAAAAATAGCCGCGACTATCTTCTAATAGGGCGGTAACGGTGGAGTTTGGTAAGGCGATCGAGGCGATCGCTTTGCCTGTTTTTTGATCGATCTGAATTAAGCCTTGCCAAGTGCCGAGCCATAGTCTGCCATCGCGATCAATCATCGTGGTGCTGATGCGACTATCTGCTAGGGATGATGGGTTGCGGGCGAGCAGGGGATTAGTTTGTGCTGATTGTGTGGGAGGTTCAGCCGCGATCGCATTGGCGATCGGTAAACTGGCGATCGCCAAATTTGCTAGGGCGATCGCCACTAGGCTCAGGGAAATTTTAGCTAACGAGCTTGATATTGAGTTTGATATAACTTTCTTTGCGAACATCCTTATCACCATAATCTAGATGCCTATAAACCCTTTTTAAGGGTCAGATATTAGCACAGCATGAGTTAATCACGGCGAATATTACTGTAGAGTGCGTTCTAACTTTTTAATTTCTAGGCTTAGGCGCAACAGGTGGTGGCTCAGGGGCAGGCATTTCAGGCTGGACTGGCTGGGGTGGTGGTTCTAGGGGAGCGGGTTGTGATGGTCTTGCTGGCTCTACAGGAGTAGCGATCGGATTAGTGGTTATTGGTCTAGGATCGGGAGTATTTACTGGTGATGGTTCACTAGTCTTTTGTGGAGTGGCTGGTTCTGGGTTTTTTGCGGCGGTTGGCTCTTCACGGCGACGTTCAACTGGAGGATCATAGCGATCATTGCGATCGCTTCGATCATTTTTATCGCTTTTGTCAGCAGGCGCACCTGATGTGTAATTTATCTTTGGTGGCTTAATTGCGTCAGTGGGTTTAGTCGGCAAATCAGAGCGGCGAAACTCAAGTGTACGTGCTTCTTTTACATTAGAGGTGACTCCAAATTCCGCGATAATTTGATTTAAGCTCGCCAATTGACTGCTAAAGCCAAAAATCAAATTATTGTTGGCAATGCGTTTTTCGATGCTTTCTTTATCTACTCTGGTAGGCGCAGTTGCCTTACCATCGGCTTTAATTCTAATTTCCTCACCTTTTCCAATCGTGACGATCGTTGAAGACTGTTTTAATAAAACTGTCACCGTACCGTCAAGGGCGATAATTCGCCGATCATCAGCCGCTTTGGGCGGGATCTCTATATACATTGTGCCGCCATTACTAGAGATCTCACCAAACGGGGTTTGGACTTGCGATGGAACTTTGCGATCGCTTGCTGACCAAGCTACTAACTTTCCCGCAGTAAATTCAACTTGATTTTTGGGCTTAATTTTTAGGCTAGAAACGCCACCAATACGAAAAACTACGCCATTTCGCATCGTTAATTGCGCCGTGGACGAGTCTTCAGTACTGACACTTTCATCGACTTTGAGCGATCCGCCTACAGAGGCGGGTTTTGCCGATGTTGCATTCAGGTATTTTACCCGTACAGGATAGCTGCGAATTTCACTGATTTCAGCGATCACTTCAGTCGGTAAGACTTCAGAGCTAAAAGGTTTGGTGGGCTGACTGGTCGCGCAACTATTCAACGCTACGGGTGTAAGCGAAATGAGCAAAACAGCCAAAAATCGCACAGGCACAAATTGCCTAGGGATTTTTGATGATATTCTAAGAAACTGCCAACGCTGCATCGTAAATTTTTTGTAGAGTCTACAAAGCCAGTTTTTTCGCTATACTAGAAAATCTGGTTAAAACCGTAAATCCTAGTATTTATATATTAGGTCTAACATTGTTGTTTGACCATAGTTAATCTCAACTCTCATTATGATTTACGCAAGTACGCTTAGTGCAGACTTTCGTGAATATCAGTTTCGTAAGTAGCTGGGCATAATTAAAACCCAAAGCTAAAAGCTGTAGCGCACGCTGCGCGTGCGCTACAGCTTTTAGGGTTTTATATTTAACTGCGCCTAGGTACTTAAACATCTATTTACTTTTAAACGAGCAAGAGTCAAAAGCACATGGCAAAGAGTAATTTGCAGGTCATGCTGACCAAAAATGTCACAAAATTAGGTAAACTCGGCGATTTAGTCGCTGTAAAGCCTGGTTATGCCCAAAATTTCCTAATACCTCAAGGTATGGCAATCCGCGCCACCACGGGTGTAATTAAAGAGGTAGAAAGACGTAAAGAAGTTGAGCGTCAACGTTTGATCGCAATTCGTCAAGAAGCCGAAAGCCGTAAGGTTGCCTTATCGACCATTGGTGGCTTTATTATCAAGAAAAAAGTCGGTGAAGGTAATGCAATTTTTGGGACTGTAACTGATCGCGAAGTTGCACAGTTGATCACCGCGAAGTCGATGCTAGAAATCGATCACCGCGACATTACGATTCCTGAAATTAATCACACGGGTGATTTTGAAGTTTCGATTAAGCTTCATGCTGAAGTCACAGCAACGCTCAAAATTCAAGTTATTCCTGAATAATCACAAAAAAGCGGCACAAAAAAAGCGGCGCGATGCGCCGCTTTTTTTGTGCCAATTTGGATGAATTCTATGCCAAGGCTCCACGCAACATCGCTAACTTTTCGGGCAAAATGCGATAGTAAATCCAAGTCCCACGCCGATCTTTCGTGAGCAATCCAGCCTCATATAAAACTTTGAGATGATGGCTGACCGTTGGCTGCGCTAAACTACCCCTGTTAAGGTGCAAAAATATCGAACTTAGATTGGTCGTTTCAGCCTTCAAGAATCCATTTTATTGAACTTTTGACATGATGTTTTACAGATCTATATCGATGGGATCACGCAAGCTCATTAGTCACCTTAACAGG
>JANMFC010000200.1:0-9467 GCA_031377675.1 Pseudanabaena sp. OTE_70b_metabat_355 | reverse complement strand
GCATGAGCTGGTTGTCATGGAGGCGATCGCATACTTCGGGTAGGAACATATTGAAGACAACACTCGCAGTGCCATGATCGCCGTTATGACTGGCTTGCCACATGGCGGCGGCATAGGTTTGTACGGTCTGTTCGCTTTTCTGCCGTAGTTTCTCACCTAGTGCTTTCGCCCATTGCACTGCGGCTCTGAGGATTTTCTTGCGGGATTCTTTCTCGCTTGATAATTTCATCGCTTCCCTAATCTTGCTGGTATATTCATCGCGGCGGGCGATCGCTCGTTTGTAGAGAATCTCACTTGGTTTGACGAATAGTTCGCGGAATTCGAGCAGGGTGCGCTCATGTAAATCTACGGGTTGCCAGATTGCATTCACGGATTGAATCAGAAAGGAGATCGGATCGTTGTATTCTCCATTGGCTATGAAGGTTCTTGCGGGCATCTTGCATCTCTGTTTGGAGTCGTAGTAGCTGCCATATACGCCTTGCTTTTTGCGATCAATCAGCCAATCCAGTTTCGGTAGGCTTTTGCCGACTTCATCGAGAAAGGCTTGGTCGTGGCTGAGGTCAGATTTAAGCCGATCTACGGCGACTTGAACTTCTTGGGCTAAACCTGCAATGTACTGATGATGCCCTGTCGCCCATGCGGTGGCTAGGTAATAGGTGATCAGTCCAATTTGGTTTTCGGTCGATCTCAGGGCAACTTCGGCTAATGTGCCTTGCACTGCTACTTTGTCGGGTTTATAGGTGGTGGGCTTGATGTGGTGTTGACGGATTTCTTTGGCGATTTCAGGTAGTTTCTTGACTGATTTCACACAGAAGGAATCACCATCAAAGTCCATGCCACAGTAGTCACGCGCTTCGTCTGGGTTGACGTACATCGTCCCCTGTTGGTTCAGTCCTTTGATGTGTTTGTTTGTCCAAATCTGTAAGTCGTTGCGATCGCGGATGGGATAGCGGAATCCGACATATTCGCCTTGTGATAGCTCAGGGATGCACATTTCCAGTTTTCCTAGTTCGGGACAGGGTTGTGCCATGAAACTGGAGAAGTTGATGCCGCCACTAGTGGCGAGGGTTAACCACCGTCTTCTTACTAGGTCTTCAATCTTTCTCACTACATAGGGATGTTCTAGCAGTTGTCCGTAGATGTCATGTTTGAGGATTTCCGATAGGATTTTGCCATCGGCTTCTTCTTCTCGTTCCTCTTCAGGTTCGTCTACTTTCACCCATTGTTCGGTTTGCACTAGTTTGCCCAGTTGTTTGACATCGGATTGGGCGGCGACTAATGTTTCGGCTTTGAGTTGGGTAATCGGTAAGACATCATGGGCGATCGCCTGTTGGCTGAACCATTGCCAAACTGTATAGGAGGTCTTGACGCTGCGCTTTTGGGCGAAGTTAACATTTTTTGTAAATTTATAAACTTCGTGCTAATGTATGTTTAGTCTGGTTAATCACACAGTAAGTTAGCAAGTCGCGCAGCATTACAGATATACGCATAAGTGTGTGTGGTAATGCGGTCGGGGGGATGGGCGATTTAACTTATGGGTGTTAGCTTGGAAAACAAGATTTAAACAATTTGTATTAATCGGGAAAATATTATGTCTGACAGTCAGAATGCGGGCTTCGGTTTTACTGTAAGCACTGGTATGGATGCTTCGATTTTTGCGGTAAATCAGCTTCCAGATGTTTTTGGTATCGTCAAGGAAAAGCTTCAACAAGCGGCTACTAATGACGGTTTGTTTGCTCAGATTTTTGGTGATAAGGCTAATACGGCTGAGTTTCAGGCAATAAGACATTCATGGGCGATCGGTGATTTTAGCCAATTACCATCTGTACAAGTAGTTTCGTCTTCTACTTTGAATGGTGCTGCTGGTGCATTCGGCATTTCTACACAAACGATTTATCTGTCGGATGCTAATTTGACCACGGGTTCACCGCCACAGGATTTGCTGGTGACTAAAGCTAAGGCTTGGGTCGAGGAGATTGGGCATTATCTAGATGCTAAGGTGGGGCAAGATACTGCTGGTGATGAGGGTGAGAGATTTAAAAATTCTGTGTTTGGAGTGCAGCTTTCTGCTGATGAGCTAAATCGCATCGACAATGAAGATGATCATGGCTCTATTTTTGCGAATGGTCAGGAAATTGCCGTTGAGTTTGCTGGTTCTCCCTCTGATTTCGGAATTAATATCAATTCTGCTAGTTACACACAGTCGGGAGGTAACGTCTTTAGATATGGTGTACTTGATCAATGCACAGAGTTTGCTTTTGGTCGCGCTTTGGAAAAGGGTTTAATCAGTTCTGGTAGTGGTGTTGGGTCAAAAATTCGAGGTAATGCGGGTGATTGGGATAATCAAGCAGGCTCTTGGAGTAGTCAAGCTAGAGAGAATAGCATTGTTGTATGGGATCCCAATCAAGGAGGCGCGGGTGGATTAGGACACGTTGCTTTTGTTGAGCGCGTAAATGCTAATGGCTCTTTTGTGATTTCTGAGTACAACTGGAATTACGGTGATGGTAAGTTTAACTCTCGCACTGTTAATCAAGGAAGCAGTGCATTTAATACAGCTAAGTTTATTTACTTAGGAAGTAATCCACCTCCCCCCCCACCGAACCCTACAACTTCATCAGATCCCGAACCAATTCGAGTTCTTGGTAAGGTTGACTTTAATGGTGATGGTCGGGCTGATTTCTTACGACAGGAGAAAGGAGCATGGGACGACGATCAAATTAATACAGCCAATGTATTCTTGTCACAAGGAAATGGTTCCTTCACTAAAATCACGTTGCCAGAAGATTTTGGACTAAGTAGCGATAACGGCGCGATCCTCTATGTTGCTGACTTTAATGGAGACGGTAAGAGTGACATCCTCCGACAAGAAAAGAATGGCTGGGCTACTGACCGCGCTCGTACTGCTGAGGTGATGTATTCTAATGGCAATGGCACTTTTTCGAGAGTAACACTACCAGAAGATTTTGAATTGAATGCTGATAATGGGGTCAATCTATATCTTGGTGACTTTAATGGTGATGGCAAGGCTGACATATTACGTCAGGAGAAGAACGGGTGGTCTAACGATCGGGTTAACACGGCAAATGTTTTGCTATCCAACGGATATTCTTTCTCAAAAATTGTTTTGCCAGAAGATTTTGACTTGAATGGGAATCTAACAAATCTCTACATGGCTGATTTCAATGGAGATGGACGTACAGATTTCCTAAGACAGGAGAAAGGCGCATGGGATGACGATCAAGTTAATACTGCCAATGTTTTCTTGTCGCAAGGGAATGGCTCTTTCAGCAGAATTAATCTACCCGAATGGTTTGCTTTTAGTGCAGATAATGGTGTAAATCTCTATATTGGCGACTTTAATGGAGATGGACGCAGTGACATTTTGCGCCAAGAGAAGAATAGTTGGGACAATGACAGTATAAACACGGCTAATGTTTTCTTGTCACAAGGGAATGGATCTTTCAGCGTAATTAATCTACCTGAAGGATTTGCTCTGAATGCAGATAATGGTGTAAACCTTTATATTGGTGACTTTAATGGAGATGGACGCAGTGACATCTTGCGTCAAGAGAAGAATGCTTGGGCTAGTGATCGGGTTAACACTGCAAATGTTTTACTTTCACAAGGGAATGGAGCTTTTACAAATATTGGTCTGCCTGAAGAGTTTGATTTGAAAGCCAATGACGGAGTAAATTTATTTGTTGCCGATTACAATGGTGATGGCAAAAGCGATATTCTGCGTCAAGAGAAAAATGGTTGGGCTGGAGATCGCGTAAATACGGCAAATGTTTTATTGTCACAAGGGAATGGAGCTTTCACAAAAATTGGACTGCCCGAAGAGTTTGATATAACTGGCAATTTAACCAACATCATATCTGGTCAAACCAGTTTTTCATCTTCTTTTACTCCAGTTGTTCGTCAACTTTATTTAGATGTTCTTAACCGTGAGCCAGATCAAGATGGATTGCAGTATTGGGTTGGGCGAATGGCATCTGGTATGACGCTTCCACAAATTAGATCTGCATTTGCAAATGGTCAAGAATCTAGGAACAATGTCAATGCTGCTTACCTGAACTTGTTACTGCGTAACGCTGATGCGGGTGGATTACAGGGCTATGTGAATGCACTAGCCAATGGCTCGACACTCAGACAAGTGTATGAAAATATTGCAAACAGCAATGAAGCCCGTTCTAATTTTTGGACGGCTCAGTACTATAACAATACTGATAGAAATGGCTCCGTTGTATTTGCTCAAAGTTTTGGACGCACCAATACAGGTTTTGATCGCAACTGGGGATATGGTTCACCTTCAGGTTGGGTAAGCTCTGACAATTTCTCGGCTCGTATTTTTGGACAAGTTTCTTTTGCCGCAGGGCTTCAAGAAATTCGTGTAGGGGCGGATGATGGCGTTAGGGTAAGAGTTAATGGTCAAACTGTCATCGATCGCCTTGTCGATCAGGCTTTCACTACGAACACCGCAGTTTTCAATGCTGGTAATGGTGGTAAATTCAATGTTGAAATTGAGTACTATGAGCGTGGTAGTTCAGCAGCTTTAAGTTTCAGTACAAATTCTATTTATAGTTTTACTGGTTCTACAACAGTCAATGGATCTTCTTTTGGCTGGGATTTAAGTCGGTACAACGCAAATGGCAAAACAAAATTACAGATCGATCCCAATAAACAGACAGTTGTTGTCACTCATGGAAGAGTTAATAATGCTAGTGATGGGGTAGGAAATCTAGAGCAATTAGCGAGAACTGCTGCTAGTACTTTCGGTGATGCTCAAGTTATTTTCTTGGATTGGCGTAACGCTTCTGCCGACTCAACTACTCGTCCTACTGAAGCGGGTAAACGTATTGGTGCAGTTGCAAATAGTGTAACTCAAGCTTTGAAAAATCTTGGGTTAACAAATGCTAACAATCTTTACTTCTATGGTCATTCTCTTGGTTCTTTGTTACTAGCAAAGGTCGCCGAAAACTATGGGAAGATAGCAGGCTTTGCATCTCTCGATCCCGCATTTACCGCCGAGGATTATGATTTGGATAATGACGGAGATACATGGGAAGACGAACTTCCAGATATTAGTTCCATTGCAACCAGATCCATTTCCCTTGTTGCTGAAGATATTGCTATTGTCGGAGCGGCAGGTGATAATAACTATGCGATGACTGCTCAACGTGCTTTTATTGTTGATTTCGGTGGTTACGACTTAAAATCAATATCAGATGCTCCAGGTAAGTTTCACAACGCTGTCGTTGATGTGTTTACAGGAATGCTGCGGAGCGGTTTAGAGGTTAACTTACTTGCGACTGCGTCGGACATTCTTGATAATCAATGGGGACAAAATGCAAGTCAAAAGCAATGGAACTCTGTGGGTAACTATAACGCTGACGGGGTTATCAATGCTAGGTTCCTGAATAACAACTCAAGTCTTATTGTTGAAGATCTGCTGTTTTTGGATTCCTCTAAGCAGAGACGTACTAGGTCAATTGGTCAACAGTTGAGTGTATAGGTACAATTCGGTAGGGTGCGTTAATGCAATGTAACGCACTCAAATCTTTCTCACACCAATTATTTGTGCATTACGCTCCACTAACACACGCTACTGAACTAAATGCGACAACAGAATAACTTGTTGATTTTTGTTTGATTGAGATTAGATACTCCGCGCCCTTCGAGTTTAAAACTTGAGGGGCAATTTTTTTATTTCGTGCTAACATTAAATTGAATTCAAATTTAGTGCCGTAGCCCTTTAGCCTTAACCAAAGAGCATTTTCGTGTTTACACTACAAAGAAACCACTTCCTTCGATAG
Source organism: Pseudanabaena sp. OTE_70b_metabat_355 (assembly GCA_031377675.1). Classification (GTDB taxonomy): domain Bacteria; phylum Cyanobacteriota; class Cyanobacteriia; order Pseudanabaenales; family Pseudanabaenaceae; genus Pseudanabaena. The sequence continues at coordinate 3,654 of JANMFC010000200.1, read as the reverse complement.
CTGAGCAGATGATTCCACTAGCCTATTTAGGGAAGATGATAATTTACCCTCACTAGCAAGAAATTTATCAAACAACTCAAAAAACTTATCCAAAGCATCTCTTTCATCCCCAGAATAGAATAAGATTATCTCCGCCCAAGAATGAGAAGAAGTAACTTTAAATCGTGATTGAATCCACAATTGAAATCTGTTCAAAGTTTCCTCCTGTTCCTTGAGTGCAAAACCCAAATCATTTCTCGCACCAATATAACCATCCAAAAAAGCCTTAAAACGAGTAATATATGGCTTACCCAAATACATACTCGGTCTAGTCCTTATCCTTTGTATAAGCTCATATAGATCAGTCATAAATTAGTACTCCCTAATTGAAATTAAAAATACTGTTCAGTAATTTCAAATTGCTTACCCAAATAAAGTTTACCATCAAATTTTAGATTGTCTAGCCATTGACCTCTAGGCAGTCCATTTGGGCGCAAGTTATCGTAAACGATCTCCAACCCATTAACAATAACCGCAACGCCCTCATGACGACCATTAACGGAAATCGCATATCCCAACAGATCGTCATAAATATTTGCATCCCAGCCCATTGCTGTACCCGTATAAATTTTGAGTCTTTTTCCTTTAATGTTTTGACTCACCAAATATTCTTGGATTGCCTGAGCAGTTTCAACACACTGAAAGTTTTCATAATCATCGATAATCGCTTTAATTTGGCGAATCTGTTCACTACTAATTAACTGCAATAATATTTACTCCTATCAAGCTCAATAATCACAACAACAGTTGACATTATAATTTCTCTTACACAAAATAATCCGTCAATTATAGCCATTTTCTCTCACAGGCGATCGCCCTTCGAGATTAAAACTTGAGGGGCAATTTTTTTGAATTGATAAAATATCGCACTATAATCTAACTAATATTTCTCCTACATTTCTATGACATTAACAGAAATCCTGCCATCACTACAAAAACTATCCCACTTTGAAAAAGTTAAAGCTATCCAGTTTTTAGCCACAGAACTAACTAAAGACGAACAAACCTCAGCTATTCTTGAAGATGGAAAAACCTATGAAATTTGGTCGCCATACAACGCTTTCTCCGCAGAAAAAGTTCTAACACATCAGTTACACTGGCAGGAAATCTAGCCAAATTCCCTTTAATAATCGAATTAGGTCGCAAGTCCGTAATAAAGCAAACATTACCCTGATACCATTTACTGATCGCCTGTTCCAGATTCGCTCCTAAAAGCTGTTCGTCAAGGACAATCATGCTGCACTCAAAATAGGAAGACTCTCAAGAAAATGAGTTGTCACAACTTGAATCGCCTCAGCGATCGCCTCACGCGAAACCCTTCCCCGAAAACCAAGCACAATATTTTCAACATTCTCACCCTTAGCTAATCGCTCCATCACACCCGCAATCTCAATCCGAGTGTACTTAAAAGTTGGGCGATCGCCACAAACCCCCATAGCCCGAACAACATACTGCCCTAGCGGATAGTAGCTATAGGATTCGCCATTAATTATTTCAGTGACAAGCGATCGCATATAAACTTTTTCATCCAAAGATTTTAAAACAGTCATCTGTCAAACCAATCATAAACTTTCTTCTTGCCAATACCAAAGCCGTATTTTTGTAATTATATCACGACAAAATCGCGCCCAATCCAAGTAGATTTTACGCACATCCGTAAATTTTAAAGCAGCCAAGTGATCTACATCAAATTTTAGCCATACCCCTCACTACCTTTGCCCTTGTCTCCCCTTTTGATTTTCAGCAATAACATTAAGGGCGCGATCGACATTCTGAGCATCTTTCACAGTCACCTGACTCTGAGCAATTTCTAAACCTTTTTGCACCAGCAATGGCACATATTCGATATTTCCTGGCTTCAAAGCTTTTGTATCTAAAGTCAACATATCTGTAGACTGCTCCCACGTTGCCCTATATTTACCTTCATTTCCTTTGCGCTCAAACACAAGATTCCCATTTTGAGATCCCACATATTCGCTCGGAGTAGCCAATACTTCCCGCCACTGAGATGCAATGCGCTGACTCAGTAACTGACCATCTTTGGACATCGCTTGCTGTGATTTTTCGGAGATGCTCTCACCCGCAATAATTTCTTGGATACGATCTACATATTTCTCGCTCTTACCCAGATATTGAGCAGTTTCTCTCCATGCTTCTAGTTTCTGAATATCCGCAACGATGGAATTTGTGGCACTCTCTACGATCGGAAATGGCACAATTTTACCATCAACATAATCTCCCAATGGCTGGAAGTGCATTCCCCATGTATTGCTATGTCCTTGAAATGTCAGTAATTCTTTAGCTCCATGCTTTTCCATACCCACCCATTGTTTCTGATATTCCCCATCAGTCAACATTTCCTGTGAGATTTTGTATTGTTTTCCCACTTGAAAGGCGACTTTCTGTTCTCCTGCATAGGCGATCGCGATATCTCCTTCCTTAAATTTATAAGCTGCATAGGGTTCAAATCGCCGCGTTGTATGAGATCTCCCATGTCCGCGCATTGCTTCAATACAAGTATCCACGGGCAATCGGTTCACTTCTCCATGCATCTTCAGGGGATAAACCATCTGGATCGGTTTACCCATTATTTCTACGGGTTTTTCTAGCTTATCTCTTTGGATAGAAGTAACAATACTAACTTCAGGAATTGCTTTGTCTTGATTTTCAGATTGGATTTCTAGGCGATCGCTAGTCTGGGTCATAGCTGGAATCGGAGCCGATGTAATTGCTTCGCGATCTCTCATAGGATCGTATCGTACTCCCATCGCGGCGAGATTCTTCCATGTTAACTCTACTAAACTAGCTTTGACTGCTTGACCTTCATAGAGATAGGTAATCCCATTAATCCTGCCGCCAGATTGCACTTGAGCTTTAATACCAACCTGTTCGGCGGCTAGCCTTTCCACAAATTCAGTCATGGTCGGTTGGTTCTCAGATGCTGTAGCGATCGCTTGTTTCAGTGCAGGAATAATTGCATCAAGGTTGACAGCTTGCTGCACTCGCTCTGGTGACAGTCCATGCCATATTTCAGGCAGTTTCAGGGACTTTGGCTCAAGTACGATGTCAGCATCTTTCTTAGTCGCCGAAAAGTTAATATTTGCCGTAAACTGTGTACCGATTGGCATATAGGCTGCATCGCTGTGCAGTACACCCATATTTTTCCAGCGATCGCCTTCTTGCACCTGTAGCACCCGCTTATCATAAATGGGACTGTCGGGGTTAGATTTTATAGCTAGTCTGCATACTGCACCTCGATCCTGTTGCCATTGTTTATCTTTCAGTTCGTTGGTTTCATACTGCAAGCCAATTATTTTGATTTTATCAACCCGTAGTTCTTGCAATCGCGTGGTCACTACCTCAGTAAACATCTTGCCCGCGATCGCTCGGTTATTGTTGTGCCACAGCGCCGAAGCTCTACTTTCTCGCTCTGGTTCTGGAATCCCATCACGCTGAACTTCTAAATACTTTTCTGCATCAGCAAACTTGTCATCTATGTCATTTCTGGATATTCCTAATTTGAACTCTAATTTTAGATTGGCGAAATGATGTAAAGAGTTGTACATTAAATCGTATCTAACTCATCAAGTAAACTACAGTATATTTATAGATTTA
>JANMFC010000164.1:0-12534 GCA_031377675.1 Pseudanabaena sp. OTE_70b_metabat_355 | reverse complement strand
AAATAAGCTGATTCGCTCGCTTCGCGAGCGAATCAGCTTATTTCGGTTTTGTAAAGCAACGCTTTTACAAAATTTCCTATAGTTCGGATGATCTATCGTTACAATAACGATACTCCTAAGTTTACAATTATAAAATTTATGACTATTCAAGTGTACGGAATCCCCAATTGTGGGACTTGCAAAAAAGCGATCGCATGGTTAGAAGGACAGGGACTTACCTATGAGTTTATTAATACGAAGGACTATCCGCCTACGCGAACAATGATCGCTGAATGGGTAAATGCATTAGGAGAACGTCCGATGCGAAATACATCGGGGCAGTCCTATCGAGCGCTTGGCACTGAAAAAGATACATGGTCACATATTCAATGGATCGAATCTTATGCCAAAGACTCGATGCTGCTAAAACGTCCAATATTTGTAAAAGATGGCAAGGCGATCTCGGTGGGGTTTAGAAATCCTGAAGAAATCAAACAAAAATTAATCTAAGAAAACATTTCGCAATATATCATTTTGGCAATGCATAAGTAAGTAAAGTCTAAATAAGCTGATTCACCCGCTTCGCGGGTGAATCAGCTTATTTAGACTTTGGGTTTTATTAAAATGTAGTGACAATTCATGAATTGTCACTACATTTTCTGTGTGACAATTGCTAAATAATCCTATTGAACAAACTTATGGCGATCGCATTTAGTAAATATCACGGCTTAGGTAACGATTTTATATTGATTGATAATCGTCACAGCGCCGAACCGATTCTCACACCTGAGCAAGCCATGAAATGGTGCGATCGCAATTTTGGGGTTGGTGCGGATGGCGTGATCTTTTTACTCGGCGTTGAGAATAATGCAGATAATGCTCAACATCGGATGCGGATTTTTAATTCCGATGGTTCCGAACCAGAAATGTGTGGCAATGGAATTCGCTGCTTAGCCAAGTTTATGCAGGATTTGGGAATTGATCCGATAGCAGGTAAATACAATATCCAAACGGGTGCGGGTTTGATTGTGCCGCAAATGGATCAAGATGGACAGGTAACGGTAGATATGGGTAAACCTTTTCTAACCGCAGCCGAAATCCCCACGACTTTAGGTGAAAGCGATCGCAAGGTCGTTAATCTTCCTCTGGAAGTAGGTGGCAAGACTTGGCAGGTGACAACAGTGAGCATGGGTAATCCTCATTGCATGATTTTTGTCGATGATGTGGATAGCATGGCCCTTGCTCAGATTGGGGTTCTATTTGAACATCATCCTGTGTTTCCCAAACGCACTAATACGGAATTTGTGCAGGTGATTGATCGCCGCCATGTGAAGATGCGTGTATGGGAACGTGGTGCAGGCGCAACTCTCGCCTGTGGAACGGGTGCTTGTGCGACTGTGGTGGCGGGTGTATTGAATGATCTATGCGATCGCCTTTGTACGGTGCATCTCCCTGGTGGTGATTTACAAATTAACTGGTTAGCAGAAAGCGATCATATTTTGATGACTGGTCCTGCAAAACTGGTATTTACAGGTTCTGTCGTTGAACTGTAGCAAGGGGCTTAAGCCCCTTGTCTCTGTCCTAATGTCGTAAAAAAATGGTAGCAAGGGGCTTAAGCCCCTTGTCTCTGTCCTAATGTCGTAATATTGAGATTAAAAAAATGAGCGAAACTATATTTAGCAAAATCATTAACCGTGAAATTCCTGCCAGTATCATTTATGAAGATGAACTCGCTCTTGCCTTTCGGGATGTCAATCCTCAAGCTCCAGTTCATTTTCTGGTGATTCCTAAAAAGCCGATTGTCAAGCTTTCAGAAGCCACAATTGAAGATCAATCCCTGCTCGGTCATCTGTTACTAGTTGCCAGCAAAGTCGCGGCTCAAGAAGGATTGACTAGCTTCCGTTTGGTCACAAATAATGGTTCAGAGGCTGGACAAACGGTTTTCCATTTACATATTCATGTGTTAGGCGATCGCTCCTTTACTTGGCCCCCTGGATAATACGTTTTCATTAAATGGAAATAGCCAGCAAAAAACTATGCGCTTCATAAATCCTAAAACTGACTATGCTTTCAAAAAAATCTTTGGTTCCGAACAAAGTCATGATATTTTGATTAGCTTTCTCAATGCCATGCTCTACGAAGGCCATGACACAATTATTGAGATCGAAATCCTCAATCCGCATCTCACTCCACGCATTCGAGGCTTCAAAGATACTTATCTAGATATCAAAGCGACGATCGCCGATCGCGATCGCCAAAACAGCACTGTAATTATCGAGATGCAAGTGTTAAATGTAGAAGGATTTCAGAAACGTATTCTGTACAATGCTGCCAAAGCCTATACTAATCAACTTGCCATTGGTGACGAGTACACCGATCTCCAACCCGTGATTGCCCTTACCATTGCCGACTTTGAAATGTTTCCCGAATTCGATCAACTGATATCACGCTTTATTCTTAAAGAAAAAACCTACCTCACCGATTACCCGATCTATGATATTGAGCTAGTGTTCATCGAACTACCAAAATTTCAAAAACAACTTGTAGAACTGGAAACCCTTGCGGACAAATGGCTATATTTCCTGAAAACCGCCAGAAAACTTGAGTCTGTGCCGCCAAGCATGGAATCTGTGCCTGAGATAAAACAAGCTTTTGCGATCGCCAACCAAGCCAACCTCAGCCCCGAAGAAATAGATGAACTTGAACATCAAGAAATATTCATTCAAGATCAACGTAATGTCGTCAAAAAAGCTCTAAATCAAGGTATTGAACAAGGCCTTGAGCAAGGCTTTGTTCAAGGAAAGCTAGAGACTCAACTAATGATCGCTCAACAACTGCTTGATGTTTTAGATGATGCTGCCATCAGTCGCACTACAGGATTAAATATTGAGCAAATAGCCAGACTTAGAAGCTTATAGCAATTCGATGCTTGGCGATCGCTCTTTTACATGGCCCCCTGAATAATATTTTCTGATTACAGCCTAGGCTGACAAGGCGATCGCTAATTCTATCCAATCCACACATCATTGGCATAGTCTAACCAGTACTGCACTAGCCAGATACTTGAAAATCCTAGTAACCACAATAGTAATTTAGTTACTTTGCGTGTTGGAAAACAATTACTTATGTAAACGATCGCTACAAAAAAATAAGGCGTTCCAAATATAAAGCGTCTTAAACTTGTTAATTTTTGATCACTAAAAACAATAATTATTGAATGTATCAGAGCAAAGTAGATACAGAACCAAAATATGTAACTAGTGGATATATTGTTAGCTGATTGAGTCAGATTGATCTCTTTTAAATTAGTTGAACTACGCAAAGAATTAATCTTCCTTGAATCAGCACCATAAAATGCGATAAATGCTGGTGGATATGCAAATAGTAAAATCCATTGCCAAACTTTTGGTGTGACAAAAACCAACTTTTTAATATTAATGGATATACAAATAAACCAAGATATAATTAACGCTATAACTGGCAAATATATTGCCGTAAAATCCGCAGATGTCAGTGGTATAAAAAATAATTGAGGATAAATACCTAGTTGTTTTCCCCAAGCCTTTTGATCATGAAAAGGAGCAAAGAAGTCACCTCTAGTTTGCAAACAATAATACCCATACACACAATATCCAACCACTGCACCAAGGCAAATGGTAGAAGTAGTTATACCGTAAATTTTAAAATATTTATTGAAGTTTTCATTGTTTTGAAATTTATTTATTAATAAAATTGAAGCTAATGCAAGGACAGACGAAAAAACTGCTTGAATGATAAATGGTCTTGTTAAAGAAAGTAAAAAAGAGCAAAGAAATATAAATACTAATGCAGATATATATTTAATTGATATTTTTGAGACTGTTTTTAATTTGCTCAGAAGAATGAGAAAAATTAGGCTCAGAACAGAAAAAATGCTTTCAGTATAACCAATCATTCTAAATACTGAAAGAGGATTTATGGCATATAGTCCAACAATTAAAAATGCAATTTTATAACTTTTAATATTTTGTTTTAGAAGCAATATGAACAAAGGAATACTCATCAAAGACAGTAAGCTACCAACAACACGAAAATAGAATGCTGCGTCATCAACTGTTTTTGGTGTCCCTATCTTACTAATTAGCCACGGCCATAATGGGTAAAATGCATTACAAGCAGGATATATGACTAAATTAGAATAATGCCCAACATCATAAAATAGTTTTGACGGAGAGTTTGAGAAAAAATTTGTAAAAATATGGGGATTTATAATAGTTGCAATACCTGTACAAAGAATAAATGCTAAAACAATCAAAAATGATCCTAAAAACACATTAAATTTCATAAATGCTGAAAATTGATGTTAGTAATAATCTACCTGTGGCTGATTTGGGTAGTACAGAGAAAAGTTGAAAAGTGTCGCGAAGCGACATTTTTCAACTTTTCTCTGGGTTTGATGTAAGCGCAAAGCACTGTAACAAAATAACCTGCTGCCTTTGGAGCGATCGCACATCTTCTAAACTAGCCTGATCAACCGTTTGATCAATACCCTCATTAACATTTTGCAAAATTTGGGCAACGGATTGTTTTTTATTTTGATTATGATCACAAGCCATCAAAAACTTCCATTCCAAATCACTAATTTTGGCAACTTGATAGTTGTAATCAAAAAACTGAGGACTCTCTTGCCAACTGTAAATACAGGGGCTGGGTTCAGGAATAGCCGCCAGTAATGTCTCGTCATTGAGCCAATCCTGCTTAGCGATCGGGCTGCGTCCTAAAAAGAATTCGTAATGGGTAATTGTTTGGGGATCGAGTAGCTCAATCAGTCGATAGCGTTGTAAATCTGTGAGATGTTGCGATCGCTCAATTAGTTCTGGAGCTTTGCCAATTAAGCGGTTTAAATCCCACACTTGCGGATTAGAAAATCCCAGAAATTCTAAACCCGATGCATTGATTAATTCAAATAAAGAATTTACATTGTAATCAATCTCTTGGGGATGCACATACATATCCGCAAAACAAGCATCTTGCTGATTTTCCCAAGACCAACGATCCTGTTCTCGGCGGCGCAAAGAATTTGTTTCTGGCAAATTTGCAAATATTTGCCGTCCCACCGATACCCCATCTTTGTAATCGCCGCGTTTGTCACCCTGTAATAAAGCGATCGCCTCCTGCATTAACCGAATTTCCCAGCGCCCAAGTTCACCATATACAAAAATATGCAGCAAACCACTAGGGGCAAGCTTATTGGCAAGAGCTTGAATGCCCCGAATCGGATCGGCGGTATGGTGCAGCACGCCCACAGAGTTAATTAAATCAAACTCGCCCTCTAACTGGTCGGCATCAAACAAACTGAGATGATGAAATTCCACGCGATCCGCTCCCGATCGCTGGCAGCGCTCTTTTGCCACGACAAGTGTACCTTCACTGAGATCGATCCCCACCACCGTAGCTTCAGGGTTGAGATGCACTAAATATTCCGTACTTACGCCCGACCCACAGCCCGCATCCAGAATCCGCACCTTATCTTTAGGTGATTTTTGACCAGTACAAAAACTATGCGCCGCCTGCCAATTCCATCGCCAGTTATAGCCTGGAGGTGGCTCATCTAAAATCGGTTCGGGCGGAAATGGGTAGGTATTATAGAGTTTGGCAACGGCTTCGCTGATTTTTGGGTCTGACATAACTGGGGGAATTGATAACCTATATGTACACCGTAGCTTTTTAAGGTGACTTTTTCCTAATTTTTGATTACTTTTGACGATTTCACAAATATTCAAATATTATTGTCGCGTTTGCAAACATACCACTGCTCGGAATCTAATATATTTGCGAAATATTTGGCGTTATTCGACATATTTCAACATACTATTGATATATTCCATAGATTAAGGCTTATACAATATATACCCCAGTTATCTAGCGGGTTGCACAACGTACCTAAACTGTAGTAAAAGAAGTGGTGTAGTTTCTACTGACTTTGACATGGCGCAGATTTTTGGAGAGTTTACAGAAGACTTTTCTGATCGAAGTGAGTTTTTAGTGCTAGGATTTTCGCCATCCTCCTTGTCAATTCGACAGCGATGGAAGACTAATAGCCTCTCGGCTGATTTCTTGGGAGATTATGTCAAAAACTTCTTCCCTGGTGATACAACTGCGGCTGTAAGTAAACAAACCGAAATTCGATTTGCGGTCAGCTTTGTTGCTAATGAATTGCTGGAAAATGCGATGAAATACAGCGACTTAAACGCAGGTCAACCGATTAATCTTGAAGTGCATTTATTTAGCGATCGCCTCATATTTTTATCAAAAAACAGTTTACCCCAACCATCAATTGCCAATTTTCAGTCATTTTTACAAGAACTGACGACGGGCGATGTCAGTGAAATGTATTTTAATCAAGTTGAAAAAAGTGCTGAAAGTGATGACTCAGGAAGCTCTGGACTTGGTTATTTTACGATGATCATGGACTACGAAGCAGTTCTAGGATGGAAGTTTGAGCAGGTTGGAAATGATGTGACCAATGATGTGACCGTGGTATCAACGATGGTACAGTTACCACTTTAATTAAATTACAAATTAAATTAAATAAATTAGGAGTTATCAAAGGATGGAAGTTAAAGGCGATGATTATCGAGTTTGGTATGAGCCAGCAGACACCTGCGTTTGTTGCCAAGGATCTTTGCGTCTAGCAGGTTCTGAAGAATATGCCCCGATCGTGCAACTCTTAGAATATGTACTTGAGCAAGCACCAGAAAATATAAATCTCAATCTCTGTCAGTTAGAATTTTTAAACAGTTCAGGCATTAATGTTTTGTCTAAATTTGTGATTAAAGTTAGACAAAAAGATACGATCAAGATTACGGTTCAAGGCTCTGAAGTTATCCCTTGGCAGGTCAAATCGTTAAAGAATCTACAGCGCCTAATGCCGACCTTAAAGCTGGATTGGGTCAATTAACTCTACAGTTTTTTAATCTTTGGATTGTAAAATGACGAATATTTTCTAATGCATTCGAGATTTGAGTTGGTGACACATGACCAGTATCTACCTCGCGTCCCACAACCTGCGATAAAAAAGTCAAAATCTGAGATGGCAACTTCAAAGTCAAGCCATTTTTTAAATGTACTTCCAACTTGCGAACTCCCGTCGCCAACGGATAGCTGCTGTATTGTGACAAGCCAGCGATCGCCTGTCCACCCCTGTCAAAATAAATTAGCTGCACCGCCCGACTACTAGGCGGTTGACTGCGGCTATAGCCATCAAGCTCCAGTCTTACAAATTCAGTAATATCTGGCGAATTGTGGGCTTGAGCAAATAATAAACATTGCTCTAGAGCTTGAGTTAGCGGCAACTTGGCGATCGCATCTTCTGATTCCAGACGCAATTCTAAGGCGGCTAGTATATCCTCAAGATTTGGAGTCTCTAAGCAAGATTCGGGAACTACCATGATGTTTGTATAATTCACAGCCTGTCATCTCAAATGCGTAATCTAGATGACAACTGTTAGAATGAAGTTTAAATTTATTTTTGCACAAAGTCCATGCTCACTTCCGATCGCAATGTTACGGAAAACATAACAAAAGACATTATTGATCTGGACGTACCCAAACGCGGGATGCCAGTTACGATCATTACGGGTTTTTTGGGTAGCGGCAAGACTACTTTGCTAAATCATATTTTACAAAACCAGCAAGATTTGAAAGTCGCGGTTTTAGTCAATGAGTTTGGCGATATCAATATTGATAGTCAGTTATTGGTGACTGTTGATGAAAATATGATGGAACTGAGCAATGGTTGCATCTGCTGCACGATCAATGATGGCTTAGTTGATGCGGTTTACAGCATTCTCGAAAAAGGCGATCGCATTGACTACATGATCGTGGAAACTACAGGCGTTGCCGATCCCTTGCCGATCGCGCTCACCTTTTTAGGCACAGAATTACAGCACTTAACTAGACTAGATTCGATTTTGACCGTAGTTGATTCTGAAGCCTTTACGGCGGAGCATTTTGATAGTGAGGCAGCCTACGCCCAAATCATGTATGGCGATATTATTATTCTGAATAAAACCGATCTTGTCACTGAAGAAAAACTTCAAGATCTGGAAACTTACATTAATAAAACTAAAACTAAAGCGCGGATTTTGCGATCGCATCTCGGTATAGTGCCTTTGCCTTTGATTCTCGATGTCAAGCTCGATCAATCAGCGATCGCTTCTACCGAAACATCTGCCAAACATGATCATCATGATCACGCTCACCACGACGATCATGACCACGAAGCCCATGATGAAGATTGTCATGATCCCGAATGTACTCACGAAGAACACCACCATCATCACCATTCTGAGCATTTAGCAAATGATGGGTTTATTTCGATCTCATTTCAAAGCGATCGCGCCTTTAGCCTTGATAAATTTCAAAACTTTCTCGATAAACAATTACCAATTGATGTGTTTCGAGCCAAAGGAATTCTGAATTTTACAGGAATCGATAATCGCTATGTTTTTCAGCTAAGCGGTAAACGCTACGAACTGAAAACTGATGATCGCGAGAAATCCCTAAATAATCAGCTAGTAATCATCGGGCGCAACTTACATCGTGAAGAGCTATTGGCACAACTTACGGATTGCCTCTCTTAGGTTTCAAATCAGCCTTTAAATTAGACTAATTGGGCGGCAAAGCCGCCCTGTAATACTAAGCATGAATCGCAAGGCGATCACTTAGCCGATCGCATAAGGGCTGGACTTGCATCACGCCCTCAATGCGATCGACAGGCTCACCACTTTTAAATAAAACCAAAGTTGGTAAAGCCGTAATCGCATATTGAGTAGCAAGTGCTGGATAGTTATCCGTATTGATTTTCACAATCTGTACCTTATCCTTCATGGTCTCGCTTACTTTATCGAGAATGCCTGTCATAAGCTGACAAGGACCACACCAAGGCGCATAAAAATCGACTAAAACGGGCAATTCTGAACTCTCTAATAATTCATCAAAACTACCAAACTCTTTTTTGACTGACATGGGGCGATCGCTCCTCTAAAAACTCAATTCTATAGCAATTACGATAAAACAAAAACCAGAAAAGATTTTAAAAGTGACGCAAAGCGTCACTTTTAAAATCTTTTCTGGCATAGTCCAAGTCTTAAGGAGCTGCAATTAAGATTTTTTGTCGCAAAGGTTACACCTCTACGCTAAAATTACTTTTGGCTATTACTCAATTTCCAATGATCTCCAGTAACGAATTTCGACCCGGCGTAACAATCGAACTTGATGGCGAAGTCTGGCGTGTAACCGAATTCCTACACGTAAAGCCTGGCAAAGGTTCAGCTTTTGTGCGTACTACCCTGAAAAGCGCCATGACAGGCAAAACTCTAGACCGAACCTTTAGGGCTGGCGAAATGCACCCTCAAGCCACCCTAGAGAAAAGCTCCATGCAACATACCTATAGAGAAGGTGAAGATTATATCTTCATGGATATGCAGAGCTTTGAAGAATCAACTTTAACTGCGGCTCAGATTGGTAGCCGTGTTAAATACATCAAAGAAGGCATGGAAGTTAATGTGGTGCGCTGGGGCAGCAAAATAATTGAAGTGGAATTACCCAACTCAATTGTCCTAGAGGTAATCGAAACCGATCCAGGACTAAAGGGCGATACGGCCACGGGTGGTAGCAAAGCCGCCAAGGTGGAGACGGGCGCATCAATTAACGTTCCTTTGTTTGTGAATGTTGGCGATCGCATCAAAATTGATACTCGCGAAGATACCTATTTGGGGCGTGAAAACTAGGTGGAATTTAGCATAGAGCAATTGCGTGAATTGGTCACGATCCTAAACCAGACGGACATCACCGAACTGACGCTAGAATCGGGTGATCTACGTTTGAGCATCCGAAAAAGCGAAAATCGCGTAGTGTCGGCGGTGATGCCAAGCGCTCCTGTGTCTATGTCACCTTATCCCCCAACAGCGATCGATCCCGCGCCACAAAATATCGCAACCCAGAATGCGGTTGCTTACACCCCAACGATCGCCGATGCTCTGCCTGCTAAGAAATTAGTGGACATCGTCTCGCCAATGGTAGGGACATTTTACCGATCGCCATCTCCTGACGACGCAGCCTTTATTGAGATTGGCGATAATATCAAGAAAGGTGGCACTGTTTGTATCATCGAAGCGATGAAGCTGATGAACGAGATTGAGTCTGAGGCTACTGGCAAAATCGTTGAGATTTTGGTGGAAAATACCCAACCTGTCGAGTACGGTCAAGTTTTGATGCGTGTCGAAGCAATTTAGCACCCAAGTTAGATAAAAAAAAGAGGCGGTGCTTAGCACAGCCTCTTTTTTTATGATGAACGCACGTTTTTAATCAACCAATTAAACTTAGCCTCAGCTAGCTCCAAATTGCTCAACATCGACTGACCAAACCCGCCGATATGCGCTTCCAACTCATCAAGATCATATCCATATCCCAGACGACTGACCGTACCGCGTAGTCGATCTGATAGACAAAGACAAATCGCTCGATAAAATCGTGAAGCAAAGTTAGTATCCTGTTGCAGCTTTGACAATAGTTGCACCCTTGGTAAGGACAATACTACTGATTCTTCTCGTGATCGCACACTAGCAAGAGGAGGGCGAGTATCAATAAAAGACACCTCACCGACAATTTCACCTTCCGAGATGATCGCCAGCTCGGTTTGATTTTGTGACTCTATGGCAACACTAAAGGAGCCGCTCACCACGATGTAGAGCGCATCACTAATATTACCTTCCTTAATCAATAAGCGATTAGGTGGGATTAACTCTTTTTTTCCTTTTTGGACAAACCAGTCAAGATCGCCATTATTAAGCTCACTAAAAAATAGCAGTATTTTTTTCATGTTTCACATCTATAAAACGGACGACAACTAAGAAACCATATTGTTACAGACTTTTTCATGAAAACAACATTGTCATAAAAAAACTTAAACAGCGAAGCGATCGCAATAAAGTGATTTACGGCAATTTATTTCCTAAAAATTTAGATATTTTAGCTTTAAGTCATTTATTTTCGGAAAGTATAGAGACAAGTAGGCTATATCACTTGCAACGATCCCCCCAAAGATAGACAATGTTGATATTCAAAAAAATTTGCAACTATAAAAGCCAAGATAATCACAAATAAATTATGAAAAATGTACTGGCTATCATTCTGGGTGGCGGACAGGGAAGCCGACTATATCCCCTCACAAAGACCCGTGCTAAACCCGCCGTCCCCGTAGCAGGCAAATATAGATTGATCGACATTCCTGTAAGTAACTGTATTAACTCAGGCATTGAAAAAATTTACATCCTGACTCAGTTTAACTCCGCGTCCCTTAATCGTCACGTCAACCAAGCCTATCGCCCCGCATCCTATTCCGACGGCTTTATTGAAATCTTAGCCGCCCAACAAACCCCCGACAGTCCCGAATGGTTCCAAGGCACGGCTGATGC
The DNA here is from genome assembly GCA_031377675.1 of Pseudanabaena sp. OTE_70b_metabat_355. Taxonomy (GTDB): domain Bacteria; phylum Cyanobacteriota; class Cyanobacteriia; order Pseudanabaenales; family Pseudanabaenaceae; genus Pseudanabaena. The sequence goes on along the minus strand of JANMFC010000164.1, from coordinate 1,096 downwards.
CGTGCGTCGTTATGCATGGCTACTAGAATCTTGGGATGTCAGTGAATATTTGATCTTATCTGGCGATCATCTCTACAACATGGATTACGAAAAATTTGTAGAGCATCATCGCGAAACAGGAGCCGACATTACCTTGTCAGTGCTACCCGTCGATCAGAAAAAAGCTTCAGCCTTTGGACTGCTCAAAACCGATGACTCAGGTAAGGTGATTAACTTCCTTGAAAAGCCTAAGGGTGAAGCACTAGATGGAATGCGCGTCGATACGACTAAACTCGGTTTAGATGCGAATGAAGCTTTAGATAATCCCTTTATTGCCTCAATGGGAATCTATGTATTCAGTAAACAAGCGATGTTGAAATTGCTCAGTGAAAATCCTGAATATACCGATTTTGGTAAAGAAATTATCCCTGCGGCGATTCAAAATTTGAATGTACAGGCTTATCTATACAAGGGCTACTGGGAAGATATTGGAACTATTGAGTCTTTCTACCAAGCCAATCTTGCCTTAACTCGTCATCCTGCGACAGGTTTTAATTTCTACGAAACCAATAAACCCATCTACACCCGCGCTCGTTTTTTACCACCTAGCAAGGTAAATGATTCTAAGATTAAAGATTCGGTGATCGGTGAAGGGTGTCTCATTCTCCAAGCTGCCATTACCAACTCGGTTGTCGGTATTCGGATGCATATTGAGCCGAACTGCACAATTGAAGACACGCTGTTGATGGGATGTGATTTTTATCAGCCTCAAGAGGAGCGTCAATCGGATCTTGAGACTAATATCGTACCGATGGGCATTGGTGAAAATACGATTATTCGTCATGCCATTATTGATAAGAATGCGCGGATTGGTAAAAACGTGCAGATCATCAATAAAGATCGTATCCAAGATATAAATCGTGAAGATCAAGGTTATTGCATTTGTAATGGCATTGTGGTTGTCGTCAAAAATGCGGTTATTCCTGACAACACGATCATCTAAGTCTCAATACAGCGCTTTGCGCTAAAAACAAACCCAGAGAGAAGTTTTAAAGTTACGCGTTTCGGGACTTTTAAACATCTCTCTGGGATACATAAAAAAACAAAGAGCCAAAAA
>JANMFC010000162.1:0-39403 GCA_031377675.1 Pseudanabaena sp. OTE_70b_metabat_355 | reverse complement strand
AAAAAAGAAAATGTCGCACAGGTGTTGAAACATCGGTGTTCCTACCTCAATGGTTATCTTTACTCTCCTGAGTATAAATACTCAAAAATAAGCTGATATCCTTTTGAGTATTTATACTTATTGCCAAACTGAGATGCTCCCCTGCTGCATTTATAGAAGCAGTTCTTGTTTTAATAGAAACGGGTAAGCTTAACAAGGATATTGATATTTTTACTCTTGGTGTAGATCCAAATAAATTTTCGATTCTCCTTTATAAAAAACTTCTTGAAAAGCTTAAGTTAGAATCTTCTAGCCTAATAAATTTAGATTTTGCGTGTATAAAAAATGGATTTCCTGAAGCTACTCTTGACATTATTCAGCATCTTAAAAAAGAACGTGAGTCTTCACAAAAACCATGTCTTTCAAATATTTTAGTGATTCAATTAAATGTTATTTCTCCATTAAGTCAGATTTTCAGAACTCAAGAAAATGATTATAATACTCTACTAGAACTTGATCCTGAGATAGGTGCATTTCTCGTCGAAAGCCCTGAAAGATTCGGCACTGCTGAAGCACAAGCTTACAGACAGATGATTGAAGATGTCCCAGTCGATGCAATGCATATCCTAACCGTTGCTACAACAAATCAGGAAAGTGAGGTGCAACATGATACTGATAGTCAAATAACTTTAGAGGAGAGAGTTAATGAAATGATGTCTACTCTGCATGAAGTTGTGGGACAACGTCATGTTATTGAGCAACTTAGTTGTTGTAGACATGAAATTTATTTTGAGAACCCTCAAGGTAGTTATTGGAAAGAAACTAGAAAAATAGACAAAACTGAGAATCCCAAAACATTTTATGCTTATTTTCAAAGAATAATTAGTTCTAACCTGCCAGATGATAAAGATTGGAACGATGTTATTAGTTTCGATAATCTTAAGTTGGCTTGGGCAAGAGCAAGAAATAATTTTTTAAGAGAAGCGCTATGTGACGAAACCGAAATGCGCTTGTTTGAGATCAATCTTGACGTAAGACTGAATGGATTGCGAGAACAATTATGCGCTTATGCCAAAGATGTTGCTTTGACAGATGATGCGATCGCATACAAAGTACCCAAGAATATGAATATCTCTCGCCCCAAAGGTCTTTCACGGATCGAGGAGGAGATTTTATCAGTAGCAGTTATTCAAAAATTAGGAGATAAAGCCTCTCAATTAAGAGGCAGTAGTTATGCATATAGAATTTCTGGAAACCATAAAAATAGAGAGACAGAATATTTGTATGAATATTGGTTTCAAGCTTACTGTTTCTATATGACAAAAGCGCGAGACAGTGCTAGAAACTATGCTAACGGTGCAATTCTTCGTCTAGACATTGAATCGTTTTACACAAAAATTATCCAGAGTAAAATTTGTGATGAGGTCGCTAGAGAACTATCTGTTAGCCAGCGAGTAAGTTGGCTGATTCGATTACTCCTATCTAAAGAAATTGATGAACATGCGTTTGGGCAAGGTATAACACAAGGAAGTATTGGATCAGGATTTTATGCAAATCTCTATTTGACTGCAATTGATGCAAAATTCGGAGGTGGGAATTCATGGGGCGTTGAGTTTCATCGCTATGTAGATGATATGATTCTCGTTATTCCAAATCCAGTAGACATTGATGAGATTGAGAATGTTCTTAAAGAAGAATTGCAAAAAATAGGGCTAAACCTTAATGAGCAGAAAACAGAAAAGATTTATGAAGTATCTTCATTTTTAAAACAGGTTGATGAGGATGAATGCTTAGAAAGATTAAGTAAGCGTTTTGATAGTATTGTAAATCCTCTCTGGATATTGGATTCAGAACATCGTGCTGTTTTTGCCAGCTCGTATCATAATGATGAACTTTGGTGGCACAACATTAAATGCTATCAGCAATGTTTAAGAGCAATAAGAATTTATATAGATAAGCCAGAACTCAGCCGTAAGGTATTCAAGTATCTGTTTAACTCAGAAAGCCGAGATAGAGATTTAGCAAAACAGAAAGAAGTTTTTGGGCTAGAGGGTGAACTGAAGTCTACGAAACCACCAAACAGCGACTCTTTTGAAATGTTTATGCAATGGGCAGCTTCCTTTACTAGTTCTAATAATATTTGGAATGACAATAGAAATGAACTATGTAAAGAGTTAGTTAACTTATTCCAAGATAGTTGGCAAGAACTTCTCAAACCAGATATTGGTTCAGCAGAGATTCGCAAGTTTCAACGATATATTCGCTTTGCACTTTTTAGGTTGTCTATTTTGGGTCTCAATGACATTATTCTGACTCTTATAGAAATCTTGCGCGAAGCATTCTGGATTATTCGCGATCCTATCAATGTATTAGAAAGTATCGCACGACAAGGATATCTTGCTGAAATTAGAGGTTTACTTGTGTATTATCAGAGTCTTGCCCAACCTGTTGAATATCTTAAAGCAATCACAATAAGGGCAATGCGCTTTTTACCTAATATTGATGCTCAAGAATGGGAGATAATTGTTGAATTCTCTACAATCTCAGATGGTTCAATCAGTATCGCTGAAAGGCTCATGGCAACTGAGACTTGGCTATATTTAGGACATAAGTATAATGACTTTAAGCAAAGCCGTCATATGGAGTCAGTGAAAAATGCTCTCCGATGGGAGCCATCCCCGCCAAGTAGATTAGAAAAAAACTATCTCCTTATTTTGGGGCAGTTTGAACCTAATGCTGTACAAGAGTTCTCTGTTAACGTAAACGACCCTATGCTAGTAGATGCAAGAGATCTAGCTCTTCAAGGTGACCCCTCTACCATATTCGACTTACCAGAACTTAAAATCCTTCGAGAAAATTATTACAGCGGTCAGAGTCCAACAGATACTGGAGGCGATGGGTCACCATGATGCGCTCAAAACGTCATCCTCAATGCCTGTAAAATATTTCTTACTGTAAAAAATTCGTTGATTTATAGTTAGTTTATTGCTGAAGATATGGTGAAAACCTTGTCCTCTCGTTGCGTCGAATAAGTTGTCAACGAATTATTTACAGCAAGAAAACCTGCATGACAAGTTACAAACACGCATTTTGTCGTTAAATTTTCCCAAAAAAGACAAAAAATATTTTTTAAAACCCTCTCTAAATATAGCTTTAGCGGTTGCCTTACAGGTTTTTACAAGTATCCCGTTTGAATAACGAACGTTAACTAACGGGCAGAGATACCCCTTCAATATATCCCAAAGCGCCAAGCAAACTCCTGAAACCCAGAAAACACATTAAAAACAATAAGTATAAATACTCAATCGTATAAATTTAATGACAAATAATTAATGATTATTTGCTCTAAGATGCTTCTAAGACAAGTTGGGGTTTTGATGGTGGATAGTTAATGAGAAATAGGTACTGAAATGAGCATTTCATACAGATACAGACAAGAAAAACGTAAATAAGTCGATCGCAGTTTAGTTGTCCGATGCCGCCAATTCAGTTAATTGAAATGTAGTCATTTGTGGGGGAAGGTGTAAAATGGGTTCTATAAGTAATACTATGTGCACCCAAATTGATGGTTAATTTTAGATCGGCTATAATATTATTCAAGCAGCATTCTTAAATCAACTGTTGAAAGTATTGCTGTGCGTACATCTTAAGCCTAGCTTGATTCAACAAATGAGAACATTACTCATTCACTTGTTGGATTTAATCGTTCATCGGTCTGCTGGACAATTTACGCGAATATGAGTTGGCGAACCTGATGAACTTCTTCAGCCAAGATATTTGCAGCGCGATCGCATTCGTCATCTGTGGTGAATTTACCGATGCTAATTCGCAAGGCTCCTTCAATGAGATTTTCAGGTAAGGCGATCGCTTGTAACACATGAGAAGGAGCTTCTACACCCGATGAGCAAGCTGAACCTGTTGAAATCGCTAGTCGATCGCGAATTCTGGCGATAATGGCTTTATTGGGAATGCTAGGAATCGAAACATGAAGGTTACCTGCGAGTCGGTTCGTGCGATCGCCATTGATTACAAGATCGGGAATGCTTTCTTGTAGAAGAGTTTGTAGGCGATCGCGTTTAGCAGCAATGACTCGTTCATCTACTGCCATTTCTAACTGACGTAGGCGGCAGGCTTCACCTAATCCAGCTATCCCTGGCACGTTGAGCGTTCCCGATCGCATTCCTTTCTGATGACCACCACCGTGGATTATAGGTTCTAGATAATGCCCCTTTTTAACGATTAATGCGCCTATGCCTTTAGGAGCGTAGAGTTTATGTCCTGAAATTGCAAGGTAAGTAATTCCCCACTCGGTAAATTCAATAGGAATTTTGCCCACTGCTTGTGAGCCATCGCATAGAAAAGGAATGTTATATTTATGGGCGATCGCGCCGACGGCTTGAATGGGATAGATCGTGCCGATTTCGTTGTTGGCTGCCATGACGCAGAGGAGGGATAGTCCTTCAATGCAGACTTGTTCGAGGTGTTTGAGGTCTAGTTTGCCTTGACGATCAACATGCAGGAATACAATCTCAGCTAGCCCTTTCTTGGATAGTGCTTCGCAAGTGTCGAGAACGGCTTTATGCTCGACAGGTAAAACGGCAATGCGCTTTTTGCCACAACTAGGTAGTCCTTGTAGGACCAAGTTGATGCTCTCTGTTGCCCCCGATGTGAAGATTAATTCTCTGGGCAAAGCACCCACCAGATCTGCGACTTGTTTCGATGCTTGCTTGACTGCGATATCGGCTTTATCGCCGTAGATGTGATCGATGCTGCTAGAATTGCCAAATTCTTCTACAAAGTAGTGGTAGACCAGAGCGGCAACTCTTAAATCGCATGGTGTTGTGGCATGATAATCAAGATATATGAGCATCTAACTACGGTTGTTAATATCGCTTTAATTGCATTTAGGCTTTAATGTCCAAGTCCCTTTTATTTTTTCTAGATCGTAAAAATTTGAGAATGTAGATTTCACAGCTAGCATCAAATCAAACTCTTTACAAACATTTGCAACATCTAATAGTTGTTTATGTAGAGCACTATCTTGACATCGTTGTTTCAGGATATCAGAATTAACAACTAAGGATAGACATTTATCATCAACTTGAATACGCAATGCAGGTATTTCAATTGATTCACCACTTCTTTGATTTATAACAAACTTAATATTAACAGTATCAGTTACTTGTTTTAAGTCTGTCATAACACCTATTCTACTAGACGTTGTATGAAACTTCTGTTGAAGCCTTAAAACTTCAGTAAGTTTTAGTCGAGCTACTCTACGAATAGGGAGAATAACTTGGTTGTTCTCCTTATGCACGTCATAAATAGCTCCTCCACCAAAAGTTGGTGAAAAATCAGAAATAATATCATCTGGAATAAAAATTTTGCCGAGATTAGAGTCTTGATTGGAATTAGCGGAAATATAAATAACCTTGCGTCTTAATCCATCAGAATTGTTTTTTGATTTATGAATCTCTAGACTGTCTATGGCAACATTGGAAGCAATAGATTCATATTCATGATGAACATCTGAATCTTCAGACAGATTCGATGTAGGTTGATTATCTGTGGGAGCTAGATCGGTTTGTATTGCTTTTAAGATTTCATTGATATATGCAGAGTAAGCATCAGTCCAGTAAGAACTAGCATAAGTCATAGGGGTATGGATGAGAGGAATTACAGCCTGCCCAGAATGCGTTTCATCAAGAGTTACAAAATCAAGAACTACTCTTGGTAAAACAATGGGGTTATCAAAATTCCATTCGATTGCCTTGTATGCATTGTCTTTAATAGATGAAGTAAAGTATCTTGTTGAAATCTCCTTTTTTCCAGGTAATTCAACTTGTTTTCCAATTAAAAGAGTGACTCTATTTGTATCCGATGGTTTCCAGATAGCAGAATTTTCTTTAGACGGAATATTACCTCGTATTAGTAAATCACAAGACTGAGAAATTAAAATAGCTATGCTTTCAAAGCTGCCATTTGTGAAAATAAAGATATCTCCAAGAGCAATCGGCTGACGAAAACTATTAACTTGATAATTGAATAGCAAGCGATTTTGAACTTTGCATAAACCAATGTGATCAAAAGTCATACTGGGTTCTTTGATATCCTTCATTGCATCTAAAAGAGCCTTTGTGGAATCCGAAATCATCTGTGAATGAGAGAATGTAGTTTGGAGCAATCCAGTAAATAACTGTATAAAATAATCTTGAATAGTAATACCCTCTTCATGTAAACGTTGCTCGGAAAGAGCTTGAATACTTTGAGGTGATAATAGTTGAAGATTTTCCATAAATTCTAAATTAGCTGCTTCACTAATCGCTTTTACAACATCTAAACCAAGAGAATGTAATGACCTACCAAGTTCTGCTTGATTAATTACTCGCAAGAAGCGGTCACTAAATGCTTGATCATAGATAGTCTGTTTAGGTAAAAATTCATAACATCCTCGTATAAAATTGATTCTTGTTGTAAATTCGCTCTTCTCAATTTCATTACTTTGAATTTTCATTGCAGAAAACATGATAAGAATTGGAGGAGGTAAAGTGTCTCCAGCTATAGACTTAGATTTTGTATAAACTTCACTAACTTTTGTAGCAATTAAATCTGAGTGTTTGGAACCACTAAATTCAGCACCAAAATCATAATCTAACAATACAATTTGATATCTTTGTAAAGCTTCAATCTCTGAACTTTCAGTATGATTGCTTACAAAGTCATTCCAATTGGAAAACTCCTGCACTATAAGTTCCCAACTTTTCAATTTTTCAATCCACATTTTAAGAGTTGGATCAAACTGAGGGCAGATCTCATGAATTAATTCTGTGGGTAGTATTTTTTCCTCTTCTAGTTTATTTAACATTTCTAAACGACCTTTAAGTTCTTTAAGCTCTTTTATTTTTTCAAACTCATTCGGTCCTTTTTTATCCTCCAAAATTCTTTGAAATACAGCACAAAATTCTAGCCATGAAGAATCATTATCTTGCCATAGTTCACTGGATTTATTAGCCATATCATCAAAAATAATGACCTTTTTTATTGCTAAGGCTTTTAACTGACTAATAATTTCTTGCTCTTGCATATGAATTGAACTCTGTTAACTATTTTTACTTGACTAAATTACTTAAGTCTATTTGAAAGCGATATAAGCGACATCTGGAGTTTTGTTCATCAAGCAATCTGATGCTACAATTTTCTAACTCAAGTAATTCTTTTACAATAAATAAACCTAAACCTCGACCTTTATCTTCATCAGGTTTTGTTGTTACAAATGGCTCAAAAACTTTTTCAGATAAATCAGGATCGATTCCTGGACCATTATCTTCAAAGATAATTACTCCTCCAGAGTCAATGTATATGTTAATTCTTGCCTCAATAACACGACTCTTTTTTAACCAGTACATTGAGTTTGAAATCAAGTTGTCGAATACTTGAAGAAGAAGTCCACGACTAGTTTTTATACAAAGATTACTGTCTCTTGGAACATTAGTAATTTGATACTTGATTAATCCATTATCTAAGTCTGGATAATGCATCACTATCGTGTTTAGTTCATCTAAAACACTCAGATCTACTCGGCGTTGTCGAGATGCATTAGTCAAAGGTTCAAGAAAAGAAGAAACCCGTCGAAGAGATTGTAAATTTGCAATTAGCTGTCCAATTAAAGCTTGTTCTGAGGGAGATTTTATATTTTTGCTGAGTCGATCTATAAATCCTCTACTTCGATCAAGAAGTGAATTTAGTTCATGAGATATATGTTCAGCAGTTAAGCCCAAGCCAGCAAGTTCAAGAAATCTCTGGCTTCTAGTTACCTCAATCGATAAACTTTTATGTATATTTCGACTGACTTCTTGATAGTTTTTTGATTCTTCACTTATTTGTTCTATAAGTTCATCGGCACGATGCAACACTAGTGTTATTTCTTCATTTTCATTAACAGTGTTACGAAGCTCATATAGTAGGGTCTGTTCTTCTCTTAGGAGTAAATCTATACGATTAACAACTACTCCAAGATCCTCAGTATTTATCTCCAGATCTTTGAGTTTTACTTTTTGTTCCTGCTTTATCAGTTCAGTACAGTCTTGCAAGTCTTTATTCAGTAAACTGATAATTTCTTGAAGCGTTTTATTAAATAAGATATATGCTTCATTCTCTCGAAGTCCTTCCCGATTCGTTTGATCGATTAATAATGGATTCCTTTCAGAGGTAATAGCGATATAACCAGTAGTTGCAACTGTTCTTAAACGGGTTCCGCTACTTTCGTGAAAGAACCTTTTGTCAATCCCTAACCAATCATTGTTAGGACCACCATATGGCATTACTCGAAAACCATCTCGGAAGAGCATAAACCCTCCTCCCCATCTATCTAGGAATTTTCGTGCGATTGACTTGCGCCCAATTCTGGGGATCTCTCGGTCATTACCATCAAATTCGTATATCTCGAATCTGATGGAACCTACTTTTGCCAGAAGATCGGCAGATGGCAGATGCTGATCTTCTGGCTTAAAATATGGTCGTTTTTTCTGTCCCTTAAAAGTCAATGTATATTGAAGACATGGATGATTATTTGGATTAACTTCTCCAATTATATGAAAACGAGCGTATTTTAAAATATCTTTCTGCAATTCCTGTAAGTCAATTGATTCCTTGTTATACCTTATGATGATTCTAAATTCGTTAGTGAAAAATGGATTTATCAGTTTTGAGAGTTGATCTTCAGCAACCTTTTTTAGCTCATCAAGAGACCAAATACTATTTAGATCAGAGATTATCAATTCGGTACCAGATTTCTGAACATTTGAAGTAGACTCAGACCACAAAGGATTAGTGACCTCCTCTAAAAAAAGATCGCTGTCAGGAGCATATTGTCGCCAGTCAATCTTTAAGAAATTAACTAAATTACTTTCATCCTCGCTATTAGTAGTGGTCTTGACTGTCAAAAAGCTTCCCAGTCTCTTTGTTGAAAACCTACCGATTCCTTTTTCTCCTAGAGTTACGCGGTTCCCATGTTTATTTAAACGCTGTTGTCGCCGCATTGGTGTTCCAATAGCAAGAAATGCTTCCTCTAAAACCTTCCGAGTCATACCATGTCCTTCATCAACAATACGAATCATGCTTAAACGTCGGAATTCTCTTTTTAGAGAATCCTTAAATACTTCTAAGTTTTTTCCTTTAAGAGTTTTCTTTAAATCCTCACGTGATTCTGGGTCAGATTCAAATGCCGGCAATTTCTCAAAAACTTTTGCTTCAGTCATTTCATCTAATGTCGAATTAGACCAAAGACTTTGTACTAACTCTATAGTTTCATCTATAGTGTTCAATAGGCAGGGAGTTGTAACTTCAATAAGTGCATATTCCGATCCAGCATCATAAGCATTTTTGATTAGCTCATAGAGCGCAATGGCATCTGAACTAATCAGTTCATCGCCTATCTCTGAAATTATACGTGCTTTTGCTTTAAACGCATATAACTGAGGCTCTTCTTTTATTATTGCTGATTCATTATCTTGTGACATACCCTATTTCCAGCTCTTATTCTTATATGCTTCCAGTTTTCTTAAATATGACATTACTTTTCTAATACTTAATCAATTATTCATTGTGTTCGTAGAGTTGGTTTGGGGTAATCTTAGGTGAATTAATTGCTGCAACTAAAACTGGAAGATCTTCATTGGATAAAAATGGAACTTGAGCGTAGATAAGATCAGGTTCGCTAGAGTGACGGGCTACTAGATGCCCTCGACCTAGCAAATACTTTGCCCCTTTGCGACCAAGTGCAATTTCAGATGTGCCTTCATCAGCGACTTTTAGGATAAGTCGGTTATCAAGATTTGAGCGTAATTGCATCGGGAACTCACTGTTATCAGGACGTTGAGTGGCAAAAATTAGGTGAATACCATCGGCTCTAGCTTTTACATCTAAGGGTTGTATGGCAGCAGAAACAGCATTTTTATATTCTTCCACAAGCATCCAATCGGCGAACTCATCGTGAACGAGAACAATAAAAGGCAACTTACTTTTGCACTTTCTGATTATATACTAATAGGCTGTTAACCTTTTGATCTCTAAATTGCCTATACCAGTAGACCATTTCTTCAACAATTTGATCGAAAGTAGCGATCGCTTAAAAAGTAGCGGAGCTAGCGCAAAAGAGTTTATCATTATCATCAACATCAGAATCTTCAATTTGATTGCATGGAAGCGATCTCATGGAGTAGTAGCGTGATAATCAGGGTAAATAGGAGATTGCATACATAATACTTACAATTTTTACTTTACATCCGCAATTATTTCTTTTCCATACTGCTTAAACTCATCATCAAGGTAGTATAGTTGCTGACGAACAATTTGGCGCAAAACTATCGCTGGCTCTAAACAATCTCTTTGGTAATCTGTTAACGTAAGTTCTAGGTGAGGATAAAGAATTTTTAGGAATCCCGATGCTGATCGATAAATTGCTTGTTGATCGCGAATTGTTGTGAGGTTACCAAAATGAGTATGTTGATTCACATAAGACTGGAAGCGATTATCTAGGCGGAGAGAAAGGAGAGCTTCGCCAAAAAAGTCGGTTTTTAAGCCAATTTGAGAAGCGATCGCATCTTGTTGAAACTTTGGAATCTCCCAGCCTGGAAGAATCCCAGCAAATCGATCTAGAAAAGCAGTTTCCGAGAAAAATGTAGGTAGATCGCTTATGAGATTGTGCTCGTTTCGGGGACGTAGTTGCTCATCGAGGGCAATATTTGCCAACATCACCAAAGAACAATCACTGGAGATATCCCCAAATCCAGAACGATTATAACGTCCGCTAGCAAGATAATTTTTAAGGGGTCCAATAATTTCATCGGGATTTTCAAAGGTAAGGCTCTGCACTTCATCTAATACGACTACATCATGGCGACCGAGCAAACCAATTTCTTTACTTTTGCCATTGATAAACAACCGCGCAGGGGTAATTTTCCCGCCACTGATCAAAGCTACTTTATTACTAATATTTTCAAAAATATAACTTTTACCCGTACCTTTAGGTGCGAGTTCAATAATGTGATAGTTGGATTCTACAAGCGGAAGCAATCGGGCAAGTACCCATGTTTTGGCAGTTGAGCTATAAGCTGGGTGCTCTGGGTTAAATCCCATAGAGCAAAACATTAAATCGCGCCATTGTTCGGACGTAAACTGTGATCGCGCTTTCGCATATGCTTCTAAATCAATATCGGAGCATTGAAAGGGATCGAAATCAATTACTTCAGCTATCCCATCGGATTGCATAGAGAGTGAGATTTTCCCCCATAGTCCATGTCTTAATAGGTTTTGATGACGTTCAACTAAATCTCTACTGATCGGGTATTCTTCACTACTGAGGACAGGGATGTGAGCGGTAGGTTCGGGGATACGCTTACCAGACTGATCTAACTTAACCTGCACCTGCATTAGGGCAATAATCTTTAAAACCTCTCCTTGGGTAAGCTTGAAATTAAGAACATGGTGATCGCCTTTACGGGGAAGAGCTTTACGCACGAAGGCATTTACTTTCTCAATATCATTAGCAGTTAAGGTTCCGTCGTTAGGAATAATCTTATCGAGCAACCACTCTGCGACAAAGCTAGGAACTCCCGCATTTTTGAGACCGCTACTATTAAATCGACCCTTATCAATGCAAAGAGAGCCAAATATCTCCTGAATTCGGAGGTTAGGATAGGCGGCAGACAAATTACTAGAGGAATTCATCAATACCTCCAACAAAGCCACTGCTAAACATTTGCTCGACCTCAATAGTGGCATCAAATCTAGAGCGATCGCTTTCTAAATCCGCAAACCGAAAACGTAGTTCACCCGTAAGTTGATAATCCATTTTCATCCGATCAGTTGGCAATTCAGGGAATAGAACGTCAATTATGTAGCAGTCTTTTTGGTTGGCATCCAAACGTTGGGAGATTAATTTCCCCTTGTGTAGCTCTGGTAATTGATGAATGATTAGAATAATTTCGTGAATTGCCACAGTGTTTAAGCGATTATCCACAGTAAGTTCTAACTTTTCTATTTGCTTTGACTTGCCTTTACCACTCAGGGAAATACCAATTGGTTTGCGATCTACTTTGCTAGCTAATACCGATACACCTACGATCGCCTCTTCAGGGAAAAGTCCTCCATGCAGACCAATTCCCTTCCCTTGTAATTTAGTGAAACAAAATGCTCCTTTAGGAACGCTGACATCATGGGGTAATCCGAAGCGTTTTGCATCTAGAACAAAGCAACGTGAATCAGAAGTACTCCCAATGGCAATTCTACCCTGTGCTTCTACATCTGACGGTGGAGAGGGCAAAAATGGAACTTCGCCAATTAATTGACCATGATCGCTAGCAATTACTACTTTCAACTTCTCAGACTGTGGATATTGTTTGAAACAATCGAGGATTTGATCGGAAAGTTTACGCAGAGTTGCAGGGCGATCGCTTTGATAGAGTGTCTGCCAATCTTTAGCTTCATGATAGAGATGATCTAGCTCTAGTGCATCCCAACAATAAAGAGTATGTTCTGCATTTTGTAAGTCTTGACGGAGTAAGTGCCGATTACCAGATGTGTAGTAGGTTCCCATGCCAATCTTAGGAAATGCTTGAGCCATTTCAGAAGACCAGTCTGAATTATCACATGGCAGTTGGGAATAGAGGCTCCACTTAGCATATTCGGTTTTAGTAGGAAGTAGACTGATACGGGGTGAAGGCTCTGTCTCCATATGTAATTCACCATTTTCGGTCAAATATTGCAGCAACTCTTGATGATCCAACCAACCTAGTCCATCGACAACAACCCAGAGAACAGGATGCTTACGAGCAAGTTGAGTAACGATATGAGTGGAATTGTAGTTAAGGGGAGAATCTCCAACAGGTAGAGTTTTGAGATCTGGATATTGAGCATATAGCCAAGTAGCAAATTTCTCTCCAAGGCGATCGCTCTGATGGTTGGTTCTACTTAATTGAGAATTAACTTCCCAAATTCGGTAAGGTAAATATTGTGTAGTTGCCCAAGTCATTGCTTCACTGACACTAGTATCTAAACTAAGTTCCTGTGGTAATTTGGGGGGCATTAGTGCTAATAATTTAGAGCGTTGAGAGGCAGTGTAAGGTATTTTTGCGAGGCGATCGCGAGTAATCCATTCGGTTTTCTTGACCAGAACTTTATACACAATAGAGGCAAGATTTTCTGGGCAGGGGAGTTCAGGAGAGATTTGATCGAGGACTTTACCATCTGACTGTAAAATTTGTTGTTGCCAGTGGTGAATAAATTCATTATTTAATTCATCAGGAAGAGGGATGGGAAAATCACCAAGGTCTTGAATTAAGTTTTGAATGGGTTGTGCCAATCCCAGCCACTGCCTTAAAAAGTGTTGCCGTTCCTCGCATCTATAGCCGTGAGCTAGAACGGGGGATTCTTCTACTAATTGAGATTGCTGTTGACTCCAAAGTTTAGCAAGCGGTACAAGTTCTGGAGAAAGTTCTAAAAGTAACCATTGGGCGAGATTTTGAACTGAGGGCGGAGCGATCCATATATCTTGATCGGTAATTTTTGCTAATAATTCGGCTACGGAAATTTGAGAGGAGTGATTGGGAAAAAGATCGCTTAGAGTGATGATATATTCATTGGTCCAAGTATCAGGAATTGGAGTTTCGCCCAAAATTTGCTGTAGTAGCAGTCTAGGCTCTAATTTTTCGAGAACAATCGATCTTTCCTTACCATGTAAACTGAGCCATTCACGTGTAAGGGAACAAAGACTGCTGCCACCGATCCAGTATGGTTTATCTTCCCGAAAGAAGTACTTTAGCCATTCCAGTTCTGAAGAAATCACCCTAAAATTATCAGTGGGATGGTAACTTTTAGTTGGGTCGAGTACAACTTCATAGCTCTGAGCAACATAGATATTGTTTGATTCTGCAACTTTTACTTGTACTTTTTGAGGTATGTATTCACGAATTTCTGGCAAAGCCTCGATCTCAAAAACTTTATTGACCACCATCTTTCCTAAATCTTTAGGCTCTTCAATCTGAGTCGCACGCTCTAAAGCATGGAGAAATTCAGTTGCCGTAGAAAAGCGATCGCATCGCAGAGGAGCAATCGCCTGACACAGAAAGTTTGCCAAGGAATCGTCGATCGGAGTTGCCAGTTCTAAATCTATTGGATGACGCGGTAACTGTCCAATGGTCGGATTTGCTGATGTGAAGGGGTAATGACCAGTTGTACATTCATATAAAGTCATTCCTAAAGCATATAAGTCTCGGTCGATCTTCTCTTCTGTGGAGGGGATCTTTTTGAAATCAAAATCTGGTGGTAAATATCGCTTTGTACCAGCGCTAACAGGAGATTCGTTTGCTTCTGAGACGGCAATGTTGAAGTCAATAATTTTAATTCCCTGTTTGGTAAGTAACAAATTGGAAGGCTTGATATCTTGATGGTATACCTGATGCTGATGCAAATGAATGAGTCCTTGAGCAGTTTGTCTCCCAATTTCCAAGGATTGCACTAAATTTATACCCTCACCTGCGAAAAGCGATGCGAGATCTTGACCTTCAATATAATCAAAAATAATGTAAGGAGTCTCATCCTCTAACTCTCCAGAATAGCGAATTTTGACAATGTGGGGATGTTCGGGTAAGTTTCTTAAAATTCCATATTCTTGCTTGGCTCGTTCGTAAAGCGAACTAGAGTTGCGGGTTACTAATTTCATGACTTCATCAGTATTTCCCATCACGTCATGGACTAAATAAGTCACGCCAAAACTACCGTGTCCCAGTTTCTTTTTGACTGAATAGCGATTTTTTAAGGATGAATTGAGAGCTAAATTAGATAAGTCAATTTTCTCTAGAGTAGCGATCGGACTTAATTCTTGTAGGGCGAGATCGGCAGTACCAAATCGATCTTGAGGTTCAAAAGCACATAATTTTTGCAGCCAGCGATCCAAAGCTGATGATAGTTCGGAAATGACTTGAGAGGGAGGTCTAGGGAAAATAGCCCCACGATCGCATAGATCATTAGCATCGGTAAAAGGTTTCTTGCCCGTAAGAAACTGATAGAATAACGCACCCGCCGAAAAGACATCTGAGGCAACACTTGATTGTGAGGGATCTCGTTGACATTCTAAAGGCTGATAGTTGTAATCGATGCTATCCATGATTTCATGGGCAATGGTGCTAGTCCGATTGTTAGTACGGGCATATTCAAAACCTGTGAGAATAACCCGTCCCTTTTCATTTACCAAAATACAGTTAGGTGAAAGGTTGCGATGAATTACCCCATGCTGATGAGCGTAATCTAAAGCACTTAAGATCTGACTCATAATGTCAAATTTTTGCTTTAGAGAAAATGTATTTTTATTCAGAGATTGTCCTTTTATATCATCTAGAACAAGGATAAAGCGATCGCCCTCTTCAGTCTCAAAGCATTCCAGTACACCCTGTACATTTGGATGCTGGTTGAGCTGTCGTAATGCTGCAAAAGCTGAGAAAATTCGTTTTTTTTCGGGATCGGGATCGTCAGGATCGGGATAGGGTTCGGCTTCATATATTTGTAATCTTGCAAATGATGCGGGAAGTATAGAATGTCTTGCTCGATACTCAGTAAAGCGATCGCCACCGCCTAGTTGTTGCTCTATAATCCAATCTCGATAGCGAATCGGAGCAGATTTTGGTTGTAATTTACCGCGAATTGCGCGCTCGACTATGCCAAAGTATGCAGAGATATCAGAGAATCGGTAATCTGGAATTAGCCCTGAACTTTGAAAAAATTTCAGACAGCGTTGGTCGAGATAAGTAATGCTATCTTGATCTCTACCGTTATGATCGGTGATAGTTGTACGCAATGAAGTAAACAGGATCGCAGCTTGAATATGAATCTTATTCAATGACGGATTAACTTTATTGGACTCGACAATGACTGAAGAAATTACTTTTGCGTGCTTGCGTAGTTTAGCTAATGGAGAAGAAAAAGGGGCGCGATTTTCAGGAATCCATTTATCGTAAATATCAATGTGGTCAACAAATATATTTTTAATATCAACTACAAAAACACATTGCGGCGTAATAATCGCTAAATCAATTTCAAATATTTCATTTCCTTGTTTGAGTTCAAAACTTGTAATGAGAGTATAGGAGTCAGGCAGTTTATTTTTGAGGAAGGTGATCGCATTACGTTCATATTCATTTGCTGGTTGACCGATGATTATATGTTTAGCCATTAGATATCCTCCGTTGTATCAGCGAGAAATGGTTGGAGTTTTGCGTATAATGCCGCTCTGCGTTTTTGGGATAGCTTGCTAAAACGCGAGAGGATCTGGCTTTCGAGATCGCGTTCTTGAATTTCGCTGCATTGTTTGGTGATCGCATCTAATTTGTCACCCATTTCTTTAGTCAAAATTGCATCGTGTTTTGCCTTTTCGTTACGGACTCTACTCATAAGTTGGCTGGCACTTTTACCTTGAGCTTCCGAATCTTGATTGACTTTAATTATATTAAGTTCCTGTTCGCAACTCGCTATCCATTCGTAGGCTGCTTTACGATAGATTTCAATCTGATCGTTTAAATATTTTCTAATTGTGTCAACTTGGGGTTGAAATCGTTGAGTAACTTGCGATTCTTGAACTTCTAGAGATTGTAACGATCTCTCACATGATTCAACTGTATCTGATTCCTGCTTGAGAGATTCCAGTTCTCCTAATTTCTCTAGGTCTACTTCGAGAGCCTCAATTTTTGGTTGAATTTCTTGGTAAACAGAATATTGCTTGGAGTCTTTAAAGATAAAGTCAAGTTTGTTAAAATCGGTTTTAAGTCGGCTGAGATCTTTGGCAGCTACAATCTGATTCAATCGAGATTCAATCTGTGTTAGTTGATCGTTATGTTTGGCAATCTGTTCTAGAAAGCCATTGATTTTTTTGTTAATTTCCTCAGTGTAGGGAACTGAATTGTTTAGTTTTTGGCATAATTGCTCAATTTCTTTGATTCGATCTTCGCAGTAATGAATTGTCTGATCCTTAGTAGGATTGAGCTTGCGAATATCTTGTAAAATTGCCGTATCAGCAAGATTTTCACTGAAAACCTTAAACCTTAACTCTAGGTTAACTTTAGCGGACTCATATTGGGCGCGGATTTCTGAAAATTCATCAGTAGGAGGAAGAAGGTTGAGCGATTGCTTAAGCATTTTACTTCGAGTTGTGTATTCGCTTTCCGCTTTAAGTTCAGCATTGCATATAGAAAGAAGTTGATTTAATCTTTCATTAATTTTTTTATAGCCCTCCGCTTTATAATTACTCAGTTGCAAAGTTGTTGCGGTACTCTCTGTCTGAGTAGCTTCCAAATTTTGCAGTTGCTTAAATCCCGAAAATGCTTCTGTGAGAGTCTTAGCAATACCGATCTGCTGTACTAAGAGTTGGGCTTGTTCAATTAATGGAGTCAGTGGAATTATTGGTTGATGACGAATAAGCTTGGCTTTTCCCTCGATCATCCATTTGTCGATCAGGAAATCAATTTTTTCTAGGATATTGGTAGCTGCCCAATCTTCTAAAGATTTAGTCTCAGTAATCGGATCGGGATCGCGAGCGGCTTTCTTAATTGCAATCATCCCACTTAATTTGATCTGGTCATGATGGAATGCTAGCCATGAGGCTAGTAAAACTGTAAAAGTCAGTTCGTGATAGCCATAGGGAGGTTCTTTTAATATTTGCCAAATATTTGATAGCTCAAGCTCAGGAGCTTCCAAAGTTTGAAGACTAAAAAGTTCAGAAATTTTGTCCCAAGCGTCCTTAATCTTTGGATCTTTTGGTTCTTGTAATGTGTAGGCTTTTGAATCCTTTTTAAATAGTCTCCAACTATGAACAAAGGCACTATCTATAGGAGTTTTATATTTTGTCTCTAAGTTAGCGAGGGGGATTTTGTTTTTATAAATAAATAGCTGTTTTGTCAATGCAAGAACAGTTTGTTTGCCCGTAACGTGCTTTCTTTCTAGTTGAGGGGCAATGCCAACACTAGGAACAAAAGGATAAAGTTCCTTTAATAGGATACTGACATGGGGGGCAAGATTTTTGCGTTCTTGTAAAGAGATTTTACTGCTAAGAATGGAATGGAAACGAAGATTTTCGATTCTAAATAACTCACCTCCTCGTTCGCGTTGTTGCGTTTTCCAATCTTCTAAAAGTCGGTTGTATCCCGCCGTACGATTACGTGAAAATTCAGATTTCTCAATTGTGCGAATTTTTTGAATAATGCGACCGAGATTTTGTTCTGCCTCACCAAAGTCTTTTTTCGCGATCGCTACAACTAAACGTTCACGCAAAGGTGATTTTTGCAGGAGAGTATCAACTTCTTCCCAGATTCCATTTAACTCTTGCACATCGCCATCAATTACATAAGCAACAATACCCTGATAGCCCTTATCTTGAGCTTTTTTAATCTCTTGTGGCTTGTTTAAGAACTTCTCAAATTCAGCAATAGTGAATATTTGGTTTTCAAAACTCCAATCAGATTTAATTAAGCCATTATCTGCGGCAAACTTTTCGGGAAATGTCTCCTCAGAGCCAATAGTGCTTATAATGTTTGCCCGACAGTATTCCACACAGAGAGTGTCTGTCCGAAACTTTTGAGGATAACGCTTTAATTCCTCTTCTAATTCGGCAATTACTAACTGCTCCAATTCTCGAGGGCTTTCCCCCGTCCAAAACTGATAAATGCCATCAGCGCGAAGATGGACAATTTGTCGCTCGTTGCATAGTCTTGTTATTACTTCTCGGAGGCGAACTTCAGGAATACCGCTTAGCTCAGATAAAATCTTCTCGGATTTTTCATTGAGTGGTTTGGTCAGTAAATCTCCAGCAGCAGTGAATAGAAAAATGGCTTTGAGTACCTTTAGCTCCTCTGGTTCGGCGGTAGCTGCGATCGTCTCTAGAGCACGATTATAGTTTTCTAAGATCGATACTTTAGTTGGGGATGTTTTAAAGTTGTGTGCAAAGGCATCGACGAGAGTTTCAGCATAGAGATAATTTAGCCTTCCATCAATTTCAGCAGGCTGGTTCATAATAAACTCACCTACTTCCTGTTTGACAAATTCTAGTGCAGTTCGCCCTTGGGTAAATTCAAAATTGCATAGTAGATAGGCGGCGAGGGGATGAAGTGGGAAGCAGCCTAAACCCAGATGTGTGTGAAATTCTGTGCTAGTAAGATTTTGTCCGTCTTGATATTTTTTAGCCCTCTTATAAATATTATTACTTGTAGCCCTCAGCGTATCCTGCCATTTTTTACTAAATTCTTGCCATTTTTGATTTTCTTGCTGCACAATTACGTTGTCAATTACCTGTTCTAGGCTAGAGATAGCGTTATGGGTGGCATCAAGTGGGGCTAGACGAGTGGAGATAGCTTGGTAACCCTCCCGATTGGCTTTACCTTTTGGATCGATTTGTGTAAAGCTCATTAAAGTAATCTTGGTTGTGTGATTTCTACAAGCTACGGTCAGGTTTTGCGGAGCACTTCCACCAGCACCGATTCTGTCGGTTAGCCAGCCGTCAAGGTAAGCATTAAGTTCATCAAACAGGATTAAAATTCCCTGAAATCTGGCTGAACTTCCACTGCATAAGTTTTGAACTATGTTGGCTAAAATATCTTCAATCGCAACATTCGTTGTAAAATCTGGAGCAAATCCATTGGTAATTTCATCAGCGATTTTGATTACAAGCGGAATAACTTTTGAATTTTGTTGGCGAAGAGAATCTAATATGCCTTCTATGTCGGTGTCAGCACTGATTTGATTGAGATAGAGATCGGCTTTTTCGCGATCGCTTTTGTCAAGCTGTTGCAGATATGCAAGGGGACGCTGGCATAGTTGGTGGGCAATGGAGTCAACTATGCCATTTTTATTTAAAGTATCAATTACTACATCTAAAAAATGTTTGCGTAGATCGCCACTTTTATCTCCCCGCAAGCAAATAACTAGGTGCTTACCTCGACCTTTATATGCCTGTAAATTTTCAAGAATCGCACGATCTTTGCCGTTCAGAGCATTGCTGACATTATGAGTGATTTTTTGGACTTCTTCGCTATCAGGAGCTTTACTAAAAAAATTGGCAATCGTCAAAGCAAAGTGAGTTTTTCCTTTACCATAATCTTGGACAACGCAGTGAATGTTATGTTCATTCGGGCTATGAAAGCTGCGGCGCAATAGATCGAGTAAACCCACCGTGGAGGATTTGGGGCGATCGCTGTTGTAGTTAAAAACAAACCCTTCGCACAACTTCAAGTTTTTGGCGCGATCGTTCATCATATCGAGATTAACTGCCGATTCCAGTACCGCCGCTTCGTTGATTGTGATAAATTCGCTTAAAAGCATGATTTGATTGAGTTGTTTTAATAATTTTAATTGGAAATTGTTTTTATAAAGTTACCCAGATACTTAATTCGATCTTTATCCCAGTATTTTGCGGTGATGGCGGTAGGTAAAATTATACACAGTGGGCAGTCAAGCTGACGGGTGTCAGCAAGTTTCTGCCAAAATGAATTAATTGGACTACCTGAGCGAGTGGCATAGTAAGCAAATAAAATATCGAGGTCTTGCAAGATTACCAATGGTTTTATCGACTCTTGACATATCTGTTTGAGTGCTTCTAGTTCTCGTTCCCAGTGCAAATGCAAGTTAAGAAACTCACTTTTACTAAAGCTGGTATGTCGAGTTATAAGATTGTCTCGATAGCTGACTCGTTCGGCAGTATACCGAAATGCTAGATGTTCTAGCTCGCTTTGTTCTGGATGATCCCAGTAAAGAATGTAGGGGCGATCGCGGAGGGGGACTTTATTTAGCCCCAGATTATTAATGGCTTCGATCTGATTCATATGCTTTTGCTAATAGTTGGAGAGGATCGTGCCAACGACTAATTACTTGAAATGGTGGCACGGTGCGATATTGCTCGATAATACCAAACCCAGATAGGCGATCTAGATAGTCTTGAAGGCGATCGCGGCTGATATTTAGCAGGGGTGCGAGTCCGAAGGGATGATCGAGAATATTATCGGCAGAAGTAGAGGTCGAGATACCAAAATCTCGCTGCCAAATTTGCGTGAGAAAATAAGCAAAAAGATGATCGGACGGGATGTTTGCCTCTTGAGTAGTGAAGTGATCTTTTGTTGGAGATGTTAAGAAGTTGATTTTGGCTAGTGCTTCTTTTTCGGTGTAAGCACGGAGGATATAGTTGATGTCTTTGCTTATATCTTTTGCCTTTTTCTTGTCGGTTTCGTAGATGTTACAGGCGGCAATTTCAAGGTTGGTACGGATAAAACTATGATGGGTGGGTAAAAAGCTATAGATAAACCAAGTCCAACCACCCCACTCGGTAGCATCTTCTGGGGGTGTGGATAAGCCATAGTCGCCAAAACTGAGATAAAAGTGTATCAGCCAATCGGTGATTGGAGATTGTAAATGTGGATCGTGAGCTAGTACTATTTGCCCTTGGGGGGTAAGCTTACCAGTTTTTTTGTCAACCAGACCAGAACGAATAGACCATCCTTTAATTCGTAAAACTTTTTCATTTCCTAATCCAGTTCTTGTGATTAGATTCTCTCTACTATCATTTGCTCCCGTTTCTTCATTGGCTGCTTTAAGGATTCTAAGTATATCTTCTTTTTTAAGTGCAAAAGTACCATGAAAACTTAGTTGTAATTCTGTCATAGGTTTAGATTAAGAAAAATTGATTGAAAAGTTAATTGCAGTTTGGGAAATGTGAGAGAACATTCATAGTCTGTCGTATTCATCTGGCTCTATATCAGAGACTTTGGCTAATACTGACTGAAATTTTTCCCAGGAGCCTTTTTTTGCCCGTTCTTCAAGATAATTTTTTGCCGTCCATGCTGAGACTTGGGCAGTGAGAGCATCTGCAATTAACTTATCTATAGATGTTTTTTGCTCGGTGGCAATAGATTCAAGCCGTTTAAATAAGTCATCGGGAATTTTGGTATTTACATCAATCATGATATTTTTCCTGTGATTTGTAAAAACTCTTTAGGAGACACAACTTCAATTCCAAATTTCTGGACTGGTTGTATGTCCTTTTTATTGTAAGAAATAATATAGTCTGCCTGAGCATTTATTGCTAAGTCTACTAAAAAATCATCATCGGCATCGTTGGCAATAGGTCTCCACATATAGGAAATACTATGCTTATTTGAAATAGCACAAATACCATCAATCAAATTATCTATATCTTTAGTCACAATACTCAACTCATCCATCATTCGTGTAAGTACCTCCTCATATTCAAGTATTAATGCTACAGAAATATTTAGCTGCCAACTCGAATCATTAAGGTTGGAGATTAGTTGATAGGATGCTCCTTTTTTTGAACGAACTCCTGAGACTAATACGTTGGTATCCATAACAATTTGAAAGGTTTTCATTCTTACGGCTATAAGTGGCAGGCAAGGCAGGGCATTTGATCGTCTTCATCGTCTAATACTGATTCTAATACTTCGGCTAATGTTTGATGGGGCTGTAACTTTTGCTCTCTTAATGCAGCTTTTTCGTGTTCGGCAATGATTTCATCTTTACGGGAGATTAACTCTAATAAAGTTTCACCTTGTGTCCATGTGTATCCAATTCCTTTTGTTTTTCCATTACTTAACTCATATTTAACTGCTTGGTCAAATAAATCAGGATGTTCTTCTGAAAGTTTCACCCATTCATATTTACGCTGAAAGAAACAGAAAAAGCATCCTGAACGACTTCGCCATTGATAATAATTAGGCATCCCGATTCCACTCTCATCAAGAATACGGAGAATATCAGCTTTTACTAACTTTCTTTCTATAAATGGATAAATGGGAGTTATCTTAGGTTTTCTGGAAATATATCCGTCACGGTGTTCATCGGCACGAATCCCTATATAACTGATAGCTTCATCATTGCCTACAAATTTCTCAAAGGGTTTAATTTTCATCTCTTCAGTACACCATCTTACTTTTGGGGATGGAAGATGTCCTCCATGAAGCATTAAGAAATGATCAAAATCTTTTTTTGCATTCAGATAATCAATTTTTATACCTAACCGTGCCTTGATGCGCTCCAAATATTCATAAGTTTCAGGTAGTTCTTTACCTGTATCGCAAAAGAAGTACTCCATCTGTGGAATCTCTTTTTGCATTAAAATCGCCAAAGCCGTGCTATCTTTCCCTCCAGAAAGCCCTAAGATATGTCTAGTCATAGTTGAATATCCTCTTCAAACTCTGCCATCAGAAAATACTCATAGATAGACTCTTCCAATTCTCTCATTGAGATTTCTTTAGCATCTTCTGTAATTGGATAATCTACATTGGATTTAATTGGATTTGCGGTAATCCAATATTTACCATCTTTGAGAAAATATTTATTGGGGGATGAACGTTTGCCCGAACTAAAATCATGTCGCCAAAGTGCATCACGAACCATCTTAAGTGGGTTATCAGTATTGAAGTGGTAAAGCTGTTTATCTAGTATAAATTGACAAATCTGTTGAGAAGACATGGGGCGGTTGGTCTCCTGCATTACCTCTAAAATCGCCTGAGCGATCGTACGACTTTTTTGTTTTTGGGTTAGTTTGTCCTCGGTTAATGGCTCATCAGTTACTTGAAGCAATCTATTAGCGATCAAATCCTCTATAAAAGTCTGCACCTGTAGCTGCTCGGTAGGCGGTAGTTGCCTTAATATTTCTAAAATTTGTTGCTCCAGTATATTCACAGCGTGAGGTTTTGGTCAAGGTTAAATTAATTTTGCCCTAAGTCTAAACTTTACAAGTCAAAGCTTGATTATTCAAGCCCATAGGTCGAGTATTAAGTATGTTAAATGGGGCGATTTCTACGAATGCGTTTCCCGCCGCAATTTTATAGGCATAACAAAAATTTCTCCGTAACGCTTCTAATAGTTTACCCAAGATTGGTTTAATTGGGGCGAGGTCATAGACAACTTTGATTTAATCGATCTATGAAATTACTTTAGAGAGCTTTGGACTTGTTAGTTTTACTGAAATTGGGACGACATCTTCAGAGGTACGGTCTTTTAGTATTTCCTCAACCATTAGAGCAGCCATGCCTTGTTTTAATCTTTCACCATCCCGAAATATCGGATTCTCAAAGATTTTAGTGACTTCTGATTTGAGCAATGCCACGTCATCTGGATCGATCCAAAGTAACTGGTGAACTTCATGACCATCAGGACGAGCGATCGTAATTCTTCGGGCATCAAATCCTCTATTCTTCGACGCTGCCATCCCTTTTTGTAATGCCTCAAGGTTAATAAATCGCCGAGCTAAATCAGATAGTTTAGATTCAAAGGCAACGACATCATTATCCGTCCACGACTCCGCAGGTTTATCAGAGACAATCATCAGCAATGACTCCAGCCATGTTTTAGCTTCGCTATTTTTTTCCGCCGCAGCCAAAGCAAATCGCTTTAAAGTCCGCTCCAAGCAAGCATCAGTTAAATAACTTGCTCTAACTCGTAGGTCTTCTCTCAAAACTTCTTTACTACTGGTCACGCCAAAAGCAGCGTATAGAAGGTCATAGCAATAGGCAAGAAGTGAATCGTAAGCAGTTTGAATCTCATGTAATACCTTTACTAACTTGCTCTTGAACTCTTTGGCAATTATCGCTCCATCCTCACTTTCCCCATTAATAATTGGTTTCATCCCACAGGCAACAGGGAGAGAGGTGAAAATTAACTCATCGGGTTCTTGTGCCTTCTGCAAAGCCTGCACTACTGCTACTGCCTCTGGGCTAATGCGCTTAGTCTTGGCGGTATAAGTAGGTAAATTCTTAGCAAACTGAAATAAAGGTTTCACCACCGATAGCATCGTCACATTACGAACCTTAGCATCTATCTTCTTAGGATTTGGTGACTTAAGAATTGCCTCTAACTCTCGAAAAACCTGCGATCGCACACCAATAATTTCAAAATATCTCACCGCAAATCTTTGAGGATGCTTGACTAATAGCTCAAAATGCTCGGCACCGAGTACTGGAATAAAGACTCCATCTTTATAAATACTGACATCATCATTGTGATAGAGCAGCACCGATGCTAATAAAAGCGGAATTAAGCCTCGTTTTACCCCATAGGGCGGAGCCTCTAGCTCGTGATACAGCTTATCTATGGTCACAGATTTCTGCACTGCCAATAAACAAAAACTCTCGATCGCCAACCAAAATGACTCAATACCCTGCTCATTTGGAGGATGGAACCCTAAAACTCCATTCTCTGAAAAGCGATGGATGCCAGTTTGCTTGAGGACTGATTCATAAATACTGGTTTCTGGTCCGTACCCTTCAAGTCCCAACCGCTCTTGTTCAGGATGATTAAGCATTGCCTCAATTAAAATCCGCATAGCCTTAACAGCTTGACCAGTAAGTTCTCGCCTATTGATCAGTTCATTTTTTAAGACTGGACTCTTATCATAAATCGAATCACAGGCATTAGAAAGTTCTGCATTAAACTGTTGATTGCGAGCGATCGCTACTTTTTCCCCTAACACCCAGCATTCACTTTGCAAAAGGTTAAAGGTTTCTCTAAAAGTGCTACCTAGCCGTAATTCGGCTTGATGAATGCGAAAGTTCACTTCTCCCCTAGCCACCCTATCTTGCAGAAGTTCGGGACGAGATTGTAATTTTTGTAATGCCTTAAACTCTATGGCTACAGATTTAAGTATCTCAAGATTGGTTGTAGTAATTAATACTAAAGGCTTACCCTCAAGGGTTAGTTTAGGACAGTTAGTTGGGGCTATCGAATCTAGCCAATAGACGATCGTGCCATCGTAACTGGGATTAGAACATTGAAGTTTGTCCAAGTTGGTGCAAGCATCTAAATATTTGAATTCAAAGTAACGAACTGTCCCTGTTTGATAGCTATGTCTTTGAGCGATCGCATGTTTTACAGAAAAAGACTTACTAAGGATCTCCGCAAGAGAATCTCTTTCGGTTGCGACCGCGCTTATTAATTCGGCTTCAATATTAAAGTCCGTTCCTTCCCATAGCCTTAATTCATCTCTGCGATGATTGATAAATCCTTTGTATGGAAAGTCGTCAAGCAAGAACTTGATTTCAGCTTCACCATCCCTAGAAGTATTAATAACCGTATCAATTAGAGCTAGTCTGACTAACTGTGGAGTAGCTTTGAACTCACCGACAGAATCTACTAAGTTCAAGATGCCAATCGTTTTCAGCAAGTTTAATTCCGAGGTCGAAATTTTCTGTTCCATACTGCTAATCAAGGTATGGATCTCTACCCATTTGTGTAGTTGAGGACGAGACCCAAAACCTATCCCGATTGCTTCCACAAAGTAATCATAAATACGGTCTAACTTCAGAAGTGGGAAATCTTTAGTAAACTCAGTTTCCTGTAAATAATTTTGGAAAGAGTAAGCTTCTGGACTTGCTAAAAAGGTAAACAATGAGCGATCGTTTTGGGCGTAACTACTACAGAGAATAGGCAATACTAAGGCAGCGATCGGATGTAGTGGGTAGGTAGATGCTAATAAGTCAGTTGAAATATCTTTGACTCCATAACGAGTCAATTGTTTACACCAGTTTTTAGCCCAAGTATTAATCTTTTTGGGATCGGTTGCTGGAAGAGAAGATA
Source organism: Pseudanabaena sp. OTE_70b_metabat_355 (assembly GCA_031377675.1). Classification (GTDB taxonomy): domain Bacteria; phylum Cyanobacteriota; class Cyanobacteriia; order Pseudanabaenales; family Pseudanabaenaceae; genus Pseudanabaena. The sequence continues at coordinate 12,802 of JANMFC010000162.1, read as the reverse complement.
CGAACACTTGCCCCATCAATTTAGTCATTTGCCTCGGCAAATCGCTGAAAGCAAAGTCTTTGAAGCGCCCCTGAATTTTTGACCATTCATTACGTTGCACAGTAGCAAGGCTATGCCCATAATCTGCAAAAGATTGGTGCAGCATTCCCACAAAATAGAAACCCTGAGATTTGTTTAACTTTAACTCAGCGATTTGTTGAAGCAAATACAAATCGTCATTTCTTTGCCGAAGTACAGCAAACTCTAAACTTTTTCCTAGTTCGTCAATAACTAGAATTAAAGGTTTTTTTACAGTCTTTAATACTTCCTTGAGTAGGGATAAAACATCGGAATTATCAACTGTTTTGCCATTAGATATTTGGATTGAGAAATGATCTAACTTTTTGCCAATAGCACTCGATTTGTTAAATGCCAATCCCAACGCTCTAATAATAGTATGGCTTAGGGGTTCTCTTTGAGCAGTAGCGATCGCTCTCAAAAATCCGTGCTTGGGTATATTATCTCTCAAAGCCTGAAACTGGGAACTATCTAAAGACTTCTGGGCAATATCAAATGCCATTTCCCTAACCGGACTGCCCTCAGCGGCGCACAAAGAACCAAGGAAATTAGCAAAAGCTGACTTTCCAGTTCCATAAACACTGGTTATAGTTGTGGCACGGGTTATATCAGAGTTCTCTGAATCAATCAGAATATATTCCAATGCCTCAATAGAGCGACTGGTCAGGATATAACCCTTCAAAGCATCTTCTAGATCGAAATCACGTTCTAAATTGATAGAACGGGCAAAGCGGCGGCTGATAGTAAAGTATTCTGAGAGTGGCTTATTCATAGTATCTGCTTATCAACTTTTGGCTCAATTGGTCTGAATTTTCCCTGAACGACATCTGGAGAATGTTAGCACTCTCAGCTAGGGAAATAGCTGATTCTTGCCGCGACACCTGCTCGATTGCATCGCACAAAACACTTGCGGTTATTTTGAAAGCCATACCGGGACTTCCTGCTTCGTATAAAAGTCGATTTAAGGAAATTGTTTGGGTAGTAGGGCTGATAATGTTAGCAAAGTCCAAACAGGCGGCAACAATTATTTCTGGCGGTAAACTGGGCTTCTGCCCTACGTTAAATACTAAATTAGAGCCAACCTCATTCATCAAGCCTAACTCAGCAAAAGGGCAATCAAGGTTGTCTTCATTGAAACTATCCTTATCCTTCTGGCGTAGATACATTCTTACTAAACAGGTTGCATCTTTTTTAAGCGAAGACTCAGCAATACGGCTATCCAATGTTTGCTCAGAATATATCTTTAAATCTGAAAGTAACGATTCATCAACCTTAAACTCATTTTTCCTGAACAGAAAGAAAACAAAATACCAAGCCGTTGCCAAGTAAGGAGGTTTTAGTAGTTGCCAATGGAGCAGCCATAAACTGGCGGGGTCTTCAAGATAGGGATCGAAGCCACCTTCGTCAAGCAACTGTTTCCCAAAATCGGTAATACCATTATCATCTATTAACTTGAATGCTCTACACCAATAGCGAATCGACTTCGCCATGTTTTTACCAACACCTAACTGAATATGAGCATCCTCAGACAAGAAAATATTAGGATTATTGTAAACTGCATCAAACCCTTTCTTAAGCCAGCCAAAACGCGGGTGAAACGTCTCATGCCGTGCAAAGATTGGGGACAAGACTGTATTTTGGGTTTTATTTTCAAGAGTAAGTTGGCTGATCATGGAGGCAGGGAATATTAGCTTTCTGATTTTAGATGCTTTTCTAGCTTACCTTTCTTTAATATGGTTATCAAACAATATATTTAATATATTTTATGGCAGAGATCCCCCAGCAGGAAAATATTGAGAAACAAATTGCCTTATTATGCCAGCAAAGTGAAATTGGTAAGAAACTTCCTGCTGCTCTCTACGTTCATACTTCTGCCTTGGGTAATCTCGATTTAGAATTACAGAAATACGAACTGCAAGCCAGAATCTTATTACCAAGCACTTATACCTTTACTCTAATTAAGTTCAGTTACGAACACCCAAAAATATCTTATCTGTACTACCCAAATTTTGATAACGATCCTCATCCTGCTTTACACACTAGCATTCAAGTTAACATAAAATTAGGCGAAATTCAGCAAAGGGATTACAGTGCTTCCAATAATCCCCCAATCCTTCATCGCAAAGAAACTTTTGTTGCAGTTACCTATCCTAAATATCAAGAATTTGCAGAACTAACTCGACAAGAAGAAGCGATCGCTCTCCTCCGAGACACAAGTACCATTGGCACCCGCAATGGCTGGCAGCAAAGATTGCAAGAATTAAATGTAAAGGTTGAAGGACATAGAGTAATTACTCAGACTAAGTTTCAACCAAAAATTGAACGCCACAAAGCAGCTATCCACCGCCCAGATTTATCCAAGCCGGTCCGTCTCGCATTGGAAGCAGGGCTATTAACCGAAGGCTTAACTTTTTTTGATTACGGCTGCGGACATGGGGAAGACATTCAACGAATTCGAGATCGAGGCTTTACCAGTAGTGGTTGGGATCCATATTACCGTCCTAAAAGTGATCTCACTCCTGCCGATATTGTAAATCTTGGCTATATTATCAACGTGATAGAATCCCAAGCAGAGAGACACGAGGCGCTAATTAAAGCTTGGGAACTGGCACAACGGGTTCTAATTGTCTCCGCACAGGTTCTGATCGGCGATGTCGGTCAAGGACAAATTGCCTACAGCGATGGTGTAGTCAGCAGTCGAAATACATTCCAAAAATACTACGAGCAGGAAGAACTCAAACTCTACATAGATAGCGTCTTAGGCGTAGATTCAGTCCCTGTCGCACTGGGTATCTATTTTGTGTTTCGCGATGATTCACAAGCTCATAGCTTTAGAGCATCGCGTTTTCATTCTCGTGCCACAACGCCCAGAATTAGAGTTACATCCAAACGCTTTGAAGATTATCGAGAGCTACTATCGCCTCTCATGGAGTTCTTTACAGAGCGGGGTAGGCTACCGATTGGCGAAGAATTGCGAAACTTCGATTCTCTACTAGATGAATTTGGTACAGTTCGCCGAGCCTTCAATCTCATTGTGCAAGCTACCAATCAAGACGAATGGGATGCGATCGCCGATAAGCGCCGTCAAGATATTCTCGTATTTCTCGCTCTCAGTAACTTTGACAACCCCTACAAACGGCTCAAACTCAGTCAACTCTCTCCGCAATATCAAACCGATATAAAATCTCTGTTCGGCTCTTATCAAGCCGCCTGCATCACTGCTGACCTGATGTTGTTCAACTTAGGCAGAGTAGGCTTTATTGCTACTTGCTGTCAAAACAGCAAAATTGGACGGCTAGATCGCCAAGCCCTTTACGTTCATGTCTCTGCTCTAGATCGTCTCGACACGATGCTGAGGCTCTATGAAGGTTGTGCAAGTCGCACCATTGGCAGAATGGATGGGGCTACCCTAATCAAATTTCATTTCCATAAGCCGAAAATAACCTACCAGTTTTATCCCGACTTTGATGATACTCCGCACCCTAAGATGCAATCATCAATGCAAATCGACTTGAGAGATTTGCACGTTCGCTATCGCGATTATCACAACTCAGACGATCCACCCGTGCTCCATTACAAGGAGACCTATGTGATGCCTGACTATCCACAGTACGAGAAGTTTGCTAAATTGACCAAACAGGAAGAAAACTGGGGACTCTTAGACAACCTGAAGGAAATTGCCCATTTTCAAAGCTGGCAACAAACCCTTCGAGATCGTTGTGCTGAACTCCAAGGGCATCGAATTGTCTGGAGTAAGGATGCTGACCCAGAGAAGGTTAAGTTATTGAAAGCGCAACTCAAAGCCAAAAAAATCAGATAAAAATCTGTAAAAATTGTCAGTAACTAGGCAAAGTCCGTTACTATGTTCAATTTGACAAGATACATCACTAATCCTACTGTGGCTTGGCAGTATCCCGTGAATCGGTGGAACTACAACCACGAGCAAATCTTCGCCAATTATAAGGATGAAATGCAAGGAGATCTGGTGAGTAAAGAACGTTTTCAAGAGTAACCAGCGATCGCATCTCTTTACGCACTTTGTTCTCAATGTCAAAATTAGCATCTAAGCATCAACCGCAACAGCTTGCGGTTCCTTGGGTTTCTTTTCAAACACTTGAACATTAACCTCATCAAGCACAAAGCCATTATGAGTAGGCTGCCCTAACTTACCCGCGATCGCTGCCACCCAGAGAGGAAAATTCGCCTGAGCATCCTCCAACTTTTTGAAGACCTTGGGCTTGACCGTAGCAGTAAAGATGCGTCCATCGCAATCAAGCTCAAAAGTGAGCCAACCATTTGAATCTTTAGCAGAAATCGCAGGCAATTCATTAATTTTGATTGTTACTTCAAGTTTTCCTTGGACAGCCATAATGTATTTGAGAACTAAATTATCACCCTTAATAATACCAAAACACGTAGATTTAATAAGAACTTAGATAGCTTAGCAGAGAAATATATAGAAATAGCCTAGCGGCTGAGCTAGAGAGTATTTAGCAAACCCCAAAAGCCAAAGCGACTTAATCATTCATAGGATTGAGTCGCTTTTTTAATTGAGAAAAAGCCCATGACTAGCAGCCTATTAAAATTCCGCAATATCCTCGGCGAACTGACCGTATCAAAACTATATGGAGGAGAACATTTAGGAGTAACTGCCCCAGCGAACTTTGACCTACGCAAAGAGATTAGCAAGATTGGTAAAGCGATCGCTAAATTCTACGAACCCTCTGTAACTCAAACCAAAGTAATTCAGATCCCACCGCAGTTACAAAAAGTGTTACCCAACGCTTTCTGCGAACATGAAGGACAAATCTATCGTCGCACCGACTATCAACTCGAACTAGTCACAAACCAACAACAACGTATTCGCGCCGCCATGTCCGTCGCCAAGATCCTCGACCTAGTGCTGAGAATGCAGCAGTACGAAGACGAAAAAGAACTAGCCAAACTGCGCCAAATTCTCAATCAAAAATACGACGAATTCGCAATTAGATTCGGACATTTCACCAGCAAAGAAAACCTCAGCATATTCCAAGAAGACCCCAACTACTATCGATTGAGAGCATTAGAGATTGACCGAGGCAAAGGCAAAAGCCCAGCCAAAGCCCCCATCTTCCATCAAAGAACCGTCCGAGCCACCCCAAGATATCGAGCAGACAATGCCAAAGATGCCATAGCCCAATGTCTAGATGCTAAAAGCTATATCGACCTAAACTGGATCGCCAACCTGATCGACAAAAGCATTAGCCATGTCATCACTGAACTAGAAGGCGACATCTTCTACAACGGCACAATCCCACCCGCAACAGTGAATGAAACCACTAATACTGAATGGATAACCAGAGAAGAATTCATCAGCGGCAACGTCGTCAACCGACTCAACAAAATCATCGCATGGCAAGAAAGCGGAGTACCCAACTGGCTGAACATCGACAAATACCATCAAACCATCAGCAGCAATCAACCCGTCCCCTGCTTACCCGAAACCGCAGACGTAGACATCAAAGTACGCTGTGCAGTCAAACTCGGCATCAACGTCAATGCCATGACCACCAACGAGCTAAACCTACTATTGCACAACACGATCCGCGTCAGGCTAGGCACAACATGGCTGCCCGAAGATGTGATCAAAGAATTTAGCGAACAACTCCTGAGTCAGGCAGGAACCAGCACCGTCAAATTCCATCATGACCCAGCCAACATTTGGGTAATCAAAGGCGACAGCAAACTTGTGAGTTCACCCCAAAACAAGACTGAATGGGGAACTCCTAACCACACCGCTCTTGAACTGATAGAACACGCGCTCAACCAAAAAGACCCCAAAATCTATGACCATATCCAAGACAAGCATGGCAATGTCATCAGCATCCTGAATGTGGAAGCCACAACAGTATCGCGGACAATGCAAGACAAAATCCAAACTGCTTTCAAAGCATGGATTTGGAGTGATGGCGATCGCGCCGAGCAACTATGTCTGCACTACAACCAATACCACAACCTCTACCGCGACACCGTTTACGACGGCGCACACCTAACCTTCCCCAACATGACACCCGACTTTCAGATGCGAAGTCATCAGCGCAACTTTGTACGTCGAGTCGAACGACAAAGAGCCTCCTTCGCCGCCCATCGGGTTGGTTATGGCAAAACTGCCACGATGATTGCCGCAGGCATGGAACTAAAACGCAAAGGCATGGCGCACAAAGTTATGCATGTAACCATGAAATCAATCCTGCCAGGATACAGCAAAGAATTTCGACGACTGTACCCCGAAGCCAAGATTCTCGTGCCGAATGCTCAAGACTTTGCCAAAGATCGCCGCCGCGTCCTACTGAGCCAAATCGCCACCCATAACTACGACGCGATTATTCTCACCTACGAACAATTCTTCAACTTACAGATTAGCGAATCAACCGAACTCCTGTTTCTTGAAGAGCAAATGTCCGCAATTAGCTCTATCTGTGAAGCAACCAACAAAGAAGAATCCAAACAAGTCTTCCGCAACTTAGAAGCGATGCGAAAGAAAATCTCATTACGCATCCAAGAAATCGAAAACAGCGATCGCAAAGACCGCGTAATTTACTTCGAGCAACTTGGCATTGATGCGCTCTTCTTAGACTAAGTACAGCAAATCAAACGACTGCAAATCCTCACTACCCAGCACAATGTGGCGGGCATTCCCACAGGTTACAGCCAACGCGCCCATGACTCTTTCATGAAAGTGCGATACCTACTCACCAACGGCAAAAGAGTCATCTTTGCCACAGGCACACCATTGAGCAACACGATGGCCGAGATGGACGTGTGGATGCGCTATCTGCAACTAGACCTACTGCAACAGCAAGGACTAACCCACTTCGACAGCTTCTGCTCAAGATTCTGTGAAACCAGCACCGCTCTGGAAATCAGTCCCACAGGCAAACTCAAATCGAAAACACGCCTCCGCGAATTCGTAAATATGCCTGAACTAATGGCAATGTGGTGTCAAGTCACCGATATCCAGACCGCAGCCCTTGCCGAAGTCAAGACCCCGAAGCCGCATTACCATGTGATGTCCTGTAAACCATCGCCAGAGCAGATCACCTATATGGACAAACTCTGCGATCGCGCCGAAGCAGTCGCCAAACGTAAAGTCAAACCTGAAATTGACAACATGTTAAAAATTACAGGTGATGGAGCCAAAGCTTGTATGCATACCAAATTGGTATCGCCCCATGCAAGCGAATGGATTAACAACAAACTCTTAGCCTGTGCATGGAACGTCTGGCAAATCTGGACGATTACGGCGATCGCCAAAGGCACTCAAGCAATCTTCTGCGATCGCAACGCACCCAAAAAAGACAGGTGGAATAGCTATTGCTATATCCGCGACACCTTAGTGATGCTAGGCATACCCGCCGACCAAATCGCCTTTATCCATGATTACGACACCGACACCAAGAAGGCAAAACTGTTTGAAGCCATCAACGAAGGCAAAATCAGGATTGTCTTTGGTTCCACATCAAAACTGGGAACGGGAGTCAATATGCAAAGCAAGCTTATTGCCCTGCACCATATTGATTGCCCTTGGCGACCATCGGATCTCGAACAACGCGAAGGTAGAGGCGTGCGTCAGGGTAATGAATGGAGTGATGTCTTCATCTTTCGCTATGTTACCGAAGGCAGAAACAACCAAGCAGGATTTGACTCGTTTCTATGGCAAGCGATTGAGAACAAACAACGCATGATTTCGCAGGTGATGTCGGGTGATCGCACCCATCGCACCATCGAAGACATTGATGAGACAGTTCTTAATGCCGCCCAAATGAAAGCGATCGCTTCAGGTGATCCGCTGATCATGGAACGCGCTACCCTCGAAGCCGAATTGCAAGGACTAGGAATGCAATTGCAAGCCTATAACGACAGGCAATTCAGAGACAAATCCAAGATTCAGTATCTAGCTGACATGGTAAATACCACCCATCCCACCAGCATTCAGCGCATTCAATCAGACCTAGCCATAGTAGCCAACGCAAACCTGAAACAATTCATCAGCGATCGGGGAGTGATGCTGGATAAAGCCGTGCTAATCGATCATCACATTACCGAACAAGTGCAAAGGTTGAAAGAAAGCTATCGATTGTCCCAAATCCAAATCGGACAATTTGCAGGACTGAATGTATTTCTGAGCAGATTTGGCTCAGAAGTGAATGGGTATATCGGTATGAGTATCAATTCAGGCTATGAATTTAACGCAGAATGTCAACAGCCCCATAGTTCACTCTTGCATGTGGTGAGAAATGCGATCGCTGCCAAGCTAACCACAGCCCAAGAAAATCTCGAACGCGATCGGCAAGAACTACCAATTCTCCAGAATCGAGTCAGTCAACCCTTTGAGCAAGCACAGGAATACGAGCAGAAATCAAATCGGCTAGGATTCCTGAAAGAGATGTTTGATGCGATCGCCCATGAATCCCCTGTAGATGATAGTGAAACTGACAACTGTGTAGATGGCGAAGACTTGGAAGAATCGCGAGAAATCTTCTGGTCAAGAGACTCAAGTGCGGCTTCTCTAGAGCCACCATCAACAGCGATCGTGGAAGTACTGAGGCAGAGACATTTTGAGGATTGGGTATCAGGTGATGCTGATAACTGGCTTGAACAAATCGCGCAGCTTGTTAGCAATGTTGAGATTGAAATTCCTGTGAATGGCGATCGGCTCGGGGCAATCCCAGAATCCAAGGCATTGGCTGACTTTAGATTAGTTCGAGGAGGCGAACAACTTACAATTCCACCAAAGAATGTGAATGAGCAAAGAGAACAGCTAACATTGTTCTAAGAATTCTATTTTTTTAGAACAGAATTCCATAGGGAAAGCGCTGTCGCTAAAAGTCTGTGAAGATTTGAGATGCAAAAATGAACCAAGAAAATTGCCAAATGGCACTCTTTAAAAATAGCAAATGTTATCTAATAGTGAGTTTCAAGCGCTCAATCAAAAAGATAGCATCTAGGCTCAAAGACCATTATGGTTGCGAAATTCTCGAATGCAATCGAGATGTAGTATCATTCTTGCCTTCAAAAGCTGGAACAATTCAGCAAATGCTAGCAAGTGGAAAAATACAAGACTGCACTGGAGAAAATCTAAAGATATAAATCAGTGCGATAGAAAATTAGACTACCCATACTCATGTAGTAGAATGGGTAGTCTAATTTTTTATCACATAGGTTTGTAAGCAGTCCTTAGCAGGAATTTTGTGACGAATATAAGGAGCAGATAAAATAATGACGTGGAAATACAAAGCGTCTGACCTACCGAGTGGCAGTGAATCACGGCAAAGCCATGTAGAATTCATTCGCGTGAATCTAGAGCTACTGCTAGCCGTAGCATGGCACGGCTATGAAAGCGAAGGAAGAGGAGCGATCATCATCGATGTCAGCAAATCCAAAGAATCGCAAATCGGTATCAGTCCCTATCAAAAATGGCTGAATTCCGAGAGCTATGGCTGCTACCTAAGCCAAGCCACAGCAGAGCGTATCGCCAAAGAATCGGGATATCCAAACCCATTCCAAAAGGATGAGAAGAGACAGATTCGAGACTACAAACCCGAAAACCAAGTCGTAGTCTGCTTTATCCGCACCGATGGCGGCTTTAGCTCCTATGTAATCGCTCATCCATTCCTGACTGCGAAACAAGCTTACGAAGCCAACAAAACCAGACTGAGTGCCGAATTCGCCGTAGAAAAACCCGAATAACCCCAAACCCAATATTCAACCTTCAAAAGCCTTCCGATCTGCATCGGGAGGCTTAATTTGTTATGGAGTCAAATATGACCACCAAAAGATACAAAAGCATCCTGTGTGGACTACTGCTACTATCGATCGCCATTCATCCAGAGCATCATCACATCGAAGAAAAGCATCCACAAATTCACTGGCAAACTCGCCGTCAGCGCAAGTATTGGCATAAAAAGCCTAAGAGAGCGTAGAGGCTATTGGCTAAAAGCTATTAGCTTTTAGCCAATCAACATTCAATAAAACCAACCAATAACCAACAGCTAACAGCTAACAACTAACAGACAAAATTAAAAGCCATGAATACAACAGCAATGATTGCTTCACAGCAAGCTCTGATCGACAAAGGAGCCGAGTACTTAGGCGACCTAATCGCATGGTCAATCAGTGCCGAAACCAGACTAAGTGAAGCTACCCTGAAACGAGCCGCAGAGCAAGTCAATCTAGACTTCGGCTATTTGCCTGAAATCCCCAACAAACTGAGTGCCTTCAAAAATGCCCGTACCAAAACTCAAACCCAACTGAGCAATCACAACCTACTCATCCGTCAAATCTCCAATAACGGCGTACTAGTCTATGGATTCGTCCTCGAGAACAAAAACGAGAAAGACAAAAAGCTACGCTATAGCCAACTCGCCTCCTATACCTTCGATAAAAGCAAAGAAACGAGCAATTGGAACCGAGAAGACTGGAGCCAAGAAAACGAATCGCTGATTGACATCGCCAGAACCACCTTCGACAAATGGTACAGATGGAGCCAAGAAATCACCAGCAAAGAAATCCGCGCCATGCTGACCGAGTTCGTCAAAAAAGCAGGAGTACCATTTCGAGAACGTGGCGGCACATACTTTGTCGCTCGAAGCTATCGGTTAGAACTAACCGCCTTCCGCGAACTACTACCCCTGATCCACAGAGAAAACAACATCCGCTGGATGCCGATCGCTGGCATTGGCGACATGGACATCATCGCCAGACAATCCTTAGAGAAAGAAGTGCAATCGATGTCCCATTATCTAGACGAACTGCTAGATCCAGAGAAAGTATCCGAAACAAAAGGTAGCACCCTGAAAAACCAACTCAAGGTGTATCGGGAAGTAGAACACAAAACCAAAATGCTATCCGAGCTATTGCAATTTCGCTCCGACGCACTCACCGACAAACTCGCCAAACTGCGACAACGTTGCCTAAACGTATTGGAAGAAATCGCTAATACACCAGCCGAAAATCCAGAAGACCAACCCCATCAAACAGAAGAAATCATCTCTGAATTAGAAGAGTTCAACCCCATTGAAACCAACCTAATTCCAGAAACAACAGAAGAAAGCCCAGACAACCTATTTGACCTTGGCTTCTAGCGAAGGATCGCGGGAGTAGCCAACGCGCTACTCCCATCAAAACATCAAAGATTAAGAGGAACTCAACAATGATCGCCACCGAAATCGCCCAGACAAATGGACACATCACAGCATTGACCGTAACCCATAAATCCCCATCCGAGAAACTTCAACAACTGCGAGAACAATTGAAAGCCGCGTATCTAGACCGCAGCGAAGCGATCGACCTAATCATCGTCGGACTGCTATCGAAAATGCATGTTTTCTTAGGAGGCAAACCAGGCACAGGCAAAACCGAACTCGCAAAAGCCCTCTCAGACGCAATCACAGGAACCACCTTCTTTCATTACCTGATGACCAAAACCACCGTCGCCGAAGAAGTACTGGGCGCACCCGACCTCGCCGAACTGCAAAAAGGCAAATTCGTGCGCGACACCGAAGCCATGTTACCCGAAGCCCACCTAGCGCTCATGGACGAAATTGGCAAGGCAAATAGCATTGTTCGCAACTCCGCATTAGGACTGATGAACGAACGGGAATTTCTGAACGGCAAAAACAAACTGCAATCACCATTGATTACCATGATTGGCTGTTCCAACGAACTCCTAGATGGAGAAGAAGACGGAGCCTTCTGGGATCGACTGAGCCTGCGGTACATGGTCGAATATCTAGGCGATGAAGACCTGCGAACCCTACTGCTCCGCAAAACAAACAATATCAGCGCCCCCCAGATCACCACCATGCTGAGCCTAGCCGAACTAGAGCAAATGCAAACCGCCGTAAAAAACGTACCCTTCCCCACCCCAGTCATCGACTCCCTGATTGACCTACAACGGGAACTGAAAAAAGAAAACTTCATCGTCAGCACCAGAAAATACGTGCAGATTGTCACCATCCTCAAAGCCTATGCCTACTTGCAAGAAGAAACCGAAGTCAGCGAAGACAGCTTTGAGATCCTCAACCACGTAATCTGGAATCATCCCAGAGAGCAAACACTGATCAGAAGAATCGTCGCCAAAGTAGGCAATCCCGTAAATATCCAAGCCCAAGAAATCCTCACCGCCATCACCGAAAAGCTAGCAGACTTAGGAACCTGTCCCGCCAATGGCACAAAGAGACAGCAAGACGAATGGGCAACCGAAGGTTCTGGAGTATTGTCCGAAATGCGAAATGCGACTGACAGACTGCAAAGCCTGATTGCCCAACATCCGCACAAGGCAAAGAAAGCGCAGCAAGCGATCGCCGAAATCGAATCCAAGAAGAAACCATTACTAGCGAAAGTCAGCGAAATCATGTACGGCGCATAGAATCCAATTAAATCAACCAAAAGAGAGCAGACTACCTGCTCTCTAATTTTATGGAAAACCAAAATGCAAGAACCATTAGTATATCTAATTCCTAAATGGACAGAACTATGTGTGAATGACTTCAAAGAGAAATCATCCAGACTAAGTGAAGTCATCGAAGAAGGCGAAAGCAAAATCTACAACTTTGAAACCTTTGTCAGCGAAACCTATCATCGCCTATACGATCGCCATCCCAACCGACTCGAAGACAACGCCATCAAACCCGAAAACAAAATCTGGATCGCCATCCATCAACAGATGAGCGAACTAGAAGCATTCCAGAAATTTAGTAACCGA
>JANMFC010000149.1:0-2166 GCA_031377675.1 Pseudanabaena sp. OTE_70b_metabat_355 | reverse complement strand
TAAGGCGGGCTTTGCCCGCCTTACCAATTTTGGGTTTTAATTGCACCTTTTTAATCTTTTTTAATCCTTACGAGCTTAGCGCAAAAAATAATTTCAAACAGTTAGTTCGGTGGAATATTTGGTGGAATAACAGTGCAGTTTTTAACAACTGATTTGATTCCAAATACAATTGCCAAAAAAAAGCTACAACATGAGACGGCAATTAATGTTTCTGTAAGTTTTGGGGAGATAAACACAATAAATCCGTGCTCTTTGATCAGGGCGGAAAAACTGGACACACAAAAAGGCATGAGATAAAGCCGAAATGTTTGCCAATGATTTACACTATCAGTCTTATTCGTGGAGACGCTTAATACAAGCCCTGTGCCAATTACCGCACTTATGCCTAGAGCATTACTCCAAATTTTGGGCGATGGATCAAAATAGAAATAAACAACTACGACATACCAGATCAAGTAGCACCACAGCACTACCTTACCAAGTTTAATCTCGTATAAGTATTGAATCAAGCGCTTCATGGATTTGCATCGGCGATCGAGACAAGTTGATATCCCGCAGTTGCAGGGCAAACAACTGAAATAAAAACTAGGGGTTCAGTTCCATTATTAAATACGCCATGCACCGATCCCTTGGGAGCAACGACGACATCCCCTGCGGCGATCGGCTGAGTGGAACCAATTTCATCTAAATAATATTGCCCCTGTCCACTGATGATCGTCCAAGTATCCTGTCCATTAGGGTGTAAGTGGGGAGAGATTTTTTGGTCAGGTTTGATATACCAAGCGACAACTACCGCATCTGGGGATTCGGTAACAACCGACCGAATTGGCTCTCCATCTGTTGCTTGAAAAAAATCAGCACTATTGAATATCCTAGTTTGATTCATGTTTACTTAATTTCTATTTTGATGACTCTTTATGAGAATTATATGCTTGGACAATCCTAGTCTCAGGATCTATGCCTTCAAATGTTGGCGGAATCCAAACCCTTACCAGAAGTAAAACAGCTAAAACTAATAAAAATCCACAGGTTGCCAAAATTTGAATCCAAGGAGTTTCCAATACTCCGCGCACGATTATTTCTCTCAGGACAGAAACGATGGAAACTTCTACAGCCACCCCAATCGAAACACGGTGTTCTTGTAGGTAGATAATTAACAATCTGAATAACTCAACCAAAATTAGAACGAATAAAATATCCGCAGTAATCGCATGAAAAGGTGATCCCGATAAAGAAAGCAGAGACGCAAACATTTCCTTTAGTTGAAGTACCATCACCCCAAATAAGCCAGCCAATACATAGAGTAATGACGATCAAGTCTTGTACAGACTCTAATGCTCGAACGACAAGATTTCTCTCAGTCCATGCGATCGGCTGAGCCGATATTTGATTTGGGGTCTTTTGCATCAGTTTCTCCATATTCTGCTTATCGCGGTTTGCAAGAAGTGAATTAACTTTATCTTATGTTTGTTTCGACAAGCTATTAATATTTATTATGAATGAGATTAAGTTTTCGCTATTGGTTGATCGTTTTCTTGAATTGCTAACTTTGGAAATATAATCACGAAAAAGCCTATCCATGCAGATATGGGAAGTGCGACAAGAATTGTGAGCCAAACTATTTTAAACAGTAGCCAACTACCACTAATAATCGTGAATCCAGTCAAAATAATTGACCAAGGTTGACACCACCAAGGCTTATGATTCCAAACACTATCAGGCTTTTCTGAAGACATTTTTGATTTCCTATTTGTAAAGAGTTCGTGCGCCGCACGAACTCTTTACATTTTACATCTGTTCTAATACTCGAATACCAAGTAGATTCAATCCCAGTTTGAGGGTTTTGGCAGTGATATCACAAAGACTTAGACGTGAAATTCTTTCTGATTCTTCGGCTTGGAGAACTGGACATTGCTCAAAGAATTGATTGAACTTTTGACTAAGTTCAAATAGATATTGACATAGACGATTGGGGAAAAGCTCTTCCGCAACCGCCTCGATCGCCTCTGCAAATTGCAATAAATGCTTAGCTAAGACAATCTCTGGTTCAGTGGTGAGCCTTACTGCATCTACATCTAAGCTAGCAAAATCAATATTGCCTTTGCGTCCAATTCCCTGCACGCGCACATAGGCATAGAGCATATAGGGTGCAGTATTGCCTTGCAA
>JANMFC010000134.1:0-31134 GCA_031377675.1 Pseudanabaena sp. OTE_70b_metabat_355 | reverse complement strand
AGGTAAGTCTAAAATGGCGGTGGTTGGTGCGGCTATGCACAAACTTTTAAGGCAGGTTTTTGGGGTTCTTAAATCTCAAAAGCCTTTTAACCCTAATTTTCTTCCTCTTACCTCTTGACTCTCAAGACAGTATCTACCTACTTATGCGTAAATTTGTGCATAATTTATCAGTCTGTAACGATAAATTAGGATACAGTGCTAAAGTTGTAGGATATCATGTCATCAAATATCGAAATATCTAGGCAAAATTTCACTAAAGTCAATATGCACTCGTGAGGAGCATTCTGTACCTGTGGCAACAAATCCCATCGATATAGGTCAAAAGTCAGGTTTGTCAAAAAAGCCATTCAAATCGCCCAAAAGTTCTCCAAAAGGTTCCTTTAGTCACAAATGGACTCTTTTTGTGGTGATGTTTGTTGCGCTATTATCAGGAGGGCTGGGGGCTGGGGTAGCCTTTGTCTTGAGTAGCAGACCTTTTCAGCAGCGTCAACTTTCGGCGGATGAGGCGGCCGTCTTCAATCAGAGTGCAAATAGTATGACTTCAGCGATCGCGGGTGTGCCGACCTTGACCCGTCCTGTGAATATTTTGGTATTGGGGACGATCATGCTCACCTCTGACTTGCCCGATGCTCAGTCTAGACCTAAAGGCAAATATCTTGCCGAACTTGATGACAACCTCAACGGCATGAGTGACGCAATGTTACTGATTCGTTTTGATCCTGCTACTAAAAAAGTCGCCGTTCTTTCAATTCCTCGTGATAGCCGCGTTAATATTCAAGGTGTTGGTAAAACCAAAATTAATTTTGCTAACTATGCAGGTGGGGCGGCGCTATCAGCCCAAACCGTTAGTCAAGTATTAGGGGATATTCCCATTGATCGCTATATTCGGTTTAATGTGAATGGCTTTGGCAAATTAATTGAAGCCCTTGGCGGCATTGACATATATGTACCCAAAAAGATGAAATATCAAGATGATAGTCAGCATCTATACATTAATCTCAACGCGGGACAGCAAAAATTAACTGGTAGCAAAGCAGTACAGTATATGCGCTATCGTCAGGATGAGTTGGGGGATATCGGTCGGGTACAGCGTCAACAAGCATTTTTTCGCGCCTTTATCGACCAAAAGCTAAAGCCTGAAGCGATCGCTAAATTACCTGAAGTTCTCACCATCGTTAAGGACAATATCGATACTAATCTGTCTATTGAAGAATTTCTCGCTCTTGCTGGTTACACTTCCAAAACCGATCGCAAAAATATTCAGATGCACATGGCTCCAGGGCGATTTAGCAACGCTGGGGAATTCGACAACCTTAGCTACTGGATTTTAGATAATCGCCTGCTTGCGAAAGTCATGAACCAGAGCTTCGGGGTACTTAAGCCAGCCGATGCTAGTCTTGCGGATGGCACACC
The DNA here is from genome assembly GCA_031377675.1 of Pseudanabaena sp. OTE_70b_metabat_355. Lineage (GTDB taxonomy): Bacteria > Cyanobacteriota > Cyanobacteriia > Pseudanabaenales > Pseudanabaenaceae > Pseudanabaena. The sequence goes on along the minus strand of JANMFC010000134.1, from coordinate 29,721 downwards.
ACAGACGCTTAGAGTTGCCATTCAGGATAGTATGTCCCAGCCCGATGGTGCGAAAAAAGCGACAACGACTCTTTCCAAGGCGGGCTATGGTCAAGTATTTCCCGCTAGCGATCGCTGGACTAAGGCGCTTCCCAAAACGCAAATTATTGCTCAAAATGGCGATCGAGCTAGCGCAGAAAAGCTACGCGAATCTTTGGGGATTGGTGAAGTGGTTGTGGAATCCACGGGTGATATTGAGTCAGATATCACCGTTAGAGTTGGGAAGGACTGGTTAGAAGCGAATAATATTCCCCTCAAACCTGTAAAGCCCTCTCCAACAAAACAGCGCTAAGCCTAAACATCTTAAGCCTTACGCAAATGCCCTTAAAACGGGGCTTCTAGATTAGGGATAGTTCATGAATTACCCCTAATTTTAGTTGTTTTACATAAGTTCTAACAATAGTTCAAGTATTCCTAAGTTGAGCAACTTCCGTCACACTCAGCCCTGAAGCCTGACAAATCGCCGCATCACCAAGGAGATCTAGTAACTGTTTTGCCATTTCCAGTTTTGCAGCCAATTTACCCTCCTCAAGCCCCTCTTGCCGTCCTTGATTGAGCGCTTTTTTAATCGCATTCCGTTGATCATGAATAAACATTTCTTGCATCTCCATATCCTCAATCTGCTCAGGTGTAAGATTTACCTCATTTGCCATCTCAAACGCTTGCTTGATCTCAGGTACAAGATTCATAAGCTCAGGTACAACATCTAACTGTCTAGCGCATTTCAAGAAATATAGCCATTTATCAAACAAAGTTTCTAAGCCAGAAATTTTTTCATTAAACTTCGGCAACTCGACAAAGACTAACTCAATGTCATAAATCGGATAATCAATCAAAAAATCTTTTTCTTTGAGAATAAACCGCGAGATTAATTGATTCATCTCTGGAAACATCTCAAAATCAGTAATAGTCAAGGCAATCACGGGATCTAGCAAAGTATAGTCTTGACCAACTCCTAACTGGGTCGAATAGGCTTTAGCGGCATTGTAGAGAATGCGTTTTTCAAATCCTTCGATATTTAAGACCTGCATCTCGATAATTACGGTTGTATCATTATCGAGTTTTGCTTTTACGTCTAGATAAGTCGCCTTAACACCGCGTATCTTTGGCGCTAGATAAGGGTTCAGAATTTCTAAATCTCTAATTACTCTCATGCCATCATAGAGAATCGCATTGAGAAAGCTGATTAAAATATCATGGCTCTGCTGTGAACCAAAGATTTTCTTGAAAGCATAATCGGTTTTGGGATTGATAAATCGCATATCTTTATCTGTCTTTGACAATTTGAATAGAATAAGATCTATGTTTCTCTAGCATAGCTTTTATCTTGACTCAGTTCGTGTAAAAGTCATGATACAGCGCTTTGCATTAAAATAAAAGACAAGGTTAAGAAGACCGCTTCGCAGCAATCTTAACCTTGTTTTTGTAATACTCCAATCCTGAATAGGCTGGTTTAGAACAATCTTAATTAACTAGCTGAACTGGAAGTTAGCAGATGTCAAAGTAGAAGTATTGACACCTGTTAAAGTGGCAATGACACTATTTCCAATCTGGATGTTATTTCCAGTAAGAGTTAAATCAGCCAAACTAAAACTAGTTCCATTATCTTTCTTGCCAAGCACACCGATCGCATCAGTGCCAATCTGGAAATCAAGAATGGTATTTGCAGCCGTGGGAATTGTTCCCGCAGTGATGATATTGAAGATATCAGCACCAGCGCCGCCTGATAGCAAGTTATTGCCACCAGAGCTAACGAAGAATTGATCGTTGCCATCTCCACCAAGAGCGCGATCGCCAAATCCTAAAAAGAACTTGTCATCACCAGCGCCGCCAGACATACGGTTGCCGCCTTTACCATCTTTTGCTTCAAAAATATCGTTACCATCGCCACCAAATACGCGATCGTTCTTGCTAACAAAAATCGTGTCATTACCACTACCCAAATCAACACGGTTATTAGTGGCGATCGCGCTAACAGCGAGTTCAACTGTATCGTTACCCGCACCAGTGAAAATAATATCTTTGATTCCCACTAGATCTTTACCAGCAATAATTGAATCACCGCTAGTTGTTCCCACTGGAGCTAAATTGCTTTCAGTCGGAAAGAAGGAAAGACCGACAGAACGAACTAGTTCAGTCCTTGGGGTAACGATAACTGTAAAAGGAGCTACTGGAGAGTTATTCACAGACTCATATTTCAATACTGCTCCTTGATTGGGAGCGCTTCTATTAAATCCGACTGTCAATAAGTCACCATTAGGAGCAAAGGCAAGGTTGCCGACAAAATTACTACTGGAGGGCGTATTGGTGGTGTAGTTAGTAGAGAGAGTATCAACCAGATTTCCAGAAGGAAGGTCATAACGTCGTACATTATTAGCAAAGTCACTAACATATAAGTCGTCATCTTCACCTAGCGCTAGCCCTAGCAAACTCACAAAACTACTAGGAGGTGATGTGGGAGTAGCAAAAACCGTGGGAGTGGAGCCTGAGTTAAGTGAGTCGTACCGCAAAACTTGACTGGGTAGTCCTGCGCTAAAGCTGGCGGAAACTGCTCCTGTGGTTGGATTGGTGGTAGCAACACTACCTTGAGTAGTTACAAATAGACTGCCATTGACAAATAGCAGTCCGTTGGGTCCGTTGAGTCCCCCTGCTAAGCCATTGCCTTTGGCAAATACATCAACAAATGCACCTGTTGTCGCGTTGTAACGCAGAATCTGATCGGTTAGAAAGCTGGAAACGTAGAGATTGCCATCATCACCGAAGGCGATTCCGTAGGGACGAATTAATCCACCTGTCTCGTTAGTTGTGGTACTGGGATTATCGATGACTAGAGGGCGAATGAAACTGCCAGTTTTGCCATCAAACACCAAAATCGCCGAGTTTGCGAGGGTAGGACCACTAGAAATATAAAGATCACTAACGCGATCGCCATTAGCATCAGGACCAAATAGCAAAGTATCGGGATCGGTTAGTCCACCTAAATTGGCAGGAATAAACGCACCTAAGGATTGTCCTGTTAATAGATCGAATTGGATTACGTTGTTACCTCTAGTGTTGCCCACTAGAAATTTGCCGTTGTTACTTGCCATTGACTATGACTTCCTGATTTTTGTACTTTAATGATTTTCAGATAGGGTAATATTACACTAAATCCAGAAGAGCCAAATGAGGGAATGAATCCCCCATTTAAAAGCTCATTTTAAGCAAATTTAAACTGAGCAGTGTTAGCAAAACTCAAGCTAGATGCTTGGATTTCAGTTAGGATTGCGATAGTTTGACCACCGAAAGCGATCGCCGCATTCGCACCAACTTGGCTAAGTGAAAGAGCGCTTGCGTTAATCCCCGAAATACCGATCGCATCAGTGCCAATCTGGAAATCAAGAATGGTATTTGCAGCAGTAGGAATTGTGCCAGCCGTGATGATATTGAAGATGTCAGCACCAGCGCCGCCTGATAGCAAGTTATTGCCACCAGAGCTAACGAAGAATTGATCGTTACCATCACCACCAAGAGCGCGATCGCCAAATCCTAAATAGAAGAAGTCATTACCAGCGCCGCCCGACATGCGGTTGCCGCCTTTGCCATCTTTTGCCTCAAAGGTATCATTACCATCGCCACCAAAAGCGCGATCGTTCTGGCTGACAAAGATACTGTCATCTCCACTTCCTGCATCAACGCGATTGTTACCTGCAAAAGCCGAAATCACGCCCATAACGGTATCAATTTCATCATTTCCTGCGCCTGTGAAGATTGTGTCGTTGATACCATCGATCTTGACATTGCTGTTGGGATCGTTGGTGATCGCCTTGTCATTGCCAGAGGTTCCAGACTTGAGGCTAGGGGCTTCAGCTATGGCAGCAGCTACACCTAAACGGGAATCAAGAGCAAGAGGTTTTTCAAGTTCCAATACCACGATCTCATTATTGTCGATCGCAGGAGAACGACCGATAGAGAAGGGATAGTTGTTGTCGTTAGCAACCAGAATGGTTTTGCTGTCGAGTACTAACACATCTTCAATGGTTTGGAATGGCATGGTATAGGTGGTGCTACCATCGCCGTTGAGATCGTTGGTATCTTTGATGTTGAGAAGGTTAACAACTTCTTCTTTGGATACGAAGCCATTGGCATCGATCTTGCTGAAGTCTACCTTGAAGATCTTCTTGAAGGCAGCAGCGGAGCCTTGTAAGTTATCGCGCTCGATAACTAAGAACTCGTTGTTGTTGATTGGAGTGAAGTCCCCGATCGCATTGGTAGCGTTGCCCAATTGATAGCGTCCAACTAGACCTTGATATTTCTTGGTTGCTACATCAAATTTGTAAATCCGTAGTGAACCAACAGGATCGCCGACGACTGTTCCTTCAAGCAAAGGATAAAGGGTTTGGCGATCGGGGCTGAAAGCCATGCCTTCAAATCCTTGAGAACGACCTAAGTTAGCGGTTACCAAACCACCGTAGTAAGGGTTGTTAGCATCGAAACCAACGGGGCTAACTGTACTGACGCTGAAGTAAGGGCTGTTGAGGTTGCCGTTGGGATTGGCATAACCAGTACCTGCAAGGTAATCGTTTACCAATACCGATTGCCCAGTGCCTGGGAAGTCAGTAAAGAATCCATCTACGCCCAAATCGATAAACTTCCGATATTCAGCCGTGGGATCGCCGTTGTAGGTGCTGGGTAGGAAGAAGCTCTCGTTGCGTAAGGTGTAGAGATGGACGATTAAACCTGCTTTATGGGCATCGGCAATTAGGGTTGTCGGTGTACCCAACACGCGATCGCCATCGCTGATAGCACCATCACCATTGAGGTCGTCTGGCTGTCCATTGTTATTAGCATCAACGGTCAATTGAGGGATGATGCGTTGTTTGTTGGGCCCAATGCCTTTAGCGTAGGTGGCAATTTCTGCTAAACCTGTTGTTGTGGAGAGATCGGTGTAAGTACGAGTATCGCCGCTTACCACGAAGTCGTAGGGCTGTCCCGAACCACCAAACAACTGCACGAGAGGAATGTTAATTCCAGCGGTGGGCATGATCGTACTTTTCAGAGCCTTGAGGTTGCTGACTTCAAAGGATTGAATGAAGATGCGGGAAGGATCGGTGAAACTCTCAGATTTGAGGGTATCGACTAGAAGCTGACTGGTGTTGAAGCCTTGTTGTTGGAAGAATACGGGGTGTTTGGTTTCGGGATAGATGCCGATCTTGCGACCAGTTTCCAATTCCACTTGCTTGACCAAATCAATCACTTCTTTGAGCGTTGGGACTTTCAGCCCATCTTTGTCAAAATCTGTACCGCGCAAGGCAGGAAGGCGCTCGATTGCATTGAGAGTTTTGATTTCCGCAAGGGTAAAGTCTTCGGCAAACCAACCCGTTCTGTTTACACCATCAAGATTTTTAGTTTTCTTGCGATCGGCAAAATTAGCGCGGGTAGCGACATCGGTGCTAGTGTCGGTGGTATTGACCGTGCCATCGGCATTGAGTACCGCCAACATTGGTTCGTGACGGGCGATCAGGATGCCATCTTTGGTGACAACCAGATCGGGTTCGATGAAATCTGCACCTGAAGCGATCGCTAATTTATAAGCAGCGAGGGTATGCTCTGGGCGATCGCCACTTGCGCCGCGATGTCCGATCACGATGGGGGCTTTGCCATCGATAGTGTTGAATTTAGGTGTGGAGAGAACTGTCGGATTCTGAGGCGATCGGACTTGGGTATCGGTAATCTGATCGCGAACGACATCGCCTGTCCCTGGGAAGTCGGTAAAGTAACCATCGATTCCCAAATTAATGAACTGACGGTACTCAGCTTCGGGATTGTTTTTGTAATCAGAGGCAAGAAAACGACTTTCGTTGCGGAAGGTGTAGGTGTGGACAAACAAGCCTTTAGCATGGGCATCGTTGATCAGGCTACTGGGAGCAAGGGTGACGCGATCGGCATCATTGATTGTCCCGTCGTTATTCAGGTCATCAGGCTGACCGTTGTTGTCTGCATCCACATTCTTGACTGAAACGATCATCCGTTTCCAAGGACCAATTCCCTCGGCATACTCAGCAATTTTGGCTAACTCGGCAGGAGTTTGCAGATCGCCATAGGTGCGAGGATCTTTTGCAACCGTAAAATCATAGGGACGGGCATATTCGTCTTGATAAACCAATGCACCTGTGTTGTAGTCCACATCGTAAGCATCGAACAACTGCACCAAGGGAATATTTACCCCTGCCGCAGGCATGATGTTACTGTTGAGATCTTTGAGGTTGCTGACTTCAAAGGATTGAATAAAGACACGCTTAGGATCGGTGAAGTTCTTCGCCTTGAGCGTATCGATTACCTTCTCTTCCAATGACAAGCTCAAGTTATCGTGGAAAGTGGGATGCTTGGTTTCGGGATAGATGCCGATCTTTTTGCCAGTTCGCGCTTCGACTTCTTTAACAAGGTCGATTACTTCCGCAAAAGTAGGGATTTCCAATACACCGTCGTAAATTTTATCGCGATAACCTTGGGGCATGACAGCGCGTAAGGTTTTGATTTCGGCAAGGGTGAAGTCTGAGGCAAAAAATTCGTTGTTGTAGGTTACGCCATCAATTACACCAGAACGCTTGCGGCTGGCAAATTCAGGACGGCTAGCGACATCGGTAGTGCCTCCCAAAATTGGCTCGTGACGGGCAATCAACACGCCATCTTTGGTGGATACTAAATCTGGCTCGATGAAGTCCGCACCGCGCAAAATCGCTAGGCGATAAGCTTCAATGGTATGTTCGGGAAGTTCGCCACTTGCGCCGCGATGTCCGATCACGATCGGGGTTTGACCGTTGAGGGTATTAAGTTTAACGGGATTTGGAGTAGCGATCGGTGCATCTAAGAGAACGCCATTGCGATCGAAGTGCAGTACAAATGTCCCAAATTCATCGCCGATCCAAATATCGCCCTTAGCATCAAACACAAAGGATTCCACATCAAAGTCGGCTCCTGTGAGTTCGCGCTTTGCCGAAGCCTTGTTGACGATATCAAAGGGAATTAATTTATTGGGATCGGAGAGTTGAATGAAGCTTTGGACTGCTACAGAGCGATCGCCTGATTCAGTTCCCGCAAAATTAGGATTGAGTTGGTACAAACGCAAGAGGAAATCAGCGCTATTTCCTTTTGCACCAAAGCCGTTGTCAGCAAGAAACCAAAATACGGAACCATCGCCACCAGGGGCAAATTGAACGCCACTAAAGCCTTGGACGGGCTGACTGGGGAATGGAGTTGGGCGACCGTTGGTAGGGTTTGTCACAGCCGCTCCAGATTTTGGTCCTTCGGAAAAAGTATCGGCGGGTAGGGATGCAAAGCCTTTTAAAGTAACAATTGGATCTGCCATAGTTCTCACATAAACAAAAAATAAAAGGGAAAGAAATGCTGACTAACGCACTAAAAAAATGGGGGAATTGTTCCCCCATTTAAAAAGCTCGTTTTAGGCAAATGTAAATTGAGCAGTATTAGCGAAACTCAAGCTAGATGCCTGAATTCCATTCAGAGTTGCGATAGTTTGACCGCCAACGAGAGCGATCGCCGCATTCGCACCAACCTGACTGATTGAAAGCGCACCTGCGGCAATTCCCGAAATGCCGATCTTGTCAGTTCCAAGCTGAAAATCGATAATCGTGTTGGCACTTGTGGGAATTGTGCCTGCGGTGATGATGTTAAAGATGTCAGCACCAGCGCCGCCTGATAGCAAGTTGTTACCACCAGAGCTAACGAAGAACTGATCGTTACCGTCGCCACCAAGAGCGCGATCGCCTGATCCTAAATAGAAGAAGTCATTACCAGCGCCGCCAGACATACGGTTGCCGCCTTTGCCTTCAGTTGCTTCAAAAATGTCATCGCCATCACCACCAAACACGCGATCGCCTTTGTTAGCAAAAATCGTATCGCTACCGCTACCTAAATCGATGCGGTTGTCACCTGCATTGGTAAAGCCAGCAACGAATCCAAGATCAACTTTGTCATTACCTGAGCCTGTAAACAGGATGTCTTTGAAACCATCAAAGGGCTGATTGGGACGAGCATCCAGAACATCATCACCTGTTGTTCCAAGAGGGGTCAATGTTGGCGAGGTCGGCGCAAGTTTGATCGTCGCCACAATCGGATCGTGGTCGCTTGCGCGTTGGGCATTGCCCACAAACTCAGTATTGATATTGACGATATCCACCTTCGCCGAGCCGCTTAGGTTATTGCTAACCAAGATGTGATCGAGGGATTGCGAATTTCCATCAAAGTTGAAGGTGTAGCGTTCGTTTTCTGGAAGCGAATTTGTGAGGTTGGTCAGCACTGGAGTAGCACCACCAGCGAGGATATTAAGCGGTGAGATGAATTCAAACTCATTGAAGTCACCGACGACGACGACCTTGGCATCTAGCTTAGTAGCCAAAACGCTATCGACATAATCGTTAACGGCTTGGGCTTGAGCGCGACGCTGATCGAGAGAACCATTGATAGTGACGTTTTCTTGTCCGTTGCCATTGGCTTCGTCACCAATGGAAGGTTGAGTCGTTCCAAACAGAGGACGACTACCACCTTTAGAGGAGAAGTGATTAGTGATTACGGTGACAGTTTCGCCATTGAAAGCGAAGTCGGCAATCAATGGTAAGCGACTACCAGCAAATGCGGAAAAAGAAGAGTTAGGAACTGTTTTGACAGAACCATCTACCAAATCAACGCGATCGTCATTGTACAAAAAGGCTGTACGAATGTTTGCGTTGGGCTGACCGCCACTAGTGTTGTTGGTGATGAAGGTGTTGTCGATGAACTTGTAAGTTGGTCCACCTGCGGCTGCGATCGCATTAACCAAAGTTTGCAAGGTCAAACTCGCGGAAGTTACGCCGTCATTTTGAGCGCCACTGTTGTCTTGAATTTCTTGCAAGCCAATGATGTCAGGCGTTTTGAGGTTGTTGACGATCTGCTGGGCGATCGCGGCAAATCTACCGTTAGCGATATCGTCATCAATGTCAGCAGCAGCAACCCCTGTTTCCAATTGTGGATCGAGGTTCAAGACGTTGTAAGTCGCAACTAGCAAAGTATCGCTGGACTTACTTAGAGTCGTGACTTCGGGTTGCAAAGTGGAAGGCTGAATGTTTTGAATGAATGCTTCGGTTGGGATGATCTCGAAGTTGCCGAAGTTGTAGCTGACGACACCAGTGACATCGCCCAATTTAGCGCCAACATTGACATTGGGGAAAGCGAAGTCAAACACGCCATTATCAGCATCGATCTGAATGCGTTCGGGATTGAAATCATTAGGAGCGATGTTAATCGTGCCACGCTGACTTAATCCTGTAGCTCCCGCGCCATTATCCACAACAGCATAGATTTCGCCAAAACTATTGGTTGGGCTTACTGCTAACAGGTTTTTGGCAGTGACGCGCATTCCTTCGAGAGATTCAAAGAAGTCAATGCCATCGGTGGTTGCATCGAAGGAGGTAAGTCCGTCATTATCTATGATTTGAGAAGGAGGAACTCGACCACCAGCACCGATAATTGTCGCGGCAGGTAAAGCATTATTGCTAGAGAGAACGGAAATCGTGAGCGTACCACCAATTTGGGTGGTTGAGAGGTTGCTCGTACTGGCTCCGCCAGGGGTGAATTCGCTTACCGTACCAGTGACCGTGATAGAGTCACCAACTCTAACCGTTGGAGCGCTGCTAGTGAAGACGAAGATACCTTCAGAAGTGGCAATGTTAGCGTCTGGGTTAGGATCTTGGAGATAGAAGCCATTGGAGTCAACGGCGGTGACGATGCCAGGGACGGCTAAGACAACTTGACCGACAAGGGGAGAGGTTTGACTTGCACCTTGAATCGCACTAATTTTAGTGGGGAAATCATTATCGACAATAGTTACGGTTGCGGTTGCGGTTGCGCCCAAATCGTAGTTAGCGGTGTCAGTCAAGTTGATGGTGACAGTTTCGCTTCCTTCGATTAGTAAATCATTTACTGGCGTAATAACGATGTCGGCGAAAGCCTGACCAGCGGCGATGGCAACTGAGCCTGTCAATGCAGGTGTGTAATCAGCTCCGACTGCTTGACCAGCACCAGTTGCCACTGTGTAATTTACGGTCAGCGCATTTGCAGTCGCTCCCGTGCGGGTAATGCGGAATGTACCAGCGTGAGTACCAGCTTCGGCGGCGTTAGCGTCTGTTGCCGCGATCGTGACTAATGGTGTAACAACAACTTGCGCGGCGATACGCCCTGGAGATCCGATTTCAGTTACTGCCACATTATTGACGACTGAGAAAGCTCCATTTATACCGACAGCACTTGGGGTTGCGATCGCCGCATTTTGCACCAAAGCGGCATTGTCGAAGGTGGTGAATGGTGAAGCGGCAGGCGATGCGCCGAAAGTGACTCTTGCTTGACTAACACCAGCAGCATTAAAAATATTGACAGCATCGCCACCAGTACTCAAGCCAATCGCCGCACCACTGTAGTTACCAATCTTTAGGTTGACTGGTGGATTCGCCCCAAACCAGTTGGTTAGGAATATGGGATTGGTGAGATTGGGGTTGGCTGATTCAATAAAGATTACCGATTCGCCAGCAGCGATCGTTGTGATGCCGCTCAAAGTAATTGCTGAGGTAAAGAGATTGGAGTCATCGTCAACTCTCCAACCTGCGATATTTACTGCGCTAGTACCAGTGTTAGTAAGTTCAAACCAATCTGCTGCTACTAGCGAGTTGCCACTACTCCAAGGCGCAACTTCAGTAACAAAGATGCTGGTGCTGGTGACTGGCAGTGGAGTCTCATCAACTACATCGGTAATGCTTAAGGTAAAGGCAGTCGTTGCATCTGGAGTATTGCCAACTGTTGCATCGTTTACATTAACACTGACGCTAAAGCTAGGCTTAGTTTCAAAATCTAATACAGTACCCGCCTTGAGGAACAAGCTGCTTCCAGTAATCTCAAAGGAATTAGCGTCTGCTCCAGTCAAGCTGAGGGTATTCACGCCCAATTGATCGTCGGTAATGGCGATGTTGGCGACTCTTGTCGCGGCAAAGGTGCTATCAAGCTCAGCGATCGCACTGACTCGATTGCTCAGTACTACTGCGGTAGGCGCTTGATTGGGAACTGCTGAAGGTGCGTAGACGAAAAGTTGAGGAATGTCGCCATTTTCGCTGGTGACGTATAAAAATCCATCTTTGTCAACTGTCAGTCCTTCAAACTGCTGGTCGGGAACTGACAATGCATTGCTAGGCTCAGAGACGATCGTTAACGAGCTAGTGATATTTCCAGCGCGATCGACGTTGACGATCCTGCCCGAAGCTTGACTCAAGAGCAGCAGTCTTTGGCTTGTGGGGGATAGAGTCGAGAAGGCAAAAACATCGGCAAAGTCTAAAAGTCCTGCCGAAGCTGGAGTAAAGAGGTCGGTCGAATTAACCGTGTTGGGCGAACCATTGCTTGCGGTTAACGCCGTAAAGTCAATCGTAGTCTGAAAAACTCCTAATGGAGCCTCTTCTTTAACTGCGATGAATCCATTTGAAAATGGGTCAAAGGTGATACCTTCAATTCCAATATTGCCGATAGTCGTACCCAGCTTTACAGTCTGGACGTTGCTCGCCGTAAGAGTCGTGTTAGCGGTATAGGTAAATCGACTCGCTTGTCGAACTCGCTCATCAGCGATGACAAATTGACCACCCCCAATATAACTAAGCCCTTCTGGATCGGCAAATAATCCAGCCGTTAGACTCATCGAGTCGATCAATACTCCTGTCTTCGATACTTGCACGATCGCCGTACCACCATCGCCGACCACAAAAAGCGTATCGGTGTCCTTGTTATAAGTGATCGCCGAGACTTCTCTAGCCAGAAAATTGGTTCCAGTAGTTGCCACGGGCAAGTTGAAAAGTCCAACGCGGATATAGGTGGAAAGATCGATGGATACTATTGGTGCTGGAGTGTTAGCGATCGCAAACTTTGTAGTATCAGGGATTACCGAAGTACCAACACCACCAACATCAATAGCCCAGTTAGCAGGATTAAAAACTGAGGACTTATAAGCGGCAAAGTTAGCTGCTCCAGTTCTAGAACCAGTATATCCAGCGAAGTCAGTACTGCTTGTCAATTTTAAAGCATCAGTTCCAGCCGTCAATCCCACATTTGTAAGGGAAGTATTGTCTGCTTCAGATGATACTGCCGTTAAAATTGTGGTCGGAGCCGTGTCGCTAGTGCCGAGAAAAGCATAAATAGTTTCAGCAGTTGCCGAGAGTCCAATATTAGTACTATTAACTATAGTAAAAGTCCCAACTGATGCTGCTCGTGCAGCAGTATCAACAGCACTAAAGCGAACCACAGTCCCAGCAGTAATGGTATTAGCGCCCGTTGACCACTGAAAAGAAGATTCGCCAGAGCCAATAGCTGTAGCACTAGTAGCCGCACCATCGGAGAAAAAAATAGTTGTGTTTGGGTCTATGTCCACAAATGGAACAATCGACCATCCATCCTCATCGGCATTGAAGGATACAAATCCAATATCGCCTTTAGTCAACACTGCCATAAATAAAATCCCTTAAGTTAAAATAAATGAGTGTGACAGAACTTTTGTGAACTGGTATAAGTTCTGACGGATTTGATTTTGTCATGGACAAAATCAAATCCGAGAGAAACATTAACCCAAGAAAGCGAAGCTAGAAGCTGTCAAGCTAGTCGCATCAATACCCGTTAAAGTCCAAGGGTTGAGCCATTAAATCCAACAAATGCGATGTTTCCCGCTGCTAATGCCATGATTTAAATCTTTCCAAGTTTTAATTGACTCACTAGATATCCTATCTGTCAGGCATACAGCAACGGGTTAAGAAAACGATAAGCATACATTATCAAAATATTATTTAGCGTGATTTAGCGTGAGTTCGGGTTAATTTAAAACTGTCTCACGAAGCCAAAAATTAAAAGCCTCACGCAGCGAGGCTTTTAATTTTTGGATAATTTAATTTGTAACGCTTGAAGGTTCGCTGAATAAAAAAATTGAAGGGCTTGCAAAGCAAGCCCTTCAATTTTTTTAGGATTCAAACCAGCGCTTAGCGCTGAAAGGAGAATCGCTTATACAGGCTGAGAGTTAACGAAAGAGAAACTTGAAGCAGTCAGGCTGGTCGTGTCAAAGCCAGTCAAAATAGCGAGAGTGTTGCCATTCAAGCTAATGGTATTTCCCGCACGGGTCAATTGCGCGAATGTCGCGCCAGAACCAACTAAGCCAATTACATCTGTTCCAAGCTGGAAGTCCAGAATAGTATTGGCAGCAGATGGAGCGGAAGCATTAAAAATCCAGAACTGGTCAGCACCAGCGCCGCCTGATAGCAAGTTATTACCACCAGAGCTAGCGAAGAACTGATCGTTACCGTCGCCACCAAGAGCGCGATCGCCTGATCCTAAATAGAAGAAATCATTGCCAGCACCGCCAGACATACGGTTGCCGCCCTTACCTTCAGAGGCTTCAAAGATGTCATCACCATCTCCACCAAATACGCGATCGCCTTGGCTGACATAGATGATGTCGTTGCCACTGCCAGTGTCGATGCGATTATTACCAACTGCAAACGAAGTGGTATTAGTTGTTAGATCCACTTCGTCCACACCAGCACCAGTAAAAAGAATGTTGCTACGACCATCAAAAGCAGCGCCATTCTGAGCGAGTAACTTATCGTTACCCGTGCTTCCACCCGCCGATACGAGCTTGGCTTCAGCAACGACTTGATTGGCTTCCACTTCAAATTGGCTGACGATCGCAGGCGTGCGACTGGTAATCAAGCTAGGATTAGCTTCAAGTTCAGCGCGGGTGTAAGGCTTGATGCCATAGGTGGTAACGGTCAACTTCTGAGTTGTCGGATTGATATCAAACTCAGTCCAACCGTAGGTTTCCAGCGCCACATAGTCGCCTTGCAACAGTTTCGCCTTAATCAATCCATTGGCTTGAGCGAGGTTGTTGTTCAGTCCGAGGGGATCGTAGCCGAGAGGTGTTAAACCGCCATCGACAATCGATTTGATGAAGTCATCGCGATCGTTGGCAATGCTATCAGCGTCATTTGCTACGGGGAGTGAATCGTAGAAGGCTTTTTGCTGGGGAGTAAGAAGACCAACACCCAAAGCAAGTTGAGCAACGGTTGGACCAAATGGAGCGTCAAAAGCGACAGAACCCGTGCTGATTTCAAAAGCGTTTGTAGCGATTTGTGCTTGTCCGACACCCAATTGATAGGTGAGGTTGTTAACCAATGTGCCGTGAATGTCAGCCGCAATGAAGACAACGTTATTAATCTTGTTCTCATTGATAAACTTGAGGATCTCCGTGCGTTCGGCAGCGTATCCTTCATAGCGATCGCTGGCTGCGAGTACACCAATGTTTTGAACTGGTTCGGGTAGATTGATGAACTTCCAAGTCACACCATCTTTTTGAGCCTGTAGCAAATCGCGCTTGAGGTCTTCAACTTGAACTCGACCCAAGAATGTCCGCCTAGGATCGAAGGACTGGGCAAGGAAGGTTCCAACTTGAGTTTGATTGGAAAGGTCAGTGACATCCGTTAGTCCTGGATCGCGGAAGGAACGGGCATCGAGAACGATATTAACTGCATCGCTGCCATAGGTGTTGGCGCGATAGAGTTTGCGTTCGCCAGCAGTGCGATCGTCACCCGTTGCTCCGTAGAACTGATCTTGGATGGGGTTGTACTCTTGGAATGACTGCAATCCACGGTCATAGAGTGGCGCATCATTTACTAGTCCAGTAGTTGCACCATACAAAGCTTGGTTTGCGGTGGATAACGTCGAGACCTGTTGACCGCCTTGGAAGTCATTGATTACTTCGTGATCGTCAATCGTTGCAAAAACAGAAGTGGAAGCTCTCAAATCTGCCCAGTAGTTTTGTCCGAAACGGCTTGAGTAAACTTCGCTGTGCTTGTTGCGATAGTCTTCTAGAGTTGTGGCTTGAGCTTTCTCGCTACCATCAGCATTTCTGACGGCTGGAGATTCGTAGTCAGCGTAAATGGTGTCGCCAAGTTCGACAAAGAACTTCAGATTGCGTTCGTCAGCATTAGCGATCGCAGGATAGGGAGCGATTTCACCGCGCCAGTCACCTGTGACACCAAAGCGCAAACCAGACTGCTTGCCGATCGCATCCGCAGTGCTGAATTTGCCAGTAGCAATATCACCAGCCGCATCGGTGACGCGATAGAAGTAGTTGGTTCCTGCGGTTAGTCCTGTGACATCAACCTTTACGGGTTGCAGTGAGTTTGTGACCGTGGCAGTTTTTGTGCCAGCGATCGTGCTGAAATCAGCCTTGGTGGAATATTCAAACTTGACAGAGCCTGTGAAGTTGCTGCGAGTCCAAAGGACTGTGGAAGTTTGGGTGGTATCGCCGCTTGCAACTCCATTTAGCAAAGAATTCGCTTGAGGATTGCGGGGATTGTAGCTGGTGGTGTCGATATTGAGCGGAGTTGAGAAAGCATTAGCGATGTTCTCGAAAGGAACGAGCTTGAAGTTGCTGCTGATATTCTCACCACTAGCGATTGCCGCAGGATCGTTGCTGCCATCTTGGGTAATAAATGCACCAAATGGGAAGTTAGAACCCAAAGGAACGTTAATCACTTCAGCGCCATCCGACTCTTGGACGCTATCAATGCTGCCATTATTACCTACGGCAAATCGACCCAAAAAGTCATTGCTACCTTCGCGGCTGTAGGCGGCAAAAGTATTATCGCCTTGGCTCGAAGCAAACAGATAGCCAGTGCCATCTTTACCGTAGTAGATTGTCAATCCTTCTACATCGTTGACGAGGTTTTTGCCACCCTCAGCTTTGACTCTCTCGATTAGCGTACCAGTAGAACTGCTATTGGGTTCGGCGTTAAACTTCCAAATACCGACATCCTCTTGACCGATATACAAGAAGCCAGTTTCTTGATCGATGACCATGCCTTCGGTTTGAGCGGAAGCACCTGCGGTGGTTGGCGATGGAATTTTGAAGTTACGCACCAATTGATAGCCGATTGTGCCGTTGCCCTTGTCAACTAGCTTGAGTTGGGCGATATCACCAGTTTGACGGCGGCTGGTGAAGACGTAGTAATCGTTAGTGACGGGGCTGCGATAAATTGCCAAGCCGTAGGCACTGGTGGCGGAAGCAGAGAACGGCGCGATAAATGGCGCACCTTGGAAAATCGTGGCTGCACTGGTATCGGTAATGTTGGTTAGGAAATTACCGCCCGCACCGTTAGCATCGATCTTGAAAATAGCGAGTTTGTCGTTATTGCGATCGCTGGCTACGGCAATATCAACTTTTTGACCACCGAGAGTAAAGCCATACTGCAAATCCACATTGTTGTATCGGATGTCAGGATTGCTAGGGTTGATGGTTTGTAAGAGATTGCCTGCAAGGTCATAGATTCGCAAGCCGCCGTTTTTGACACTGGTAACAACCAGACTTTTGGATGAGTCCGTGGCATTGACATACACCGCAGGATCGTCAGCATCAGCGCGTTGACTGAATGGCTTTGTACCATCATCTAAAAGTGCGGGCCGAGTCTCCACGGTTGGCGTTACTGTCGGAACTACATCAGCACTGAGGGTCAAGATTTGGGTGAACTGAGTGGTGCTGAAGTTGTTGTCGCTGACCAACACGATCGACTGGCGACCATCGGCAAGTTTTGGACCAAAAGCAATACCTTCGATATTGTCAGTTCCAGTGGGCAAGGCAAGTGAATCAAGATTGAGAAGTAAGCGCTTCTGAACTGGAGCGATCGCCTCAAGTTGCTGGGTAGTCAAACTGCTCAATGAATCAGTCGTGCTGATATCAGTTGCACCTTGCAGGGTGATTTCGTAAATCTTGATCGTGTTGCCAGTGTTAGCAATCGTGCCAACTGCGCCAGTCGCAAACGATCGCTCAACCGCTAACAAAGTACCGCGATCGTCGATCGCCAGTAAATCCACCAAGCCGTTGGTCGCAAATTGACCAGCAGGATTAGGCGCAACTGCGACTTTATCGGTGATATAGAGATATTCCTTTTCGGGCTGACCGCTTACGAGGTTGTATTGAACGATGCGCGATCGCGTACCAACGTTAACATCAGCGACTACGCCATCTTGGAACAGCGCGTTCTCAGTAGCGGTGAATAGCGTTTTTTGATCGGGAGAAATCGTCAAGCTTTCAAAAGCCAAGTTATTGCGAACCCCAGCCGTTTGCGTATCGCCAGTGTTAATTGTGCCACTGCTATTGGTGTCTACCACCACAGGTAAAAACTTTTTAGAAACAGGGAGCGATTTAACTTCTTGACCAGTAGTTAGCGAAAATTCCTTGATAAAAGGATTCGATACCCGACCAACCGCAGGATTAGCTTCACCTTCAGAAGAGATAAAGACCGTACCATTCTTGGTTAAAGCAATACCTTCAGGATCAAGGCTATTCAAAGCAAAGGGATTACCACTCGCATCCTTCAATTGGACAACATTGGTAAAGGTAACTGCATTTGTTGCAGGATTGATCGTGAAGGTGTAAAAACGCGCATTGGAAGAGCGATCGTCAGATATTGCATAATACTGATTTTTTGCAGCGTCATAGGTTACGCCCGACAAACCACCAACAGGAACGTCAACACCATTGATTTTCGCGGCTGCGCCAGTTGGAATAAAGCCAGTTGCAAACGTTGTATTGCCAAGCAACTTTGCCTCAGTGACGGTTTTACCTGTTGGAGTTGCACCAACTAAGGCATCTACGAAGACTAAGCGGTGGTCAGAGCTTGGGTATCCACCTGGTAGAGAAGCGTTAAACGTGCCGACTGTTGGAAAATTAGGATCGGTGTTAAGGGGCCAGAAGACTGCCGAGTTGGTAATCTGCAAGTCTGTAGAAGGCAATACGTAATCGGTTCTCAAGTTGCCTGGAGCGGGATTATCATTGAAGTCAGCCGTATCAAAAGCAGGATTTCCTTTTTGATTGACGTTGGCTCCAGCTTGCAGCCCAGCTTGTTGCGCTCCACCAAGACTCGCAGGAGTGGAGTTAGTATTGATATTGGGATTCAGCAACAATTGACGAATTGCATTATTAAAGCTATCGCCATCAAGAGGATCGGCATTCTGATCGCCCATGATTACAAAGCTAGAACCAGTCGCGATACCACCAGTTTTGCCCTTGTCATCATAAATATAACCACCTTTATCAGGGGTAATATAGTCAGCCCAAAAACGAATTTCATCGGCATTGCGCTTGCCGTTGCGATCCTCAGTACCGTCAAAGGTTGGGGGTGTGGGATGGCTGAGCAATAAATGTACAGTCTCGCCATTTACCTTGATTGGAACATCCCAATGACTTTTGGAAGATAAGCGCAATACTGCAATTTCTGCGGCAGAATAAAACCCATTCAGATTTTCATTTACCGTAGTTGTGGCGGGATTATCAACCGTAGGATCGTTGGTAAGCAAATTCCCTGGCATATCCTTCCATAGAAAATTCTGGAAAGTGCGGATATTCGCTGTATCGATCTCATACTTAGACAGCAGCAACATCCCAAATTGTCCTGGGAAATTACCAAAACCAAAAGCATCATCGCCATATCCAGCAGCACCAGGCGTTGTAACTACAACACCATTGTTATTGAGGTCGAAACCTGAAGAAATGCCAGTATTTGATGGTGCAATATAAACAAAAGGATAATTGACTGGTGTTGCGCCATTTTGGCTGACACCGAGATAGTTCTGCTGTAGGAGTGTAACTGGCTGAAGTGGATTTGCAGCGAAATAGTCGAACTCGTTGATGAGCAGAACGTCAGGATTGTTAAGCTGAATGATTTCGGCTACAGCTTTAGCTTGAGCATTGTTTGGGGTGGAAAAATCTGTAACTGTCTGTCCTTCAGCGTTGCGATTTAGAGAAGCATTAAATTGCGAAAAACGAACGGATGTTGTTGCCATGATGTTTATAAGAGTTGGATTTAACTTAAAGTCAAATGGAAACAGCGATCGCAATGCGATCGCTTTTGTCGATACTTGTGGAATCAATACAAAGAACAAGAACTCGCGCAACTAGAGTAACTAAGCGGCGATTCTTTCAATTTAAATCTCTTGTCTCAGCTTGATTAAATCCTCCAGTCAGATAACGCCCAAATCTGGATATAGATTTTAGGTAATGCTCACCATTGATAGTACAAGGAGAAATGACGACTCAAGGTTTAGGTCTGGTTATGGATTAGTTAAATTTTGATGTATAGCGATCGCTAGTTTATTCTTGTCTTGCCAACCCATATAAGCGCTATAAACACAGCGATCGCTAGAGCTACCTTCATTAATCACAGTTACAAATACATGGGTTATCAGCAGAGGATTTGAGCATTGCCATAGTTTAGTTCCATCCTCGTAGGCTTGAAGTAACTTTGCATATTTACAGCTTTTCTCAAAGTTGCGGTTGCTGATTTCAGTGAGATCGAGCGATCGCAGTTTAGCGATTAACTGTGATGCAGTATCAGTTTGAAGCGGAGTAATTACAGGACTTGTCCAAAATTCTCGTATCGCCGCCGCCACTTGAGGATGGATTTTAAGGGTGGGATGGTTTATTCCTTTGAGGCGGACAAAATGAGCATGGGCAAACTGCGAACAACCGATAGGAACCATGCCATCGGTGTTATGCCCAATATCACTAACAATCGAAGCAGTGGGAATCTCCAAGGCGATCGCTTCGGCAATGGAACGTCGATTTTTGCCGAGGTCACGCGCCATTAACGAAAATAATCTAAACGGATCAAATAACCTACCCAAATCTGAGCCACCAACAGGTGAACCGATTAAAATTAAACTATGAACTTTAGAAAACCATTCAGGATGACGATTCAGAACTTCTAGCCAAATTAATCCCCCCATTGAATGAGCAATGATTCGCAATGGCAAATCTGGATATGTAGCGATCGCTTCTACTGCAATCTTTTCCACTTTGTCAACTAATGGAATAATCTCTAGCCAAGTATTAATCCAACCAAGATTGGGAACATAGGTAGGATTATTTGTGCTGGTTAGCGATCGGGCTAATTGACCAAGATCATGATTTGTGTCCGCCCAACCGTGCTGAGCAAATAGCATGAAATCTGGTGCGAAGTTCGGCATAGAATTCGGTATGAAATATCAACGTCTGATTCTCACACCACGATACATTACACTGTTATCAGATTTTTGATCTTCTTTTGGGTTGATTTTAGTTTTAGAAATAGCTCTATCGCCTTCTGCTTTGTCAATCATCTGGTCAGCTTTCTCATTAACCTGCGTAGCCCCCCCACCTAAACTTCTGGCTATAGACTCTAAAGGTTGAGAAATTAACGAGCAACCAATCAAAGCCGTCACCCTCGCAACTTCAGCCATTAAATTTTCGCGAGACAGTCGGGGCAGAACATCAGCCGCGCCGCGCCGCAAAGCCCAACTATGTTCAATATCTTTAATTTTTTCTTGCCTAGGATTAAATAACACAACTTTGATGGGAGCCTGTTGTTTTGTAATCCACTGACAAATTGATGAAGATTGCAATGTTTCTGAATCGGGGCTTTTGATGGACATATCCATCAATAATAGATCTGGCAATAATTGGCGATCGCATTTCCCAAAAAACTTGACGAGATCTAACTGCGTTTTTTCCCAAATCACGTCCAATTGTTGAGTTGACAAAGCTGTTTCCCACAATTGCCCCTGCTCTTGGTCGATGTGCATCATTAAAACAGCCTTTTTTTGCTCAGCCATATCGTTTATTTGGTTTCCCCATTAGGACAAGTTACGCAATTTAAGTTTTTATTAATCAGAATTTAACCTACTTCGTAAATACATTTTGTGATGTAGTTAACTAAAACTTAAATTTTAATCGTTGCCATGCCCTCTTGCCAATCGGCGGGACAAACCTCATTGGTATGGATCTGAGTGTGTTGAATGGCTTTAAGAGTACGAATAGTCTCGTCAATACTGCGTCCAAAGGCAAGATTGTTGATCGTGGCATGTTGAACAATTCCGAGCTTATCGATGATAAATAAGCCGCGTAAGGCGATACCAGCTTTAGGATCGAGGACATTAAAATCTGTGGCGATCGCTTTCGTAAGATCGGCAACCAATGGACAACGGATATTACCACCGAGTCCGCCATCAGCTAGCGAGGTTTGAATCCAAGCCAGATGAGCATACTGACTATCTACCGAAATTCCGATCACTTCCGTATTTAATTTGGCAAACTCATCGTAGCGATCGCTGAAGGCGAGAACTTCGGTAGGACAGACAAAGGTGAAATCAAGGGGGTAAAAAAATAGCACCACATATTTTTTGCCATAATAACTAGAAAGTCGGATTTTGGTAAATTCCAAGTCAAAGACTGCATCTGCTTCAAAATCTGGAGCAGGATTACCCACTTGTAAAAATTCGGTCATGACAGGTAAAGCTCTTTAATTTGTACAGTTAATTTTTATTTACTGATGTTATGTGGAACCCTCACCCCCCAGCCCCCTCTCCCATCAAGGGAGAGGGGGAGTAAGACTAATTTCTTGTTCCCCTCTCCCATTTTGGGAGAGGGGCTAGGGGTGAGGGTCATGGAAACTTCCACGTAACATCAGTTATTTAGTGTAAATTGTAGCCAATTGTTGATAGATTCTTTTTATGAATATTTCCCCTCTAAACTGGACAGAACTCGAATCCCTTATTGATTCTCAAGCCGATTTGCCCATAGATCGCGTCAATGGTTCCACTAATGCTCAAGCTAATTTACGCTTATTTGGGCATTCAGAATCAGAAGTGCGGGTGACTCTCTATCGCGATCATCATGCATGGTGTCCCTATTGTCAAAAAATTTGGTTGTGGCTAGAGGAAAAACAGATTCCCTATCGCATCGAAAAAGTGACCATGTTTTGTTATGGAGAAAAAGAACTTTGGTACAAGAAAATAGTTCCGTCAGGAATGCTGCCAGCGATCGCCTTAGATGGACGCATAATTACGGAGAGCGATGATATTCTCATGGCTCTAGAAAAAGTCTTTGGTTGTCTGAGTCTGGGGATGAATGATCCGCAAGTTGTGCCAATCAGAAGACTAGAGCGAGTTTTGTTTAGGGCTTGGTGTGAATGGCTTTGTCGTCCGATGAGTTCCGAACGTCAAGAGCAGCAGCACCGTCAGCAGTTTGGGGAAGTTATGGCTAAGGTTGAAGAGGTGTTAGGAAGTACACCTAGTCCTTATTTTTTGAGTGATTTTGGCACAGCGGATGTGATTTTCACACCCTATGTGGAGCGAATGAATGCCAGTCTCTATTATTACAAAGGTTATTCTCTAAGGGAAGAGAATCCATGTATGTCGAAATGGTTTGATGCAATGGAAACTCGTTCTACCTATCGCGGTACTCAGAGTGATTTCCATACCCATGCCCACGATTTACCACCACAGATGGGCGGCTGTTGGGAAAATGGCGAACCACAGATGTTAATCAATAAAGCCAAAGTGGATCACGGCTCTTGGTTCGGATTGCCTGATGTGACTTATCCAGAGCCAGTTAATTCCCGTGCGGAAGCGCTCTACCGCGTCATTAAGCATCGCCATAATATTGTTCGGGTTAATCCTGCCGATGATCAATTATTTGATACAGCTTTGCGTTGTGCTTTGACCAATATGATGACAGACGAAATCTGTACACCACCTGGGGAAACAGATGTGGCTTTGCGATATTTGCGAGATCGCATTAGTGTTCCCCGTGATATGTCGATCTATGCCGCTAAGCGCTTGCGCGAGGCTTTAGAAAAAACTGCGGCTTTAATAGGCGATCGCCAGCCAAGCCCAATTCCCTTCCGTAACCGCCGAGATCAAGATCCAATTAATTTCAAAACCAAGTGAGCAAAGCGGAGCTTCACGCCGCTCATAAACAAATAAAAGCCACGCTAAGCGTGGCTTTTACGTTTAAGTTAGCGCAAAGCGCTACATCTAATCTTTTGTGGCTTTGATTGCGTAGTAGCCAAGTAATGTCGCTGCCGTGAATCCAGTAAAAAATAGCGCAAACAAAACACTGATTCCCCCAGTAATGCCCACCTGAGCCAAAATACCTTTGCCCGTCAAAACTTCATTAGTGAACCCAGCCACCAAACCGATCATTGCCATCCGCCCGTTCCAAGTTTCAGCAAAATTACCGAAACCAAATATTCCAGCACCTGTAGGATTTACATTAAGATTGAAAGACTTAGTAGATTGTGGCTCTTCAGGTTGTGGTTTAGTGGGTGTGGATACCATGATTAGTTGCTTTCCTACAGAAGATTAATATTTATTAACTAAAATTTACCCTTAATGTAAACAAATGTAAATCTATCATCAGAAATATGCCCCACTGCCTTAACCCTAGTTGTCAACAGCCAATTAATCCCGTTGGCACAAAATTTTGTATGAATTGCGGTAAAGGCTTACAGCTAAAAGGGCTGTATGAGGCGATCGCCTTAATTGGTCAGGGAGGAATGGGGCGGACTTTTCGGGCGATTGATTTGGGACGATTGGGACAGCCCTGTGCGATTAAGCAATTTTTACCGCAGTTTCTATTTAGTCAGTCTCAGGAAGCTAATTTAATCCAAAAGGCGATCGCTCTATTTGAAAGCGAAGCATCCCAACTTAAAGAACTCGGTTCCCATCCTCAAATTCCTGAATTAATTGCCTATTTTGAAGAAGATGGCTGTTTATATTTAGTGCAGGAACTGATCGAAGGCGAAAATCTCTATAACGAGTTACAAACTAAAGGGCTTTTTACAGAAACGCAAATTTATCAATTTTTAGAGGAGATATTGCCTGTTCTCCAATTCATTCACGATCGCCAAGTTATCCATCGTGATATTAAACCAGACAATATTGTAAGGAAAAAGGAAAAAGGAAAAAGGAAAAACTTGGTTCTTAATTCTCAATCCCCTAGTCTGGTTTTAGTCGATTTTGGGGCGGCTAAAACTTTTATCAGCAATACTGCTAATCGGACTGGAACATTAATTGGTAGTGCAGAATATATTGCGCCAGAACAGGCTAGAGGGAAGGCGGTTCCGCAAAGTGATCTCTATAGTTTGGGCGTGACTTGTATTCATCTGTTAACAGGGATTTCACCCTTTGATTTGTATGATGATGTTCGCGATCGCTGGATTTGGCGGGATAAGTTAAGGAGTTCTATCTCTAATCATTTAGCGGCTATTCTCGATCGCCTATTGGAAAAAGCGATCGCTAATCGTTATGGTTCCGCAAATGAAGTAATTGATGCATTGCGATCGCCAGATATCACCAGTATCAAGTTAGTTGGCATACCCTATTTATCAGAATTAAAAGAAGCTTTAACTTTTGGACAATGGCAAGAGGGCGATCGGTTAACTAATAGAATTATTTTAGAACTCGCGGCTAAGGACAAAATCGCAAAATTAACTCCTGCGGATATAAGTCAGATCTCCTGTGATGTTTGGATGGCGATCAATCAGGAATGGATGCAAGCCAGTAATAATCGCTTTGGTTGGACTGTGCAGAAACAAGTCTGGCAAGAGATTGGCGGCAAATTGATTTATACGGAAGATACCTATTGGCAATTTGCAGATGTTTATGAGAAGTTTAGCGATCGCCTCGGATGGCGAAAACCGCGCTGGTTAAAGCTGGGACTATCACCAAAGATTTGGCGCAAGTATGAGAATTTACTATTTGCAATTAATGCCCCGCGTGGACATTTACCAAGTTTGTTATTTTGGGAAGGATTTAATTTAGTCGATGCGGTTTTCTATCGCTTAGAGATTTGTGATTTAGGCGATCGCCGCAGATAATTGCAAGTATAGCAATCCTAAATGAGTTGTGAGGGGATATACGCTCTATTTTTCTCATAAATGATTTAGGACTGCTATATGCTAAGATCCGATAATTACCTTGGCTTATTTGGGGTCTTGCTTTCAAATTCAAAATGATCATCCCAAAGCCCTTGAACGTTTATGCAGAGTAATTGGCTACTACAAAAGGGCATTTTTAGATTCATTACACTGAATCTGCTAGTGGCAATTGCTTATGCAATCTTAGTAAAATTTAGTCACGAATTTGCGACTTTAAGTGGTGGAGTTGCATCGGTTTGGTTTCCTTCCGCAATGACCTTGGCTTTAGTTTTTATTCTCGGCGATCGCGTACTTTTAGGAATCATTAGTGGATCTATTTGGGCAATATCGCTAGATTTGCTCAAGTCAAGCCCTACAATATCGCTCTTTTATTTTATATTAATTAATATAGCCTGCGCTTTGGGCAACTGTTTGCAACCACTGATTGCCAAATATTTAATTACAAAATTTGCAGCGCAAAAAGATATTTTCAGCCATATTGATACAGTTCTTTTATATATTGCTGCGTCAATTTTTTCACCCACTGTATCCGCCACATTAGGAATTACAAGTATAAGTATTGCAGGACTGATTCCTTGGCATAGCTATGGGATTAGTTGGTTAACTTGGTGGTTAGCAAGTGCGCTTGCCCATCTCATTTTTACGCCAATGATTTTATTATGGAAAAATTTTGGAAGGAGCAATACAAAGATAAATTTATGGGAAATTGGCGCAGTATTGCTTTTTTTAGCGAGCTTTAGTTGGCTTAGCTTTGGAATCAGATATCGCGCAGAATATTTGTTGTTACCAATTCTGATCTGGACGGCAATTCGCTATGGTAAGTTTTTTGCAAGCCTATTGGTGAGTGTAGTTTCTCTAATAGCGATTTTTGCTTCGGTTCGAGGTTATGGCTTTTATGACAAAGCTTCAGCAAATGAATCACTGCTACTATTACAATCTTTTATGGGTGTATTTTCATTAACATCACTTATTCTGTCGGCGGCGATCGAGGAAAGACTTGCTGTCCAATTAGAGCTAAAGCAAACACTTGCAAATGTCGAAAATCTTGTCATTGCCAGAACTATAGAACTACATCAAAGTGAAGCTCTTCTAATTGAGGCGAATTTAGAACTAGAAAAAATGGTTAATATTGATGGATTAACTCAAATTGCTAATCGGCGATGTTTTAACGATCGCCTTGAGCTTGAATGGGATCGGCTTTGTCGTGATCAGAAACATTTATCTTTACTATTATTTGATATCGACTGTTTTAAGCTCTATAATGACTACTATGGACATCAAATGGGAGATGATTGTTTAATAGCGATCGCCAAATCCGTACAAAATATCTTACTTCGTCCTGCCGATTTAGTCGCTCGCTATGGGGGCGAAGAGTTTGTGGTAATTTTACCTGACACTGATTTAAAAGGAGCAATTACTGTTGCTGAGCAGATTCATTTCGCAATTAAAAAGTTAAGTATTCCTCACCAAAATTCTGATGTTAGTGGCATAGTTACAGTTAGTCTCGGAATTGCAAGTTTATTCCCAACTTCCACAGAAATACCGTCAATACTTATTAAGCAAGCAGATACATCGCTTTATAGTGCAAAGAAACAAGGACGTAATTGCTCTGTGATTTTCACCGCATAAGTAGTTGGGCATAATTAAAACCCAACCCCAAAAGCTGTAGCGCACGCTGCGCGTGCGCTACAGCTTTTGGGGTTTTATATTTAATTGCGCCCAGCTACTTAATTAGTATAATCATGCCTAGCTACTTAGCAAATTTCATCGACAAGTTTTAGGAGGAATATCAGTGAAGATTGGCGTACCGAAGGAAATAAAAGATCGTGAGTTTCGGGTGGGGCTGACACCTGCGGGTGTATTGACATTGACAACGCGATCGCACCAAGTTTTTGTGGAGACTAATGCTGGGATTGGTTCGGGATTTAGCGATGAGGAATATATCCAAGCGGGAGCTAAAATTGTCGCAACTGCGCCAGAAGTCTATGCACAGGAAATGGTGGTGAAGGTCAAAGAGCCTCTACCTAATGAATATGGGCTACTACATTCAGAATTAATTTTATTTACCTACTTACATCTTGCCGCCGATCGCCAATTAACTGAGGCTCTAATCAAATCGGGTGCAACCTGTATCGCCTATGAAACCGTACAAACTGATCATGGTCAATTACCATTGCTCGTACCGATGAGCATTATTGCAGGGCGCTTGTCAGTCCAATTTGGGGCGCATTATTTGACCAAACAACAGGGCGGAAGTGGCGTATTGCTGGGTGGCATCCCTGGGGTGCGCTCTGGTCATGTAGTCGTGCTTGGGGGCGGCGTAGTCGGGACAGAAGCGGCAAGAATGGCGATCGGTTTGGGGGCGAGGGTGACGATTTTGGATGTTAATTTGAATCGGCTAGGTGAGTTAGAGTCCCTGTTTGGTTCGCGAGTGCAACTGCTGTACAGCACCGCTAGTAATATCGCCGAATCGGTGATTGCTGCCGATTTGGTTATTGGTGCGGTGTTAATCACGGGCAAACGCGCACCGACCTTAGTAAAACGAGAACTGGTTAGCCAAATGCGATCGCATTCAGTAATTATTGATGTCGCGGTCGATCAAGGCGGTTGCATTGAAACTATGCGCCCCACTTCCCACAGCGCCCCGATTTATGAAGAAGAAGGCATACTGCATTATGGTGTGCCAAATATGCCTGGGGCTGTGCCTTGGACAGCGACTCAAGCCTTGGTAAATGCCACATTGCCCTATACATGCGCCTTAGCTGATTTTAGTTTGGAAGCAATCAAGCGCGATCGCGCTTTAGCCAAGGGCGTGAATGTTCAAAATGGTCGGATTGTTTATCCTGCTGTCGCCGAAGTATTCCCTGATTTACCAACATGAACACAGTACGATTAAATCTCGAAGACAAACAAGATTGGCGGAAACTACAGCATATTCTGAATAGTTTTGCTTCCGATTACATGGATCTGGTAGCGGCTGAGCAAACGGAATTTAAGTTTGAGCAGCAAGTTCTATCCATTACTTTTACGCTAATTTCTACTAACTCCGATCGCGATCGGCTAAATGCGTTTACGCAAAATATTGATCGCTACTTCAATCGCATCCAATTACTTGGGGTACGCCGCATTGAATGGGGATTTTATCTGATTGGGGAAGCCATAACCGTTCTCGCTCAGGAACGTGATATTCCGTTGGTGTCCGCTCCAGCACCCCTACCTCAAACGATCGCCGCCGCGCAAAGAACTAGTCGGATTACCATTCGTGATCCTAGAGTAGTCTTAGAAATAGTTCGCACCACCGCGATCGCGAAGTTTAATGACACGATCCAATGGGTTGATACTTTTCCTTGGGAAACTTGGACAAAAGGAAAAGCGCAACAGATCAAACGCCGCCATCAGCGTAATTTAGTACGAGCCGTCATCGAAGATGTGCTAGTTTTGGGGGTGATGCTGATAGGGCTATGGGGGCTAACTGAGTCTCTATCAAGTTCGACGATTAATCTTGCTCTGTTGCCATCACGTCACTTTGACAATAACATCACTACTGCTCAGTATCGTTGTGGCAATCCTGCGATCTCACTCAAAAATTATGTTTGTCTCGGTCGAGGAATGCGCTATAACCAAGTTGCCAGTATTTTGGGAACCGAAGGGAAACCATTAGGGATCAACCATAACTACGGCGATCGCGCTGTGATTATTAGCTGGGCTAGCAAAGATTTGGTTATGAATGCTACGTTTGTTGATGATAAATTGGTGACGAGAGCTTATCGTCAGCTTATCGCTAATAACTAAAACAAACATTAAAAAATGTAGGGTCAATTCATGAATTGACCCTACATTTTTTATGTCACAATCAATTGAAATTTGTTTTGAAATTTGTTTTGAAAAAATTGCCGCAACATTTAAGATTATTCTGTTCAGTGAGTTTACTGATTCTTTTCAGTAGTATTAACTCCGTATGTCCCGCGATCGCCGCAAATTTCTCTGTAGATCCACAAAAAACAAATCCACAAAAAACTTTAGCCTCACCAGTTAAAGTCAGTCCCGAAGATCGCCGCGCTGCCGATGAATATCGCCAATTAGGACTCACTTATCGCAAACAAGAACGTTTTGATGACGCGATCGCGGCTTTACAAAAAGCGGTCATGCGCGATCCCAAAAATCTGGATGGGCGGATTATTCTGGGTTGGACAGAGCATCTTGCCAAAAAAGATAAAGCCGCCGCCGCCTCACTTTGGGAAGCAATTTATATTTCACCGACATCGTTACAAGCATTTAATGCGATCGGTATTGTCTACCTTGTGCGTGGGGATCTTCCGCAAGCTGTAGTTTTACATAGTTGGGCGGCGATGCTCAAAGCCGATAACGAGATCGCTCACTACAATCTCAGTCTTGCTTACCAAAGATTAAAACAATACGATCTAGCGATCGCCTATGCCCAAAAAGCGATCGAACTTGAACCGAATAATCCCCATCCCTTTGTCGCCCATGCGATCGCGCAATGGACATCTGGCGATCAAGCTAAGGCAAAAAAAATATTTCGTGAGGCGATCGGGGTTGACGCGAGATATCGCAGCGCTGATTTCTTAAATTTCCTGAATGAAGCAGGTTTTAGTAACGATCAAATTCAAACAGCTAAATTGGTCTTATCCTCTGCGATGTAAGTTACAGATCGAGTCACAAAGAAAAAACCCAAGAGAGAGTGGCGGCGCGAAGCGCCAACAACCTTAATTTTTAAGGACTTGCTAAAACTTGTTGTGCAGTTTGAATTTGCTCACTACTAAAACCCGCTTCGTTCAGAAAATTTAAAAATTCAGCACTGCGATACCTAGGATCGACATTAATTGCATCGCGAAATAGTTTTTTGGCACTGTTT
>JANMFC010000305.1:0-8773 GCA_031377675.1 Pseudanabaena sp. OTE_70b_metabat_355 | reverse complement strand
TTTCCACAGCAATCTAGGTGTTAATTTCTGTGTTTTTAGGTGTCGGTTAATCTGGTCATGGCTGTGTTCTTCTACATGGTCTGCTAAGTTGGTAATTGTGTAGTTTATCTGACTACTTAGCAGGTACTGACAATAATCTAGTGTTGCAAACTTTTTTGCCATTGCTTTCTCTCCAATCCTTCTCCATTTTTACATATTTTTACCCCTCTGCGTAAGTCCTAATTGTTTATATTTTACACCTAAAACTAGGCTTTATTCCTTATTTGCCTGCTCTTAACACTTAACGGGAAAAGTAAGATTGGTATTCAAGTTCTTTGGCGCGGTTGGTTAAAGTTGCACGACCTTTCTCAGGGCTGGCTCCTTGCAAAACATACTTAACGGGAAAAGTAAGATCAACTGGACAACCAATAAAGCGCTCTAGCCATTGCAAAAAGCTTTTGATTTCAGTACACAAGTCTAACTGCCTACGTTTTAATTTATTTAAGCCCACTAAATCTCCCAATTCTGGTGGACTTTAAAAGAATTTTATTTTCTTGTTCCCCCAGAATTGGGGGCTAGGGGGCGATTAATTGATGAGGGCAGATTTTCTATCTGCAAAAGGTGAGACAATAAGTAAAGAAGAGCGCAAAGCGCTTTAAATCTTTTTTGGGTTTTATTAGGAGAGTGCGACCTTCATCACTTTCCTCACCATCATGCTAAAATTCTTTAAATTCAATCCCAACAGAGCAAAAATGATGATGACCAAAGGACTTGTAGTAAATATTTTCTTGGCAATATCTACAGTATTTGTTCATCCTTATTCAGTTAGCGGAGAAACTAATAAAAATCAAAATATTAATTCAGAATCACCAAAGGTTCCGTCTCAAATTACTGACACCAAAGGACCTGTTGTTATAAATTTCTCTGTATATGTTAGTAAAGAATCTGTTGCCCTACTAATGAGTACCGTTGGTAAGTTAATGGCTCAAGGACATAAAGATTTCCTCTTGCTGATAAATTCTGATGGTGGAGACTCTGAAGCAGCTATTGCTGCCTATAACTACCTTTCTAGTCTCCCAGTTACTATTAGAACTCATAATATCTCTACTGTTAAGTCAGCAGCTACTGAAATTTATTGTGCAGGAAGTTACAGGACTGCATCTCCTAACAGTACTTTTCTTTTACATAATGGTACGGCAACTTATGCTCCCAACATTACTATAGAGCAGACTAATGGTTACTACAATTGGCATAAACTTGTACTGACTCTTAGGCATAAAATATTTTCTACTTGTGCAGGTATTTCTGAAAAAGAGACCAGAGATATTTATGATAAAGAATCAGTCTTTAACGCTGCTGAAGCTAAGAATATAGGCTTTGTCAACGAAGTTAGAAATGTTAATACTGACAGTAAAGACACTTACTACAATTACGATGAATTTAAAAAATAGGATATATCAATTTCAGATTGATTATAGAAACATGTGAGCGATCGCTGTTTGTAGAATTAGGATTCGTCGAAATCAGGGCTAAGTAGTCGCATTGCCATAATTGCAAATAAGGCGGCGGCGATCGCTTTAAGTATTCTTGTTGGTAAAAATATAGAGATGCTATCACCGAGAAATACGCCGATCGCACTTGCCGTCAATAAAGCGAGAGCCGAACCGATGAACACAAATTTTGGGGCGTTGGAGCTTCCACTAATACTTAAAGTCGCTAATTGGCTTTTGTCACCTAACTCTGACAAAAAGATCGTACCAAAGCTGAGAAACAGTAATTGCCAGTCCATAATTTTTTGCGGTGAGAGTTGACTAGATGTGGGCATAAACTCAAAAAGCTGTAGCACACGCTGCGCGTGCGCTACAGCTTTTTGGGTTTTATATTTAATTTATGTTTAAGCGATCGCTTCCCATAGCAGCGTAATTGCAAGTACGAGAAAGCTCAAACCCGCTAGGGTATTTAACAAGTTGGGAGAAAAAGTTTTGGCTAGCCATTTACCCGCGATTACACCTAATAAACTCGTTAAAACTAAAGCGATCGCCGCGCCTGTAAACACAATCCAAGGTTGATGCGATTGAGCAGCAATCATCAAGGTGGTTAGCTGCGTCTTATCACCAATTTCAGCCAAAAACACAGTAATAAAAGTTGTAGCAAATACTTGCCAATTTTGAGCCTTTGATTGAGTCTCTGGATGTGATTCTGATAATGAATTTGGTGGCGAACCCTCTTGAGGCTTTAATTCAGGCTTTGTAAACATCATTTTTAGGTTTGATTTGACTCAATTCAACCATTTCATAATCGTTTCACAGTCTAGCATGATCTAAAAAATGTGTCTAAAAAATTATGCTGATACTAAGACAAGTGCCAACCACAAAATGCAAAGCTACCGCAATAAATCGACAATTAAGTAACAAATCAGCTTGATCGTGATTTTTGCCAATAAAAGCACATAATTTCCATGCAATCGGTAAGCTGACTAATATTACAGATGCCCAAATCGGAAAAAAGCTAAGCGCGATCGCGATAATCACGATCGCATAGATCAATCCACACAGCCAAGGCAGAAGTTGCGCCGATCGTTTAGTTCCCAACCGCACCACAGGCGATCGCTTTCCTGCGGCAAGATCATCGGCAACCTGATTGAAATGGGAACAGAATAAAATCAGACTAGTGATAATCCCCACAATAACTGCCGCCGCGATCGAGCCAACCGACCAAGATTTAGTCTGACTGTAATAGGCGGCAGAAACTCCCAAGGGACCAAAAGCAAAAAAGCATAAAATTTCGCCCCAGCCTTGATATCCCAACCGAAAAGGCGGCCCTTGGTAGATATATCCCAGAAAACAAGAAAGAGCGATCGCGCTAACCACAACAAAATCTTGCTGTAGCCAAGAAATTGCCAAAACCCCACCAATGCCGAGCAGTAAACAAATATTGGCGATCGCAAAGATGAGATTTTTTCGACCAGTCAAATTAACCACTGAATGCGCCTTGTTAACATCAATGCCCGTCTCAGCATCAAATACGTCATTACAGAGATTTTCCCAAACCAAAATCAAAACTGCGGCAACCAAAAACGTTAAAAAAATACTCCAGTCGATGACTCCGCGATCGTGATAAGCCATCGCCGTACCCGTGGCGATCGGCACGATCGCCACACTATACATCGGAAACTTAATCGCCGCCATCCACAATTTGCGCGTGCCGCGAGATGGCGTTGAAGAAGGATCGGGGGAATCAATAACACTTTCTACCATACAGACCGAAAATAGACTAAAGAAATATTTAAAAAACAGACTAAAAAATTTGCGATCGCTTAAAGCTAGTTTTAGTAGTTTAACGCGAATAAGGCTTAATTCTTTTCATACGTTACTGCTACCCCCTCAGATCAAAAAACTCACCCGCATATTGTCGTCACTTTGTAGGCGATCGCTGTTTATGAGCGAGTGGATAGGCGATCGCTTTTACTGCGAATAAAGAGTAAAATATAAGATACAAAAATATAAGTTTGGATAAGCTAAGTTATGAGACAGATAATTATTTATCCTGGTGAAGATGGTTATTGGGTTGCTCAATGTCCCAGCTTGCCTGCCTGCATTAGTCAAGGAGAAA
Source organism: Pseudanabaena sp. OTE_70b_metabat_355 (assembly GCA_031377675.1). Lineage (GTDB taxonomy): Bacteria > Cyanobacteriota > Cyanobacteriia > Pseudanabaenales > Pseudanabaenaceae > Pseudanabaena. The sequence continues at coordinate 5,182 of JANMFC010000305.1, read as the reverse complement.
CCAAAGAAGTTGCGATCATTAATATTCAAGAAGCAATTGAACTATATATTGAGTTTCTGCAACAGGATGGTCGTATTATTCCCGAAGATCGAGTTGAAACTGTAATGCTTGCTATATGAGTAAATTACCACAAATCTCAGGAAAAGAATGTATTAAAGCTTTGAGTAAAGCTGGCTTTTCTGTGAAACGGCAAAAAGGCAGTCATATTATCCTCTGTAGAGACGAACCATTTGCAGAAGTAGTAATTCCCAATCATAAAACGCTGGATAAAGGAACTTTACGAGCAATTATTCGGCAAGTGGAATTAGAAGTAGATGAGTTTCTTGAATTGCTAAACAATTAAGAGGCGATCGCTTTTTATGCGCGAGTGGATAGGCAATTCATTTATTTATATGACAAGTAATCACTGACAAAGTTTTTTAATCATATTTCAAAGCTGTTTTGGGAGAAATATTGTGGCTGAACCATTGCTAGATTCTGAAATTCAATCCAGAGCGATCGCCTTGCGAAAAATATTGCAGCAAGCAAGTTATGAATATCATGTCCTTGACGCGCCCACAATGGAGGACTCTGTTTATGATAACTTTTATCATGAATTGCAAAACCTTGAAACTGAATATCCGCAACTGATTACAGCCGATAGTCCCACTCAGCGCGTAGGCGAAAAACCCACCACGCAGTTTGTCTCAGTTCAGCATAATATTCCCCTCTATAGTTTAGAGAATGCCTTCACATCCAATGATGTGATCACTTGGCAAGAACGCTGCCAAAAAGGATTATCTACATTAGATTTTTTAGATAGTATTTGTGAATTAAAAATTGATGGTTCGGCGATCGCCTTAACCTATGAGCAGGGGATTTTAGTGCGCGGCGCAACTAGAGGCGATGGTGATTGGGGTGAAGATATTACCCCAAATATTAAAACGATTCGCTCTATTCCCCTCCGATTGAATTTAGAAAATCCGCCTGATCGCTTAGAAATTCGTGGTGAAGCATTTTTACCGATCGCGGTTTTTGATGCGATTAATCAAGAGCGATCGCAACAGGGCGAAGCATTATTTGCTAACCCCCGTAACGCCGCCGCAGGGACGTTACGCCAACTCGATTCGCGCAAAGTTTCTAACCGCCGCCTTGATTTTTTTGCCTATACGCTGCATATTCACCAAGATCTTGTTAATCAAGATCTTGTTAATATTTCTTCTCAATGGGAAGCTCTGGAATTTTTGCAACAAGTCGGATTTCGCGTCAATCCCAATAAGACACTCTGTAAATCAATTCAAGAACTACAAGATTATTATGACCATTGGTCAACGGAACGGCTGAAGCTTCCCTATATGACCGATGGCATGGTCATCAAACTGAATAATTTCCCACAACAAGAACAACTCGGATTTACTCAAAGAACCCCACGCTGGGCGATCGCTTGGAAATATCCCGCCGAAGAAATGCCCACAGTGATTGAATCTGTCACCTTCCAAGTGGGGCGCACAGGTACGCTCACCCCCGTTGCCGAATTGCGTCCCGTGTTGCTGGCGGGGACGACCGTTTCTAGAGCCACACTTCATAATAGCGATCGCCTTGCAGAATTAGATTTACATCTTGGCGACACGGCGATCGTGCGGAAAGCAGGTGAAATCATTCCTGAAGTGGTGCGAATCTTGACTGAATTGCGCCCCAGTGGCGCAGTTCGCTTTGTCATGCCTAGTCACTGCCCTGAATGTGGTCAACCAGTCTTGAAACCCGAAGATGAATCGGCAACCCGTTGTATTAACCAAGAATGTCCTGCGATCGTGCGCGGAGCGATCGAGCATTGGGTCAGCCGAGATGCGCTGGATATTAATGGCATTGGCGAAAAACTGGTCAGACAATTAGTAACCGAAAATCATGTGACTTCCGTAGCCGATCTCTACGAATTGACTAGTGAAAAATTGCAATCCCTCGATCGCATGGGTCAAAAGTCTGCCGATAAAATTGTTACCGCGATCGCATCATCCAAAACCAAACCTTGGGCGCGAGTACTTTATGGTTTAGGGATCAGGCACGTTGGCAGTACCAACGCGCAAACGATTAGCGACAATTTTCCGAATGTCGAATTATTGGCTAACTCTAGCCCTGAAGCGATCGCCTCTATTTATAGTATTGGCGAAGAAATTGCCCAATCAGTTTGTGAGTGGTTCCGTAAAGAAACTAATCAGCATCTAGTAAAACGTCTCCAAGCTTCAGGGTTACAGTTTGTGAGTGAGCCGAAATCTGGTAAAGCGATCGCCCTTAACCCAAACATTGCTGGTAAAACCTTTGTGGTAACAGGCACATTGCCAACCCTGAAACGGGATGAAGCCAAAGAACTGATTAAGTCTGCGGGTGGGAAAGTCACAGATTCTGTCAGTAAAAAAACCCACTATCTAGTTGTCGGTGCAGAAGCGGGTTCTAAGCTAGAAAAAGCTCAATCTTTGGGTGTGCCATGTCTGTCAGAGGAGGAACTATTAAAGTTGATCAAGTTGACCACTCTAAATTGATCACTATTGATCACTCTAACTTTGGGGGCGGGCTTGATAGCTCCTTAAGCGATCGCCCCATTTCCTGCTCTGACTGACTCAACGACCAACGATAAGACACATCAATACCGTGATAGCCACATATATCCTCAACCTGCTTCTGCAAAGCATAAGCTTTGCGTAAATTAATAATCGCCGCCTGAAGATGCTCTCTCGACAAGTTTAATTTTGCCGTCAGATGGGGCTGCTTCATCTCTCCATGCAACGCAGGCAGAGTCTGCCGCTCTAACAACTGAAGCAAAAGTTCATAGTGAATATGGGACGGAACAGGAAGTGAACTCACAGATACCTCTGTCAATGCAATGGGAAATATTTCACACAAAGTCTTTGAAGCAACTATTTGATATACTTTGCGTCAAACTTGGCAGATCCAAGACTTATATAAATTGTAAAGGATAAACTTATGTCATCGCCAACGACATTTTTCCGCATATCTTTAGGACTTGCATTTTTCGTTGCCTCAGGCTTGTCACAAATTGCTTCTCCCACAGGATCCGCGATCGCTCAAAATATCCGTATTTCTAATTTACCCACAACAAACACCCTTGAAATTGCCCAAGCAAATACAGTTTTGTTTGTCGCACCCAATGGCTCAGATGCCAACACAGGACTTGCTGCAAATCAGCCATTGCGATCTCTAACTGCCGCCGTCAAGAAAAATCCTCAAGCTGGCGCAGTGATCCAAGTCGCTAGTGGTAACTACACCGCCGAAACAGGTGAAGTATTCCCGATTAAGATCCCCGCAGGTGTCACTTTACGGGGTAATGCTAGCAATCAAGGCAAAGACATTATTATTTCAGGCGGCGGAGTCTTTGTCAGTCCCAGCTTTGCTCGTCAAAATATCGCCTTACTAGTTGGTGATGGCGCACGCATTGATGGCATTACCCTCACCAACTCCAACCCTAGAGGTTATGCACTTTGGGTAGAATCTGCCCAAAATGTCACCATCGCCAACAATACTTTTACTAGGTCTACCCATGACGGTGTTTTCTTAACAGGCGCGACCACCGCTAATGTGACTGGCAACATCTTCACCCAAAATGGGGCAAACGGTATTTCTGCCCTCGGTACAAGTTCAGGACAAATTCAGTCCAACACCTTCGACAACACTGGTTTTGGACTAGCGATCGGGCAGAAATCACAAGTTGCTGTGCTATCCAACCGTATCATCAACAATCGTGGCGGCATCGTCGTCTCAAACATCTCCACCCCATCATTTCGCAATAATCTCATAGCCAATAATCAAGAAAATGGTCTAGTGATCTTAAAAGATCGGACTAGTCAGCCCAATGTCGATCTTGGTACAACCGCTAGCCCTGGGCAAAATATTTTCCAAAACAACAAGCAAACTGATATCAACAATGCCTCTGGTGTGACTGTTGTAGCGATCGGTAATCAAGCTGATCCTAAACGTATTCAAGGCTCAGTTAACTTGGTGTTGCCAACATCTCCGCTCACCCCTCCATCCACGCCTGCAACTGCTCAAGTTGCTTTCAACGATGTCCCTTCAAGTTATTGGGCGCAAACTTTCATCCAAGAACTAGCTGCCAGAGATATCATCAAAGGTTTTCCCGATGGCAGTTTCCGCCCCAATGATCCCGTCACTAGAGCGCAATTTGCCGCCATCCTCAGCCAGTCAATCAACAAATCCCCCATACGCAGCAGTACCGACTTTGTTGATTTACCATCAACCTACTGGGCTACTCCTGCAATCCAAAAAGCCTATACCATCGGCTTTATGTCTGGATACCCTGGAAGTTTATTCAAACCCAATGAAAATATTCAGCGGGTACAAATTCTCGTCTCCCTAGCCAACGGGCTAAACTTTGCCCCAACCAAACCCGTTGACACTACATTGCAAACCTACTCAGACTCAGCCACTATTCCCAGCTATGCCCGCAACAGCGTCTCCGCAGCAACCGAAAATAAGCTAGTTGTTAACTATCCCAACATCAAGTTACTCAACCCAACTCAACCAGCCACCAGAGCCGAAGTCGCAGCTTTTGTCTATCAAGCGCTAGTGCGATCGGGGCAAGTTCAAGTGATCAATTCCCCCTACATCGTCAACAAATAATCATTCAGATCCAGCGCTTGGCGCTCATCCAAACCCATATAAATGAGTAAAAGTGCCGCTTTGCGGCACTTTTACTCATTTATATGGGTTTATTTAATGGCTCAAAAGGCTGAAACAACTAAAAAAAGCCTAATCACCCAAACAACACGCAATACTTAAAAAAGTTTATCTAGCCCAAACGCATACCCCGAAAGCATTTAGCCCATTCTCACTAAGCAACCAAAAAACTTTTTTCTAAAAACGCTTGACAAACCTTTGAAACCAAGCTAACTTAATAAAGCGCTGAAGGGAGCGACGAGCGAAAGCGAAGCAAACCCAACCTGAAAGGGAGCGCCAAGAACCTAGACAACCAAATAGTTTGAAAGCTTTAAGAAACCAATAAACCTCGTCAAAAACATAAACAAAGACTAGATTATTGAGAAATAACTAGCTATCCGACAGGATAAGCGAAAAGCTTAAAAAAGTCAAGCAATCCGAAAGGAAAAAAAGCTAGAGGAAGTAGAGAGCAATTTTGAACCCGATAGACACCATGGAGAGTTTGATCCTGGCTCAG
>JANMFC010000107.1:0-12270 GCA_031377675.1 Pseudanabaena sp. OTE_70b_metabat_355 | reverse complement strand
AAAAATAAATCTCAAATCCATATCCCAATCCGAATTTTTTTGTGTGTGGCTCACCCGGGGGGTGCGCCTCACACAACTCTTAAAAAGCTATAAATGATTTCGGATTGCTATAGACCGATGAAGTCATCAACGAATTGCGCGATTATGTTTACTAATTTCATGTTTTTTGATGATATTTTTAGGGTTCAGGTAATTGTAATGGCGATCGCTATACCAAATTCACGATATTTGTGATGGCAAGAAGACAACTTTACCGTTGCGCCGCAACTCTATTTTGTGTTAATTTTCTAGTTGAAATCGATAGGCTTCAAAGCCTGTAAAATTAGCTCTTTTTCCCGAATTGGGAAGAGCGATCGCGATATGCTCAAATGGTGATAGGTGAGCAGGTTTAGAACTCAATAGGCGATCGTGAAGCTTCACATCATCGGCGAGACTGCGATCGCCATCGTGATTGAGATAGCTAACTCTGGCACAGCGCCCGACTGCAACTTTAACTAACTCGGACATATCACTAATTTCATCGATGTCCACCTGTTTAATGAGAGGTAAATGCCATTCACCCTCGGCTAATATTTTCGGCTGACTATCTTTATAGGCGGTTAACATTTTATGAGCCAAACTCTGGATTTCGGGTTGAGCATCAGGATGGCAACGCTGCTCAAAAAAGTTCTGATATGTGGTTCCCGAACAAATCACCGTAATTGTCGAAAATGGTTCTAACAAGCGATTAACAACTTGCTTATGAATGCCAATCTCCACTAAATGACGAGCATGGCGGATGGCATCATTTTTAGCCTGTAGCCAAACTTCAGAAGCTTGTTTGATTTCATCTTCAGTGACTTCAGTTTGAGCGGACATTCCCTTTTGATTTTTACCCCAATGCAAGGGATAAACCTCTTGACTATCTACAAGTTTAATCATCTTCTCCACAGGAATAGCGCGACTACTACTACTGTTTTTGCTTAACATCCGATGGGTCATGAATTCGGAATGAATCATGCGATGGTAAGTGAGAACAAAAGTAGTCAGGCGATCGCCTGTTTGATTAATGCTATCCGCGATAACTTCTGCTTTAGGTTGAAACATATTGAGGCTTTAAGTAGTACAGAGAAAAGTTTAAAAGTGCCGCTTCGCGGTACCTTTAAACTTTTCTCTGAGTTTGGTTTTAGCGCAAAGCGCTGTAAATGATTTCTTACTTGCTGACTGATGCGACCAATGATTCGGCTAGTGACTCCTTCAGAGCGCGGACAGTGGCAATCATCGAAACAACATCATTCAATTGATTAACTGCTGAGCCAACACCAACACCTGCGGCTCCCGCAGCGATCGCCATTGGGGCAGTGATATTGCTCAAGCCAGAAGCGCAAAGAACGGGAATTGATACAGCGCGACTGATGGCATGGGCGGCGGCGAGGGTGGGGGAAGCCTTTTCGATCGCCCCAAGGATACCTGAATGGGTGGGAGCCGAGCTTGTACCACCTTCAGTTTGGATGATGTCCGCACCGATCGCTTCCAGTTTTTCGGCGAGGGTGACTTGCTGATCGAGAGGTAAGGTGTGAGGAACTGTGACCGAGATGGCGGTATGAGGCAACAAGGCTCTTGTTTCTGCGGTAAGCGCGATGATTTCATCGGCAGTAAAAATACGACCTTGAGCATAGTAGCTATCGTAGTTACCGATTTCGACTAGATCAGCGCCATGAGCAACAGCCTCAGCCAATTGTTGAGCATTCACTGCTGATACACAAATCGGCAAGGAGCAGTTAGCCTTAGCGATCGCAATGATTTCAGCATCAGCAGCAATGTCCACAAAGGTAGCACCACCGTGTTCGGCAGCTTGGACAACCATTTTCACGCAGTTGCGATCAAAGTTTTGAATACCGCTAATAATCTTGAGAGCGTTGCGGCGGCTAAAGGCGGTGGCTAAGGAAAGAGGTAAACGAGACATAATCTTTGTCATCCTATATAGACTAAATATTTAGCTGTACGACTACTTTAACGCGATTTTGCTATTTGGGATACAACTTCATCAATGCTTGCACCTGTTCAGCATGATAAGAACTGCGTGTCAATGGCGAAGAAACTACCTGCAAAAATCCCATCGCTTCACCCGCCACTCGCCACGCCTCAAACTGTTCTGGTGTAACAAACTCATGCAAAGTCAAATGCTTAGCAGAAGGTTGCAGATATTGACCGATCGTGATGATGTCACAATCAACAGAACGCAAATCGCGCATTACTTCCAAAACTTCTTCATGGGTTTCGCTCATGCCCACCATAATCCCTGATTTGGTATAAACCCAAGGCGCAATTTCACGCGCACGGCGGATAAGTTCTAAACTACGCTGATATTCTCCCTGTGGACGAACTTTGCGATAAAGTCTTGGCACTGTCTCCGTATTGTGATTGAGAACATGGGGACGTGCCGCGAGAATGGTTTCTAATGCTTCCCAATTGGCGCAAAGATCGGGAATAAGCAGTTCAATTGTAGTTTGTGGCATCAATTTACGAATCTCTTCGATGCAACGCACAAATTGGGAAGCGCCACCATCGGGCAAGTCATCGCGATTAACGGAAGTAACGACAACATGTTTGAGTTTCATCCGTCTGACCGCTTCCCCCAGATTAATCGGTTCCATCGGATCAAGAGCTTGGGGCTTTTTCTCGAAATCAATATCACAATAGGGACAGGCGCGGGTACAAGCGGGACCCATGATTAAAAATGTGGCAGTACCTTGGTTGAAGCATTCGCCAATATTCGGACAGGAGGCTTCTTCGCAAACGGTGTTTAGTCCCAAGTCGCGCAGGACTTCTGTAACATTGCCAATGCGCTGCCACTGTGGGGCTTTGACTCGCAACCAATCTGGTTTGACTGCCATAAGTTTATTTGATCTAGTTTTTACTGCTTATTCGATTTTTTGCAACGTTTTGTATTCTAACACGCCAATTCAAGAATTTTAAATGAGCAACAGGAGCGATCGCTTAATGGTACAAGAGATTGTAATCTGTCCGACTTACCAACAAACCCTTCAACCAAGTCACCACGCACCTAGCCTCGCTAGTTATTAATGTGTTTTTGGCGATCGCATTAAAGCTACTAAGGATCATAAATTCATGACTACTGAGGGTGAGATGTTGACGATCGATGAGATTTTTGAGCGTGAGTTAGATTTGGCGATCGCAAAACAAACTTGAAAAGCGATACTACTCCCCCTCAAATGGCTAAAGTAGCAGGCATAAAAAAGTGATCGACTTGGCGTTGTCCTTCTAATGAGAGTATTTTATGATTTATCGATCTCGTCTTAATACTGGGGTCTCTAATATCTCTCTTACTCGCCAACCTGATTTGTATCTACTGAAAAGAGTAGATTGTTTTATACCTGTTACTTTTGACCATTCTTTTAAACTCAAGGTATGCCCATTGTGAGTTAAAAGTATCTCGCCTTTTTCACCCTTAGTTTTATTGTTTATATCGTCAACAGCCTCTAGATAAACAGAGGCGGCAAAAGTAATTCCCTCTAATATGTCTTTAAGTGTTCCCATATATCTTTTCATCCTTATTTATAGATCAAAATTAGTTAAATCTTATATTGGTATAATCATGGTAGTCAAGAAGTATTTGAATATGAGTTAAAAAATGGCGATCGCATTAAAGCCACTAAAGACCATAAATTTATGAATGCTGACGGTGAAAATAAGAGCGATCACTAAGATTTTTGAACGTGAGTTAAACTTGGTGATCGCAAAATAATGGGACTAGACAATATCAATTTATTTTATCGGTTTATAATGCTGGCAATGCGATCGCCCCTCAAGAACCATAAACACCATGACTCAAGAGCCAGAAAAACAGCCCGACTCTAGCCAAGAGAAAAATATTTTGGGTATTGATGTTAGTGATATCCCTAAATTTTTAAGCTGGTCATCATTAGGTGGTAAGCTAATCGGCATTTATCTTTCAAGCTATATCCCTTGATATAAGGGCTTCACGACCACTTTCATGCAACTTGAATGCCGATTAGCTTACTGGTGGGTTATGTATCAATTTCTTGATGCAGGGAGATTGGACAAAGGCGGCGATCTTTTTTCTTTTGTTTGTGATCACCGCGAGTTGGGGATTGATTTGGGCTTTTGGCAAAAGCTTTTTGGATACGCTTAAAGATGGCTTAGAGGGCATGGGTAAAACAAGCGGGGAAAAAGTTTTAGAAAATTTAGAACAGCAACGCAAAATTTCCGCAGAAAAATCTTTACAAAATGCCGCGAAAGAAACTGAACTAAAACAACTTACGGATTTTGAATCAAAATATCTAGAAGAGCAAAAAGATACTTGTCATCGTGATGAAGCGGATGGTGTTAGGGAAGAAGATCATCTTGATAACTATCCTGTATTGCAAGAAATATTTGTACCTTTGCGCCTGATTGATAGTCCTAGAGAGCTTGGTTTCAACCGATACGAAGAATTGGAAGGTGTTCAAATATCAGACATTTGGCAATTGTTGAGAAATAGCCAAGACAAAGAAAAACTTAAAAGAATCTCGATTCGGGCAAGGGGCGGCTATGGCAAAACCACACTTTTGAAGGATCTTGCCTATACCTACAGTAATCTTGACTATGGAGACTACAAAGCGCCAAAGTTTATTCCCTTTTTGCTGTACTTATTCCGTTGTGTCAAATTTATAAATCAAGACGATTCGCTCGAATTACCGCAACTGTTAACCGATCATGCCCATAAATTATTAGAGTATCAAGAATGTACTGCTCCTGATGATTGGGCAAAAAATTTGCTTTTAGATGGTCAAGCATTGGTGATGTTGGATGGTTTTGATGAAATACCAAGTTCTGAGGAGCGCGTCAAAGTTAGTGCTTGGCTCAATCGTGAAATGCAAAAATATAGAAAATCAGTTTTCATTCTGACTTCGCGCCCAACTGCTTACAGATTGGATTATCCAAACAAGAAGCCATTCATGAATTATTGGATAAATGACTTTGATGATGAGCAGCGTCAAGATTTTCTGGAAAAATGGTATGTCTACCAAGAAGGAAAAGCTGCTAAAGGACTGGATCGAGGTATTGAGAGAAAGGCGAAAACGAGGGCAAAGTCTCTACTTGAGCAAATTGATATGCGTCCAGAACTCAAGGCTCTCTCTGGTAATGCCCTGATGTTAAATATGATGGTGCGCTATCATCGCGATAAAAAGGGGAAGGATCTGCCACAGCGCAAGTTTGAGTTATATCGTGGCATTTTGGAATTGCAGTTAGACCGTAGACCGACGGAGAAAGGAATTACTTTGTTACTCAATTCTGCGGCTGAACGTCAGAAAGTCTTGCAGTTGGTGGCGCTAGGGATGATGAAACAGGTGACGAATAGCACGAAAAATGATGATGAAGGTTTTAAACAAATCTCTCACGAGCATCTAATCGAATCAATTGAACAAGCATTGACAAACAAGGGTTGGACGATTAAAGCCGATGACTTTTTAAAGCAGATGGTGGATGTGAGCGAACTTTTAGTCAAGCGCGATGAAAATTATGAGTTCTCTCATCTTAGCTTTCAATCTTTTCTGGCGGCTTGGGAACTTTATGATTTAAAAGCAGAAGGAGAGAAGTTGATTTATGCTAAGTCAAGTTTAGATAAGTGGAAAGAGATCGATGCTTGGAAAGACACATTTGTTTTTTATGCCAATTTAGTCGATCCGAATAAACTAATTCAAAAGCTAGTTGACCTTGATCAAGATGACTTAGCTGATTTTATCTATCGCCAACTCAACAAGGCTGATGTTGCCGAGCCGATTAGGAAGTTAGTCATGAATAATCTTTATCAACAATTAGAGGAGTATCTCGAAAATCAGCAATGGTATGAGGCGGATCAGGAAACGTGGAAGTTGATGCTCAAGGTAACGAATCGAGAGGAAGAAGGATATTTAGATTTCTATAATATTATAAATTTTCCTTGCGAGGATTTATTAACGCTAGATCGCCTATGGGTGGAATATAGCAAGAAACATGGATTTGAGTTTGGCTTTAGCGTCCAGAAGCAGATTTATGCCGAGTGTGGTGGTAAGCTAGATTTTAGTGATGCTATTTCTTGGAATCAGTCTTGGAATCAGTTTTACGATCGCACAGCATGGAAAAGCGAGGGTAATTGGGTGGACTATACCGACCAATTTTTTAAGAATAATTTTATGTGTGCGAAGGGACACCTCCCAAAAGAGGCACTCAAGGGGGTTGGGAGTGAGTGGAGGGACGAGTACTTCTTTTCTCGCCTCGAGACTTGTGAAGTGTAAGCTAGATATCAAGTAAAAATAAGATACGGATGTGGGCTTTAACTGATCCAAGGATTGACAACTACAACACCAGAACCTGCAAAATCTTTCTCATTACGAGGAACAAGAGAGAAAGAGTTATGAATAGTGATCTCGCCTACCCCACACCAGCAATAACCTGTCCAATATCTTGAGGAGTCGCACCAGTTGCCAACATTGCCCTAATCAATAACTCAATAGAAACAGAAGCATCACCATTTTCAGCTTTAGCAATCCGAGGCTGACTAGAACTCATCTTAAAAGCAAGTTCACTTTGAGTCATCAGATTTTGCCGACGCTCCTTCAAGCTTTGACTAAGAGCTAACTTAATCTCTACCAAAACAGACTCTTCAGGCGTTAATTCCAAAAAATCTGAAACAGATTCAACCTTCCAACCTTTCGACTCCAAACGCGCTCTTTTATCTAAATCCATCACATTAATCCTGCTAGTCAGCATCGTATTTACTAAGGCGTTTCTTGCAAACTTCAATCACACTCTTGGGAGTCGTTCTCGTTGATTTGTTAAAAACCTCTACAATTACAATTGCATCATCATCAATTCGATAAATGATTCTCCAGTTTTTATCAGCATCTCTAATGCGTAATTCATGACAACCTTCTCCGATACTTGGCATAGGACGAGAATGGGGTAATCCGAGAGACACTCCTTGCTGCAATTGCCTAAGTAAAACTCCTGTTTCTACCCGTATTTCTTGACTGAAAGGCGGAGTCTTAACTTCACCATGCAGCCAAACTAAAGGTTTACTTTGCTTGCCCATATTTGTTTATATCACATTTGATATATTAACATGGATTACCCCTGTTCTAAATTTTAATACCCTCTGCTCATCCCAATTCGTCTCCACACCTTGCAGAACCAACTGCTCATATTCGCGATCGCTTAAATGCCCAAGAGACAGCAATCCGTCCGACTTACCACCAAACAAACCCTTAACCCAACTCATCGCGCACCTAACCTCACTACTTAATTTATGTGTTTTTGGCGATCACTAAATAACTTAGCCTTGTCTTCACGCAATCCATTCCCAATATAAAATTTTAGCAACGCATCTATCGACATATCTCGACTTGCCGCAACCTCCTCAAGCGATCGCATCGCATCAACTGGAATTTGCAACAATACCGCCTCAGTCGCACGAGGCTTGATTTGCAGTTTGATATCCTCTTTAATTTGATTCATATAATTTCCTTTCATTACGAGTAGCAGGACGGGCTGAAATTATGCGCGATCTTTGACCGCGATCGACATACACCACTAGCAACAAGCGCTGCATCAACGAATATCCAATAATGAAATCACGAATCTCCTCATTAACAGTAGCATCACCACTTTGGTAAAAAGGATCTAAGAAAACCTCTGCGGTCTCCTCAAATGTAACATCATGTTTATCAATATTGCTTAAAGCTTTGTTAGTATCCCATTCAAATTCATTACTTTGTAATCGATAGACAACATTCATAAGCCCGTCTTCAATATGCTTTAATCCATCATTCCAATAGCTTACATTGATAAGCGATCGTCCAAAAATTTTAACAACCTCTGCTTATCCTAATTCGCCGCCACACCTTGTAGAACTTGCAGAAACAACTGCTCGTATTCGCGATCAGTTAACGACCAATACCAATTTGAAGTCCCCTTAATCGATCACTGTGTCAGAGAGAAGTCAATCTAAATATTTGCTAGCCTATGGCAAAATACGAAAGTAGCGATAAATCTAACGATTTAAAGTTAATTCGTCTTTATTGCCTAAAATCCCCTGTGGTCGCCATAGCATCAGCAAGATCAAGGTAAGCCCAATCAAAATTAGCTGAATTGCTTCAAACCTACCGCCATCAGCACGAATTTGTTCGGGCAGAAATCTGGGTAGAGCATTATAAGCCTGAAAAATAACTGCGCCTAAAATTACACCTAAATTATTACCCGCGCCGCCGATCGCAATAATTGTCCATGCTTGGAAAGTAAGTAAAGAAATGAAGTTGTCGGGATAAACCGTTGTCAATTGCCAAGCGTAAAATGCTCCCGCCAGCCCCCCGATCGCCCCACCGATCGCAAAAGCCTGTAACTTGTACCAAAACACATTTTTACCGAGAGCTTTCACCACCTCTTCATCTTCGCGAATAGCTTTAAGAACTCGTCCCCAAGGCGATCGCACTAGCCACTCTAAGCGCCAATACACCACGACAACCACGACCAGTAAAAGCGCTGCGAGGACAAAGGAATAATATTGACGGGAAACGAGGGTAACTAAGGGAAGCGGAAAATCCTGTACGCCCCTTGTGCCTTTAGTTAACCATTCTTCGTTATTAACAAATAGGCGGATCATTTCTGACACGCCAATGGTGACGATGCCTAAATAATCTTCACGTAATTTTAAGGCGGTGCTGCCGATAATAATGCCAAGTAAACCTGCGATCGCGGCGGCGATGAGTAGAGCTAAGAACCAAGGCACACCATTGAGAGTGAGTAGTACCGTGGTATATGCGCCGATGGTCATAAACGCAACATGACCAAAGTTAACTAACCCCGCAAAGCCCCATTGCAAATTAAGTCCGAGGCTAAACAGAGCAAAGATGGCGGCGTTGATAAAGAGGGTTGTGATGTATTCGAGCATGAACTATTAGTCATAAAAAAATTGAAGGGCTGAATCTTGAGCAATGTAATATCAGTTATCATCGCTTAGAATGATTTTTGGGTTCTTCTTCAGTAGGTGATGCTGGAGGCAAGACATTTACTAAAACCTTGTCCACACGATTTCCATCCATATCCACTACCTCAAAACGCATTCTTTCCCAAGTGAAATGTTCACCCACCATAGGAATGTGGCGGAGATAGGTCATCATCAATCCGCCGAGGGTGTGATAATTGCGCTCTTCTTCGTAGGGAAGCTCCTCAACTTCCAGCACTTCTTTAAGCCGATCGCTAGAAATCATGCCATCAATTAACCATGATCCATCTTCTCTTTGCATGGCATCGGGATCACCTTGGCGATCGCTTGATGGCAAATCACCGACGATCGCCTCCAGTAAATCGGTAAGCGTGACCATGCCCTCAACACCGCCATATTCATCTGTGACCATCGCTACGCGATCGCCAGATTGCTTGAACTGCTCTAACACACTTAAAGCACTTGCTGTTTCGGCAACATATAGCGGTGGGCTGCTGACCTTAACTAAATCAATCGGTGAACCATGAAGACTTGCCTTTAGAAACTCGCGGATGTCAACAATTCCTAAACAATCATCAAGATTTTCCCTAGCCACAGGAAATCGCGAATGTCCACTTTCTAATACTTCGTTTTGCGTCTCGTCAAAGGGTGAATCAACATCGATCCAGTCAATTTCGGTGCGGGGGGTCATTAGGGATTTAATCGGGCGATCGCCTAAACGGAATACGCGCTCCACCATATCTTGCTCTGCTTCCTCAAACATCCCCGACTCAGCCCCCTGAGCGATCATCACCTTGATTTCTTCTTCTGTAACCTGTGATTCTTCACCTGCCTGAATGCCTAAAAGACCAAGCAAAGCCTCAGTCGAAACGCTTAACAAATAAACTACAGGCTTACCAACATTGGCAAGGAATCGCATTGGCGGGGCAACGGTACAAGCAATTCTTTCAGCATTGCTCATCGCTAAGCGCTTAGGAACCAGTTCGCCAACCACCAGAGAAAGATAAGTAATGATACCTACGACAATTGTAAAACTAAGTGTCTCGCTATAGGGTTTTAATAGGCTAACTGTGTCTAGTAACTCTTTTAGGGTTTTGGCTACTGTTGCACCGCCCAAAGCGCCGCTTAAAATCCCGATTAAAGTAATACCAATCTGGACAGTTGACAAAAAATTATTAGGAGAGCTAGTGAGCCTTAAAGCGGCTCTAGCTCTGGTGTTTCCTTCCTTTGCCCATTGCTCTAGGCGCACTTTGCGAGCAGAGAGAATGGCTAGCTCGGACATCGAAAAAACACCATTGGCAACAATGAGCAAAATGATGAGTAAAGCTTCAAAAGCGAGGGAAGACATTTTTTTGGGGCAGAACGACTTTATGGGAGTCGTTTGAGAAACTAATTAATTATAGGTATATTGTCACATCAAACTTTGTATCAAGCTTTTTAATTAGGAATGAAAATTAATTAAAATCAAAATTTGTTGGGGTGGACTTCGCCCGCCCCAACAAATTTTGGTTTTTTGGTTTTATTTAGCGGCTATAAAGCTGCGTCACTTCTAAGAGCCGATCGCCCAACTCTTGAGTTAACAAATCAGGATCGCTATAACGCCAGCCCCAGTTGCCTGTTGCTGTGCCTGGGATATTCATTCGCGCACTGTTATCTAAGCCCAAAACATCCTGCAAAGGCGCGATCGCCATTACCGCCACCGAAGCCATCGCCATCCGAATTAGCACCCAATTGATCGGCTCACCTGCGGCATAGCCCACGACATATTTATGAAACAAGTCTTTTTCATATTTGCTTGACCTTTGCCACCAGCCAACCGCCGTGTCATTGTCATGGGTTCCTGTGTAGACGACACTGTTTTGGCGATAGTGGTGGGGTAGATGAAAATTATGGGAGTCACCGCCAAAGGCAAATAGCAGCACCTGCATCCCTGGGAAACTAAAATCATCGCGTAATTTTATAACTTCGGGCGTAATCACACCTAGGTCTTCCGCAAGAATTGGTAACTCGCCCATCACTTCCGTGAGCTTGGTAAACATTGCCTCGCCTAGAGCCAATTTCCATTCGCCATTCATGGCTGTTTCTTCACCTGCGGCAACTTGCCAAAACGACTCAAAGCCGCGAAAGTGGTCAATCCGAATAATATCGACATAGCGATTTAGAAATCTAAAGCGATCAATCCACCAACCAAAATCCGTTTTCTGGAGATAATCCCAGTCATAGACAGGATTGCCCCATAGCTGACCTGTGACACTGAAGTAATCAGGCGGCACACCTGCCATCATCGCTACATCGTAAGTATCAGGATCGAGGGCGAAGTTGGCAGGATTTGCCCACACATCAACGCTATTGTGCGATACATAGATCGGAATATCGCCAATAATCTGAATATGTCGCATATTGGCATATTGCTTAAGTTTCAGCCATTGATCAAAAAAGATAAATTGCAGAAATCGCTGAAAGCCAATTTTGTCTTCTAGTTGTTCACGCTTTTGTTGTAATGCTTGGGGATCGCGCCTAGCGATCGCAGGTTCCCAATTGTTCCACATGATCTCAGGATTTTGTTCGTGCAGCGTCATGAACAGCACATAGTCTTCGAGCCAGTCTGCTTCTTCGATGCAAAACTTTTTGAACTGTTCTTGAACTAAATACAAATCATGATGATGTTGCTGATCTTGATCGATAAATCCTTGTTTAAAGCGCTCATAAGCAAGTTCTAATAATTTGCGTTTATATGGCATCACCAGTGCAAAATCAATCCGATCTTGATTAAATTCAGGAATATCTGCCCAATCTTCTTCTTCAAGCAAATGTTGCTTTGCCAGTAATTCAGGGCTAATCAAATAGGGATTACCCGCGATCGCGCTGAAGCACATATAGGGCGAGTTACCGTAACCCGTTGGTCCCAAGGGCAGCACTTGCCACAGCTTCTGACCGCTACGCGATAAAAACTCAATAAACTGATAGGCTGTCTCCCCTAAATCTCCAATCCCAAATTGGCTGGGTAAGGAGGTGGGATGTAACAAAATTCCGCTAGCACGTTGAAAAGCCATAAACAAAAAACAAAAGCTTTTAGATCTGGCTATACTTTACCGCTTTATAGGGCAGTTATCTCATAAGCCAAAATTGTCTCAGCCAAAAAATTTTACTTTCCCCCCTTGGCAGAAGCATAAGTTATTTCTCGGTTAGAGATATAGCAATCCTAAATGAGTTGCGAGAGGCTTCGACTTCGTCTATCCGCGAGTCGGTGAAGGACGTGCAATTTGAATTGCTGCTGTCGGTGG
>JANMFC010000101.1:0-30253 GCA_031377675.1 Pseudanabaena sp. OTE_70b_metabat_355 | reverse complement strand
AATCCATACTTCAGATTCAAATTCCCAATGATAGCGATGGTTGGAACGACCTGCGATCGATCGCAAAGCCCAGAAGTAACTATTGCGGACAATTGAGCCTTGCTTGTTATACTTCGGGACATCCTCGCGATTAATATATAGAACTTCGTTATCGATCTTGACTCGCATCTTTCTCTATAATTTAAAAAGTTTGATCGGTTTAGATTTTACCTACAGCCACGAAATTGTTACAAAATCTTTTCTATATCCAATTCCGAAGCGGCTCTCGCAAGTTGAGAAATATCCTTCAGATTCTCGATAAAGGGGAGAATCCCTAAAACAGGAATAGAAGAAAGTTGTGAAATTAATTGCGGCGGCGCTAGTTCTTCAATTTCTTCAGGAGAATATACCTGTGAACAACTCAGCACAATTCCCCGCAGTTTGACTTTCTGTACATTTGCAAGGGCGACATTAGCGATCGCCTGAGAAATCGCACCTAACCGCACAGGCACAACTAAAATCGTATCCAAAGCCCAATCTCTCGCCAAGTCCGCGACAATATATTCATCGGTAATCGGCGAACCAAGTCCACCTAAGGACTCAACCAGTAAAAATTCTTTTTGTTGTTGAAGTTTTTGAAATTGTTGCCAAATTACAGCTAAATCAATGGGCTTATCTTCTTTATGAGCCGCGATCGCAGGTGCAATTGGGGTTTCAAAATATAGCGGGGTAATTTCGGCGAGGGTTTGAGACAGATCAAAAGTTTGATGATAAAACTCGCGATCGCCTATTCCTGATTGTAGAGGCTTATATATACCTAATCCAGTGCCTAATGTCTTGCTGGATATAGTTTTCGAGGTATCGCGATAGGTTAACCAATAAGCAGCTAAAGCCGCCGTTAATATCGTCTTCCCTACGCCCGTATCACTGCCAACGATTAATAATGGTTTCATCTTTATCTAAATATTTGTGGAAATTTTGGCAAGTACATCTGTAGTCAGCCAAGTCGAGACACAAAACCCAAGAGAGAGTGGCGGCGCTTCGCGCCGCTACTTTATCTTGGGTTTTGTCTTTGTCCTAACATTGATGACTATAGCTATATCTGAGGATAATCAACCTAATAATCAAATTATTGCGGATGCAGGTGTTGCTAATTCATTACCCAAAGGAAACCCTAAAGCTTCTCGCTGAGCATAATAGAGCTTAGCCACTTGTCTCGCCAGATTGCGAATACGACCGATGTAGCGCACCCTTTCTGTCACCGAAATTACACCTCTAGCATCTAGTAAATTAAAGGAATGCGAACATTTTAATACATAGTCAAAGGCGGGTAGAACTAATTCTGCTTCTAGTAAATGGGCGGCTTCTTTTTCGTATTGTAAAAATAGTTGAAATAGCAAATCTGAATCTTGGGGTTTACCGCCAAAATTGCCGAAGTTATAGCCACTATGCTCGATTTCCCCTTGGTGATGCACCTGCCCATACTTGATATCGCCCTTGTTATTTCCCAGCGTGGGGTGCGATCGCCAGACAATATCGTAAACCGAGTCCACACCTTGCAAATACATGACTAAGCGCTCTAACCCGTAGGTGATTTCTGCCGAAACGGGGCGACAGTCTAAGCCGCCAACCTGTTGAAAATAGGTAAATTGGGTCACTTCCATCCCATCCAGCCAGACTTCCCAACCCACACCCCACGCGCCGAGGGTCGGTGATTCCCAATCATCTTCGACAAAGCGGACATCATGATCGGCGGGATCGATCCCCAGATGTTTAAGACTGTCGAGGTACAGATCCAGCACGTTATCGGGTGATGGCTTGAGAATTACCTGAAATTGATAATAATGTTGCAAGCGGTTGGGGTTTTGTCCGTAGCGTCCATCGGTGGGGCGGCGGCATGGCTCGACGTAGGCGACACTCCAAGGCTCAGGACCGATCGCTCTCAAGAAAGTATGTGGACTCATCGTGCCAGCACCTTTCTCGATGTCGTAGGGTTGAGCAATTAGACAACCGCGATCGCTCCAATATTTTTGCAACGCCAAAATAACCGACTGAAAATCCATGCTGTATGAGGCAATAACTCTTAAGTTTTCCTATCGTATCAGCGATCGCGCCTAAAATCATTGGTTAGCATTTATACTGACATTCTGACACTTGATCAAGACTTTAATAACAGTGAGGAGTTTTTATGACTGAAACTAAACCAAATTTATTGCCGATTATTGCTGGTGCTGCGGTTGTAGTTGCTGGTGGTGTCGGTGCTTATTTTTTCTTTAACAAAGCGAACATCACGCCAACGGGTGGTGCAGCCACAGGGACTTTAGCCCTTGTCCCCCAAAAGTCATTGATGGCGATGTCCATATCCACCGACAGCGCAGCGCTATCTCAGCTTGAGCAATTCCTGTCGCCCGAAACCAAGAAAAGCTATGACAAGGCGATCGCGCAATTCCGAACTAACTTAGCTTCAGGCGACTTTGATTACGACAAAGACGTAAAACCTTGGATTGGCAAGAGTGCCACGATCGCCTTTTTACCTGCTACCAAGACCGCCAATCTCTTACCCAGCCAATCGCAAGCTAGCCTTCAGAATCGCTATGTACCGATGAGCAGTGATGGTTCCATCCAGTTTGTCCAAAATAAACCGACTCCAGAAAAAGGTGTTGAACGTGGTGCAGGAAAAGATGCGGCTGCCCCCAAGAATACGCCCAATGTTCTCGTTGTCCTTGAGGTAAAAGACAAGGTGGGCGCGGAGAAATTTCTAACCGAAAAAGTCAAAACTAAAGCGGGTAATAAAGAGAAGCAATCTGAGTACAAAGGGGTAAAAATCACCCAATATGGTGAAGGTTCTCAAACTGCTTCCACGGCGATGGTTGGCGATTACTTGATTATCACGCCCCAAGAGCAATCAACCCAAAAAGCGATCGATACCTTCAAAGGTGAAGCATCTTTGGCAAGTTCAATTACTGCCGAGGATCTCAAGCTCAAAAATCCTGTCGCCCAAGTTTACATCCCCAATTTTGGCGAATCAATTGTCGAGCTAGCCGCTTTGAGTCCCAGCGCTGAAACAATCCCCCCCGAATCACTAGCGCAATTGAAAAAAGTGAAGTCGATGAACATGGGTTTTGGCATTGATGACGCAGGAGTTCGGTTCAAAGTACTCGGTAAATTTGATCCTGCGACAATCACTGCGCTCAAGAATTCCCCTAATAAGATCATGGGAATGATTCCTTCTCAAGCATTTTCCGTGGTTACAGGTTTTAATTTGAAAGGTTCTTGGGATGAGTTTGTTAAATCTGCCGACAAGACTCCTGAAATCAAGAAAGGGATTGATGATGCAAGATCTCAACTTAAGTCTTCTCCACTAGCGATTGATCTCGACAAAGATATCTTTGGCTGGATGGATGGAGAATTTGCGATCGCCTCAGTATCGAGTAAACCCGAAGGAGTTCTCGCTCAAACCCAAGGGCTTGCACCTGTACTCATGTTCCAGACCACTAATCGCGCTGGAGCCGAATCATTGCTCAAAAAATTTGATGATTTTGCGTCAAAAAATGGTGCAAAAGTTGGTAAGAAAGATATTGGCGGCGTTGCGGTTACTGAATGGTCGGCAACTGGCGGACCTGGAGCGATTATTTCTCATGGTTGGAGCCAAAAAGATACCTTCTTTATCACACTCTCACCAATTGTCTCTCTGTTTGTTCCCAAGCCTGCGATCGCCCTTGATGCTGATCCTGCTTTCAAAGCGATCGTGAGTACGCTTCCGACCAGCAATGTTGGCTATTTCTACATTGATGCGGATAAATCATGGAGCCTCTACCAATCGTTTTTACCTGCTCCTGAGAAGGAAAAAATCCCTGCGGAAGTAAAGGCTTGGATTGCGTCTGTACGTGGATTAGCAGTAACGGCGGCTTATTCAAATTCAGAAAGTGCTGAGGTCGAAGCAATTCTTGCTTTAAAAAAAGGCGGTAAATAGGTCAGCACAAGAAACCTGCTAAATGCCCAGATCCCCGACTTTTTTTGTAAACTTGTAAATTGTCTTTGCTTGCTTAGAAAAAGTCGGGGATCTTAACCTTTGCTTTTTACGTTTTCTTAGCTCTGCAATAAACTTACGAAATAAGAATATAACTTGCCATGCAACTCGCATCCACACAACGTGCAAAACTCGACAACGCCGATGATGCCTTGTTTTATGACTATCCGCGCTTTGTCACCCATGTAGACGATCGCTTTATTCAGCAGCTTACAGAGCTTTATCGTCAACGCTTACAGCCACATACGCGCATTCTCGATCTAATGAGTAGCTGGGTATCTCATCTACCCAAAGAAATGGAATTTGATCATGTGGAGGGACATGGTTTAAATGCAGAAGAGTTAGTCAAAAATCCGCGCTTAAATCATTATTTTGTCCAAAATCTCAATCAAAATCAAATACTACCCTTTGCCGATCAAAGCTTTGATGCGGTATTAAATACAGTCTCAGTCCAGTATTTACAATATCCTGAAGTTGTGTTTGCCGAAATTCATCGCATTCTCAAAGTCGGTGGAATTGCGATTATTAGTTTCTCAAATCGAATGTTTTATCAAAAGGCAATTCAAGCATGGCGCGATGGCTCAGAAAGCGATCGCACGAAGTTAGTATTTAAATATTTTGCATCGGTTCCTAAAGGTTTCACCCGCCCTGAATTAGTGGCGAATGTTCCTCCTAGTTCCCCATTTTTGGCTATGTTGGGCATGGCAAGCAGCGATCCATTTTATGCTGTATTAGCAACTCGTTGTGAATTAGATTAGAACCAAAATAAGCTGATTTGCCCGCTTCGCGGGCAAATCAGCTTATTTTGGTTTTATATTTAGTTATGCCTACTTAGCTAGATGAGATAATTGGACAAAAGAATGAGTGATGTTTTAATAATCGGTGGCGGTATTATTGGCTTAGCAAGTGCGATCGCCCTTGCTCAAAAAGGGGCGAATGTGACGATCATTGAGAGAGATATCTGTGGGCGCGGCGCAACATGGGCGGCGGCGGGAATGCTTGCCCCTGAAGCCGAACGATTAGAAGGTTCTCTATTAGAATTTGGGCTAAGTAGTCGGGAAATGTATCCGCAATGGATTGCGAATCTGATGCAATTATCTGGTCAAGATTGCGGATATTGGTGTTGTGGGATTATTGCACCAATCGATCAAACAGATTCTCAACATCCTAAATATATCAACCTTGAAGAAACCCATAAACGTCAATCTGGTTTGGGAACTTCGGTGATGGGTTCCCTCTGGCTGCCCGAAGATGGACAGGTAAATAATCGCCAACTCACGCAAGCTTTATTAGCCGCCGCCCGATCGCTATCAATTAAAATTATCGAAGGAACTACCGTTTATGACATTGTGCGGGATCGAGTGCGCGATCGAGATCGGGTAATCCATCTCGATACTAGTGCAGGCAAATTACAAAGCGATCGCTATATTCTCGCCACAGGTGCATGGACTCGCGCTCTAATGCCCCTACCGATTAAGCCGATCAAAGGACAAATGCTATCGGTATTCGATCCCCAGCGCCGCTTGCAACGGGTAATTTATGCCCAAAACTGCTATATCGTGCCACGTCAAGACGGCAAAATTGTAATCGGCGCAACCGTTGAGGATAATGGATTTACGCAAGGCAATACGGCTGCGGGAATTGCTCAATTATTAAACAATGCGATCGCGGTTTATCCTGCGATCGCGGATATGCAAATTACAGAAACATGGTGGGGATTTCGTCCCCATGTCCCCAATGAAGTTCCGCTTATCGGCGCTAGCGATTATGAAAATCTGCTCTTGGCAACAGGACATTATCGCAATGGAATTCTCTTTGCTCCAATTACAGCAAAATTGATCACCGATCTTATTATCGCCCCCTAGCCCCCAATTCTGGGGGGACAAGAAAATGAAATTCTTTGAAAGCCCCCCAGAATTGGGGGATTTAGGGGGCTTAGATCAATAATAAAGTCTTCGATCTAAACTTCAGATATGGCAAAATCGAAAGCTGTATAGTAGTAAGGCAATTTAGCCGCAAAAATTATGCGATCGCTAATTCACATTTTTTCAGTTGCAGAATATTTAGAAGCAGAGTGTAAGAGTGAAATTCGCCATGAGTATTTAGGCGGTCAGGTATTTGCGATGGCTGGGGGGAGTAAGGCTCACAATATCATTACTTTAAATATTGCAAGTCGGTTACGTTCTCTATTGGGGGGTAACTCTTGTGATGTTTTTATGTCAGATATGAAGGTCAAGTTGAAGGCTGCTAATAAAAATAAGATGATATTTTATTATCCTGATGTGCTGATTACTTGCAGTCCTAAAGATCGGGATAAGTATTTTGTGAATTATCCTTGTGTGATTTTTGAGGTGTTGTCACCCAGTACTGAGGTAAGCGATCGCCGTGAAAAGTTGGTTAACTATCAAACGATTGGCAGTTTACAGGAATATGTTTTAGTTTCTCAAAATGAAATTAAAGTAGAGGTTTATCGCCAAGATTTGCAAGGGGGTTGGACAATGGAAGTTTTGGGAAGTGAGGATACAGTAGTCTTAAATTCGATAAATCTATCGCTAACGATGGCAGATATTTATGACGCTATTTTCTAGATCGCCGATCGCCACATCTACAATGCGATCGCAGCATAATTATTCAGATTATTGGTAATTTGTAGAAATATACGCCAATAGTTATGTATATGTATTCCATCTAAAAACATAATTTGATACACTAAAGACTAAATGGCATAGAGGTTTACACTTGAATATTCTCATCGACACTATCAGAATCGCAGGTTTTCGGGGCATTAAAAATCTTGAGATGACTCTGCCTCGCGTTACTTTGCTGATCGGGATGAATAATTCAGGAAAAACGTCTGTACTAAAAGCACTTCAATTAGCTTTGGGGGATTACTCACGCTATTTATCTGAAGAAGATTTTTATATAGGTAGTGATGATAAGCGTGCGTCTGAAATAGTTGTTGATGTGAGGATTGTGCCTGTAGATGAGCAAGGCGATCGCGTAGATAAATTTGATGAAGCTTGGCAGGCTGAATTTGGAGATAGAATCCAATTTGAAGCTAATTCCCGCGAGTATTTAGCACTTCGGATTCGCAGCAAACCAGATAAAGGTGGCTTTGATACATCTTATTTAGTGCTTAGAGAGTGGACAGGTGACAACAATTGGTTTAATGCTCAATTTGAATTTCCCAAGAACAAATTTCCTCGACTTAATAGCATCCATTTTATTCCTATCGATGCTCAAAGAGATATACATCAAGAAATTAGAGAAAAATCCTCATTGGTTGGGAGAGTTTTGTCGAGTATTAAATATAGCGAAACCGAAGTTGTCGCATTAGAAGAATTAATTAAGGGGGTGAATAATCAAGCAATCTCTACAAGTGGTGTGCTTGCATCATTGAAGACAAATTTAGAAAACCTTAACGAATCATTTGAAAGTTCAGGTAAAGCAGAAATCACGCCTTTCCCACGAAAGATTCGAGATCTTTCTAAGTACTTCTCGGCGCACTTTGGCGAAGATGAAAGTAGCACTTTTTCTATGGAATATCACGGCATGGGAACAAGAAGTTGGGCATCTATGTTGATCGTAAATGCTTTTGCTGAGTTGAAAAAGAAAGAATATGAGGAAGATGAAAAGCTCTTCTTTCCTATTCTCGCCGCCGAAGAGCCAGAGGCGCACTTGCATCCAAATGCTCAGAAAACCTTATATCAACAACTTGAGAAGTTTGATGGGCAAGTAATTATCAGTACTCACTCGCCTTATGTAGCGGCAATGGCTAAACAAACAGAGCTGAGATATTTAAAGAGAACTCCTGATGGTATTACCGTTAGAGATCTCAGTCCAGACCTTGACCAAGAAGAGCGTCGTAGATTACAGCGAGAGGTCATTCATTCTAGGGGTGAAATTCTTTTTTCTAAGGCTCTTGTTCTATCTGAAGGTGAAACTGAAGAACAAGCCCTCCCTTTGCTCTTTAAAAAATATTGTGGTACTGAAGCATTTGTTAAAGGAGTAAGTTTTATTGGTGTGGGCGGAAAAGGGAAAAAGTATTTTCCTTTTTTGAAGTTTGCCAAGGATTTTGATATACCTGTATTTATTTTTAGTGATGGAGAAACAGAAGCAGTCGATCAGCTAAAGAAAACCTACGATAAGGTGCACGGTGAGACAGATATTTTAGCATCTTCCAATATTACAATCCTTGATAATGATGACTTTGAGGGATATCTTGTATCATGTGGATGTACTGAAATTATTAAATCTGTAATATGCCAACAAGAAGGTGATGATGCTATTGAAGTTTGGATGAGCAAGAATCAAGGGCAGAATGACAAAAAGAATAAACCACCAAAAGACTATACAGGAATTGATGGTCATGAGAAAGCTCTCAAAGAAATTCTTGATAAGGGGAAAGTAAAATATGCACCATTAATTGCAGAAAAGCTTTGTGAGCTTGAGAAAGAGCAGTTACCTCCAAAGATTCTTGGATTTTTTCAGAACCTTGAACATGGAGGCATAATATGATCGAGTTATCGCGAGAGCAATCAAGCGTAGTCTACGCCCCAATTGGTCAGGCAGTTCGAGTACTGGCTTCTGCTGGATCGGGTAAGACTCGTGTTTTGACAGAACGGGTAAGACATATCATTAACAGCACTAAAAAAGAGGGAGTTATAGCATTAACTTTTACAAATAAAGCTGCGGAAGAAATGCTCAATCGCCTTGAAGATATTGAAGGTGTTAACGAACGATGCTGGATAGCAACAATTCATTCTGTCGCTCAACGCATCTTAGAACAATATGGACATACTATTGATTTGCCACCTGAATTGCACATTTACGAGCGTAATGAAGATCGTGAGACCATCTTTATCCAATCTCTGCGAAATGAAGGTATAGATATTGATACTTTTCTGGATGTCTCTGATAGCAAGACCAAAAGGGATCGAGAAGCCAAAATTCAAACTCGCTTAGGACAGTTTGCTACTGTTAAACGCGAATTATTAATAGATGATCAAGAAATTAGCAATAAATATGCTGACAATATCAAATTTTTGTCAATCTATCGTTCATACCAAAAAGCTCTAGTTGAGAGTGGTGGGATTGATTTTGACGATATTCTTGTTTATGCTCATAAAATTCTTCTGACAAAGCCTTGGTGTGGGGATATATACCGCGCAAAATACAAGCATATATGTGTTGATGAAGCGCAAGATTTGAATAAAGCTCAATATGAGTTTTTAAAAGTTCTATGTGGAGAAAAGATAAAGAGTATTCTGATGGTTGGCGATCCTAATCAGATGATTTATGGTTTTAATGGCTCATCAAATAGATATCTCCTTCAAGATTTTTTTAGTGACTTTAGTCCGATTCAGTATGTGCTTAACAAAAATTTCCGCAGTTCAAAAGCTGTTGTTAATCTAGCTAATAAGATAAAACAGGGTTCTCAATCAGAATATGATTTTGCTCTTGATGGACGTAGTGAAATTCAAATGCTAGAAGATGAAAATTCTGAAGCAATTTGGATTTGCAACAAAATCAGTGAATTGCTCGAAGAAAAACCAAATAATGAGATTGAAGGTAATATTATTTCACTAGAGAAAATGGTGGTTATTGCCAGAAATCGTTTTGTTTTTAAGACTCTAGAAAAAGAGCTTACTGATCGAGGAATTACCCCTTTATTTAACAAAGGAGAGCGACAAGTAGAGCCTTCTTCAACTTTTGGCAAAGTCTTAGATCTCGCAATTCGGGTGCGCTTGAATAAAAAAGATTGGGTAGACGGCAAAAAACTTTGTACGGTTTTAAAGATTGATAGTCCTGATGTATGGGGTGATGAGGATATATTAAGTAAGTTTGCTGAGAGTACTCTCAGGACAGATATTCCCATGCCTGATATTCAGTCCAAACTTTTACTTGAGATTCAAAATTTAGATATATACGAGCCAAAAATACTTAAACTCTGTAAGTATTTTGCCGAACTAATCGAGGAACGAAAAAATGTAACATTGAATAAATTTGAAGAAGAAGAACTTGAACGTTCTTGGATTGAACTTGAGGAATTTAAGGAATGCTGGCAAAAATCCAAATTTTTAGGGCTAGGCTCTCTTGCCTCTTTTCGTAACGCAATGGCTTTAGGACAGTTAAATGGAAATAACAGTAAAAATGGACTAACTTTGAGTACAGTGCATACTATGAAGGGGTTAGAAAAAGACATTGTTTTTTTAATGGGAATGTGTGAAGGTGTTTTCCCAGACTATCGCGCCCGTAGTGAACAAGAACTTGAAGAAGAACGAAATAATGCTTTTGTTGCTGTCACTAGAGCTAAAAGATGGATTAATATAACATACCCTCGGTTACGAAAAATGCCTTGGGGAGATAGCAAAGTTCAGAACCCATCTAGGTTTGTTCGTGAGATGCAGGGATAGATACCATTTAGTCAAGGTTTTATCACCAAGAAAAAATATCATGACTAAGTACTAATGCGATCGCTTTCTAAACACAAAAAGCTAAAAATTACGCACTCTCCCATGAGTTCCCATGAATCTTAATTAACCCAACGAGAAATATTCGGATATTTGCTCTCAAAAGATTTTTTAGACATAGATTCATAGTGGCGCTTGTCCCATTGTCTCAGATACTAAAGCAATTGCGCTACATCCTTGACCTAATTAAGTGCGATCGACAACAGCAAATCTTACAGAATTTCAAATCATCAATAATCCATAAGTTTTCCATACTGAAAGCCTCTCACGACATATTCTGATTTTTACATGACTACGCACAAATGCGATCGCGTTTTTTGTAGAGAGATTAGCGATCGCCATGAATATTATTTGGACTAAACACGGTGAGGAGCGACAACAACAATGGCAGCAAAAGCGACCAGATATTACCCGTGAAGCAGTCGAAATAGTTTTGAGCTATCCTGAACAAATAGTACCTGAAAATGATGGATTCGTTGCCCAATCTAAATTTGGTACAGGACTACTCAGAGTCGTCTTCATCGAACTAGGAAACTCAAAGAGAATCATAACCTCGTATTAGACTAGTCAAGTAAAACGCTATTGGCAAGGAGAACAACCATGAAAGTTAAATACGATACAGAAGCAGATATTCTCATTTTCATCTTGCAAGACGATTTGCCATACGATGCCATATCCGAGCAAGGTGGCGTAATAGTTAGCTACAACGAAGCCCAAGAACCCGTGAGCATTGAGTTTTTAAATGCCTCTAAACGTCAACTGTTCAATCCTAGCGAAACCAATTTAGTTGTTTCAAGGTAATTAGTTTCGCTAGTTCCCGATCATCGACATACTTTCACTCTATTTTTTAAACATAAACTATTTCGCCAGTTTGAATACTTGCTATTACTTCCTTAATTCGCGGCACTAAAGGTTTGAGGGTTTCTAGGCGATTATTTGGTGCAGATAAAACAATCACAGCTAAATCAACTTTAGTGAGGTTTTGTTGTGCTGACAGATGGCTCTTCTGGGTTTGAGGGGTAAATTGTATAAATCTGATACAGTATTTGCGGATGTTGCTAGGCTGTAACCATTGTCCAGAGAGGCTTTCGATTATCATTAGTTTTGCTTATCCCCTTAAACCCAGAAGAGCCTGACAGATTATTATCAATCGTAATAAACACATCAAATTCACTCGCCGCAAGCCTCAGTAATTCACCGTTCTTTTTGCTTGCCCATCCTTGCTCTGGCACAGTCACGATAGTATGTCCATCAGATATTTCTCGTTTCAGCTTTTTAGGCAAGCACTCATCAAGCAGCACTTTCATAATCATGTGCCAAATAATATTTGATTGATAGATTTAAAAACTTCACTACTTTTTCTTTCTGCACAGTTGGAAAGTCATCTAAAAATTCTTCCAGTGAGTCTCCTGCTTCAAGATAATCAACCAAATTCTTTACAGGAACTCTAGTTCCCTTAAATACAGGTATTCCAGAGAGAATTTCAGGATCTCTTACAATTAATTGATTTTCCATTTTGTTACCTCAATGTTGGATCTCTCATAACCTAGATCTTACAACGAAAACATTAAATCATGAATTTTATAATTCTTTAGGATTTATTTCTTAGCGATCGCCTTTTTTGTGGAGAGATTAGCGATCGCACAACTATTGCGCTCTTTGATTTCGCACAGAAAAGCCGATGAGTCCAATGACTAATCCAACCACAAAATTCATGAGCGCAATATTCACATATGCAACATTAGTTCCCTAGATAGACAAAGTAAATAATGGCAAAATAAATAATCCTGCTCCAATTGTAATCAGTACAGCACTAGATATATTGCGGATTAGACTCATTGGCGTTTTGACTTTTTGCAACAGCCACCCGCCAACTCCAATAACTAATCCAATAGAACCGACAATCAATGACACATTCTTATTTGCCATCGACATCCATAACGAAAGCACAAATAACCCAGTTCCTAAAGTGATCAGTCCAATAGAGAACATACTTCTTGTTAAGCGCATCGATCTTCCTAGTTATCTATAACCTTGAATGAATATCATGACGAGACTTAGAGAACAAAACGGCAAGACTTGGCTAAGGCTTGTTGCAACAGATTTTGATAAGCTTGATCGCCAATTTCATACGCCCCAAATCTGGCTAGATGGGGATTCATTAACTGAGCATCAAACAAACCATAACCACGCGATCGCAAATGCTCCACCAACTTCACCATCGCCACCTTCGAGCCTTCAGGAATCTTAAAAAACATCGACTCACCAATAAACATTCCCTTAATCGCCAGCCCCAAAATCCCACCCGCTAATTCATCACCCTGCCATGTCTCAAAGCTATGCGCCCAACCTGCATTATGTAAATTGAGATAAAGCGATCGCAGCTCTTTAGATATCCATGTGGTTTCGCGATCGGCACAACCCTGCACGACTTGTTCAAAAGCATTATCAATTTTGACTTCAAAGCGGTTTTGGTTGATTACACGCTGCAAAGATTTGGGATAGCGAAAGCGATCGTCAAGGGGAATCAAAGTGCGATCGTTAGTGTAATACCACTCAATCGGCTGTCCATCGCCCTCTGACATCAAAAAATAGCCTTGGGTGTAGCCTTCAATAACGCTGCGGACATCAAATCTTTCCACAAATAATTTTCCAAGTCACAACTTAATTTATTTTATGATTTCTTAATAAATTGGTATATATTCCCGTTTATTGCCTACACCTTAGACGAGAAGCATGAACAAATATCACTTCACTTCTTAATCGTATTTTGATTGATTAACTTATAAATAAATGAAACTTTAAAAGCACTTTCTGAAAACAAAAAATAAATGACTTACTCCTAAAAAGTAAAATTACTTGAGTAACTTTACTTTTCGGGGCAAGCCATCTATTTATATGAATTTTTCTTAAATTAGTATTGAAATTCAGAATCTTTAAATAAGCCGATTCCGTTTTAATGATTTATATTTTGCTAGACTCTATACCAAAACAGGGATCGCTTAATATTTTCTTTATAATTGGTTTAAGTAATTTAAACCAAGCCAAATCACACATATTTTTATACCATTCTAGTTAAGTTTATAGGATTAAGCATGGTAAATACTTAGTTTTTGACCGTATCTGTAAAGAAAGTAAACCTAAAACATGAAATCACAAAGAATGTTCAAAAAATAAGCGGCTTCTAAAGATTAGGCAAAAATCACCTTTTGTCTTTAGAAGCCACTTATTTTTTTGGGGTTTATTAAGTTGGTTTTTAAATTTAGAGCCTTTATATAAGCTGGCTCCGTTTTGAATATATTCATTTTGATAGATAATTTGCCACTATGGGGATCGCTTAATATTTTCTTCAGAGTTGCTTTTTTGAGGCTAGTTTTTTGAGTATTTATACTTACTTAAGCTAGCCCCTAAAGCCCTAAAAGATCGTTTGCAGTTGCATTAATCAGTAAATATACGCATTTAGATTAAATGCACTAAATTTCTTTAAGCTTATATTCATGTTCTGTAACCCTTGCTTGATATGTAGATTTATGTAACTTTGATGAACTCTGTTTATTTTTCTTAACAGAAACCTGTAAATTTAACTTGACTCAAATAAAGTTAGAGAAACACATTTAATGCGGCGCGATTCCATATTTTACAAATTATTTCAGCAATTTCCACCACTACTATTTCAACTTTTGACATCATCACCACCCAATGCTGAGGCATATCGCTTTGATTCGTGAGTTGCCGATCTGGGTAGCGCTGATGGTCTTAACTACGGTTGACGAGAGCCAAGCGCCAGCCGAAGCAAGGCATCTATTACAAAGAAATATTTCTGAACAACCATTAAGTCGCGCCATAATAGACATGGTGACAACGATTATGGTTTACAAGTTTGAAAATTTAAGTCAACAGGAGGTAGAAACTATGCTGGGTATCACATTACAGGAAACGAGAGTTTATCGAGAAATCAAACAACAGGGATTAGAGCAAGGGCTTGTGCAAGGACGTGAGCAAGAAGCAGTTAATCTTGTTGTGCGAATTTTGACTAAGCGATTTGGTAATTTGCCTGACGAGTTACTGGTATCAATTTCAGGTTTGCCTCTGACTGTGATTGAGGATTTGAGTGAGGCGCTTTTAGATTTTGGAAGTTTGGCTGACTTACAGTCTTGGTTAATCGCAAAATAAGGTACGGGAACACGCCCTATTTGGCAAGGTAGAACCGATCTCCCTAAAAAGCTAGACAGATTAAGATATTTACAGACATGGAATGTAATTTTTTAAGAAGTCAGCCAACCATAGGAAGTAACTGCGATGCAACCAACTAACCCCAATCAATTTACCGAAAAAGCATTTGCCGCGATCGCCAGAACTCCTGATGTGGTGAAGGCGGCTCAACAACAACAGATCGAACCCGAACATTTACTAAAAGCATTACTAGAGGAAGATGGGCTAGCTGCCAGTATTTTTAGCAAAGCAGGAATCAGTATTCAGAGTTTGCGCGATCGCACTGATGAGTTTATTAACCGTCAACCCAAAGTGTCGAGTTCTAGCGATGACGCAAATAGTGCGGTTTATTTAGGTCGTAACTTAGATGTCCTACTCGATCGCGCTGAAAAGGAACGCAAAACCTTTGGGGATGATTTTATTTCGATTGAGCATATTCTCCTGCCCTACAGCAAAGACGATCGCTTCGGAAAAACTTTATACAAAGAGATGGGACTTGATGAAGGCAAGCTGCGTAAAATCATTCAGGAAGTCCGAGGCAAACAAAAAGTGAGTGACCAAAACCCCGAAAATAAATATGAAGCGATGACTAAATATGGTCGCGATCTTACGGAATTGGCGCGGGAGGGCAAACTCGATCCTGTAATTGGTCGCGATGATGAAATTCGCCGCACCATCCAGATTTTGTCGCGCCGCACTAAGAATAATCCTGTCTTAATCGGTGAACCAGGGGTGGGTAAAACGGCTATTGCTGAAGGTTTAGCCCAACGGATTATTAGTGGTGATGTGCCTGAGTCTTTGCAAGATCGCAAGTTGATCGCGCTGGATATGGGGGCTTTGATTGCGGGGGCAAAATATCGCGGTGAATTTGAAGAAAGGCTAAAAGCGGTTCTGAAGGAAGTTACCGAATCTAATGGTTTATTCATTCTGTTTATCGATGAGATTCATACCGTAGTTGGTGCAGGTGCGACTCAAGGCTCAATGGATGCCAGTAATCTCTTGAAGCCAATGTTGGCGAGGGGTGAGTTGCGTTGTATCGGTGCGACGACTCTCGATGAATACCGCAAATATATCGAAAAAGATGCGGCTCTAGAACGTCGTTTCCAACAAGTTTACGTTGATCAACCTAATGTTGAAGATACGATTTCAATTTTGCGCGGCTTGCGCGATCGCTACGAGTTACATCATGGTGTGAAAATCTCTGACACGGCGCTAGTAGCGGCGGCGACACTTTCTAATCGCTATATCAGCGATCGCTTTTTACCAGACAAGGCGATCGATCTTGTTGATGAAGCGGCGGCGAAGTTGAAAATGGAAATTACTTCCCAACCTGAAGCCCTTGATGAAATTAATCGCAAGGTGATTCAGCTAGAAATGGAATGTCTGTCGCTGAAAAAAGAAAACGATCGCGAGTCTATAGAGCGTCTAGAAAAATTGCATCGTGAACTTGGCGATCTCAAAGAAGAACAAACTACGCTCAAAGCGCAGTGGGAAGCGGAAAAACAGGTCATCGATAATATTCGCAAACTCAAAGCCGATATCGATCATGTCAATGTGGAGATTCAACAAGCGGAACGGGAATATGATCTCAGCAAAGCTGCAGAACTCAAATATGGCAAATTAACTGAATTGCAGCGCCAACTAGATCTCGGTGAGGTCAATCTCAAAGAAGCCCAAACTTCAGGGCGATCGCTATTACGTCAAGAAGTCACTGAAGAAGACATTGCCGAAATTATTTCCAAATGGTCTGGTATTCCCATCAGCAAACTGGTGGAATCAGAGAAAGAGAAGCTCTTGCAACTGGAAGATGTGCTGCACGATCGCGTAGTTGGTCAAGAAGAAGCGGTTACAGCGATCGCGGATGCCATCCAACGCTCTAGGGCTGGACTCGCCGATCCCAATCGTCCGATCGCCAGCTTTATCTTTTTGGGTCCAACTGGTGTCGGCAAAACCGAACTTGCCAAAGCTCTCGCCGCCTATCTATTTGATACTGAAGATTCGATGGTACGGATCGATATGTCAGAATATATGGAGAAACATAGCGTTTCGAGATTAGTCGGAGCGCCCCCTGGCTATGTCGGTTATGAAGAAGGTGGTCAACTTACGGAAGCAGTGCGCCGCCGTCCTTATGCGGTAATTCTTTTTGATGAAATTGAGAAAGCACATCCTGATGTATTTAATATCATGTTGCAGATTCTCGATGATGGTCGCGTTACTGATTCTCAAGGTCGCACCGTTGACTTTAAGAATTCAATTATCATCATGACTAGCAATGTCGGATCGCAGTTTATTCTCGATATTGCGGGAGATGACTCGCGCCATGAAGAAATGCGTGAGAGGGTCATGGATTCCATGCGATCGAGTTTCCGTCCTGAATTCCTCAACCGCATTGATGAAATTGTGATCTTCCATGCCTTACGCCGTGATGAGTTACGCCGTATTGTCAAGCTACAAGTTCAGCGTTTAGAGCAGAGACTAAGCGATCGGCGCATGACCCTGAAACTTGCGGATGCAGCATTAGACTTCATTGCTGAAGTTGGCTACGATCCAGTTTATGGGGCGCGTCCTTTAAAAAGGATCATTCAGCGTCAGCTTGAGACTCAAATTGCGAAGGGAATTTTACGCGGTGACTATGTTGACGGTGACACTATTTTTGTGGATATCGAAAATGAACGCCTTGCGTTTAGAAGACTTTCGGGTAGTCTTATGGTCGTGTCTTAGGAATCAAAGTCAAAAGCTTTAGCTTTTTTAATTGAGGGTGACACCAAGATGTAGTGGCAAAGATGTAGGGGCAATTCATGAATTGCCCCTACATCTTTGCAGATGTCCATATAGTGAACATCCATTTTGATCATCAAATTTTCTGCCCGCGAATAGAATAGTCCAATAGTTCCATAGGATGCATTAACAAAGTTTTCTTATTCTGCAAATCCAAATGCTTACGAATTTGAGTAATACATCCCACATTTGCCGATGCAATCACCTGTGCGCCAGTATCAGTGAGATTAGTTACTTTCATCTCTCCCAACTCATGCCCAACTTCTGGCTGCAAAATATTATAAATCCCCGCACTTCCACAACAAAGAGCAGCATCAACGGACTCTTTTAGGATCACATTAGGAATTTGGCGCAATAAACGGCGTGGCTCTAGACTGATTTTTTGTCCATGTAGCATATGACAAGCATCTTGATAGGCGATCGCTAAGGGTTGATCTTGCAATGGCGATAAGGTTGCCGTCAAACCAACATTGTCCAAAAATTCTTGAACATCTTTCACTTTTAGGGAAAATTCCTTCGCTCTCTCCGCATAAACAGGATCGTCTTTGAGAATATGCCCATATTCCTTAAGTGTATGTCCACAACCTGACGCATTAATCAGAACTGCATCCAGATTTAAATCAGAAAAAACATCAATAGTTTGTTTTGCTAATTCCAGCGTCTGTGCTTCCTGTCCTTGATGATGCGATAAAGCTCCACAACAACCTTGCAATTTAGGAACTACGACTTCACAACCATTGGCTGTTAATACACGCATGGTCGCATTATTCACCTCTGGCAAGAATACACGCTGTACACATCCCAATAACATTCCCACTCGATAGCGTTTTGTTCCATTCGCGGGAATGACTTCAGGGAAAATATCTTGAAAGGATTGAGATGTTAATTTTGGTAAAAAAGATTCCATTGCGGCTAGTTGTTTCGGCAGAAATTTTTCTAGCCAATTACGCGATCTCAATAGCTTCTGTAAACCTAATTTCTGATAGGCAAATAGCGGTGCAAGCAAAACGCGAAGACGTTGGGGATAGGGAAATGTCGAGAAGATAAATTGACGCAATAATTGCTCAGGTAGCGATCGCGGATGGTTGCGTTGTACTTGAGCGCGAGTTGCCTCGATTAGCTGGTCATACTGCACTCCTGAAGGGCAAGTCGTAACACAGGCTAAACATCCTAAGCAGGTGTCAAAATGCTCGGCGATCGCAGGAGACAGAGGGATATCACCTTCATTAATCCCATCCATCAAGTAAATGCGTCCTCTGGGAGAATCAGTTTCTTTGCCAAGGATGCGATAGCTAGGACAAGTAGATAGGCAAAAACCGCAATGCACACAAGCATCAATTAATTGGGGATTAGGGGGATTTTTACTGTCAAAGCTAGGAGAAATAATGGAAGAATCAGGAGATAAGGAATTAGTATTTGGTTTGTCGGAAACTTGCATATTTTAATTGCTGCTACGGCTCCATATAGTTTATCATTTCTA
This sequence comes from Pseudanabaena sp. OTE_70b_metabat_355, assembly GCA_031377675.1. Taxonomy (GTDB): domain Bacteria; phylum Cyanobacteriota; class Cyanobacteriia; order Pseudanabaenales; family Pseudanabaenaceae; genus Pseudanabaena. The sequence continues at coordinate 11,301 of JANMFC010000101.1, read as the reverse complement.
TGCTTAGGAAATGCTTTTTTAAAGCGTTCTAAGGTTTGTAAAAATCGTTTGACATCACGCACTTCCAACATGATTTTTTAGCTGAGAAATTTACCAAGACAGTCTATTAATTCTCCTATGACAATTGGTTTACTCAGGTAGCCATTAGCACCAAGACTAATCGCTTTGGCGCGATGCCGATCGCCTGTACGAGAAGTCAACATAACCACGGGGATATTTGTCCAGTTCTGTTCAGAACGAATTGTTTGCAGTAGATTGAATCCATTTAATCTTGGCATTTCCACATCGGAAATTACCATACTAATCCTGCCCTGAGAGCGAATCAGCATATCAAGTGCTTCCTGACCATCCCGACAGGTGATAACTTCAAAATCTAATTGCTTGAGGATTTGTTCTAACATATTTCGAGTGGCGATCGAATCTTCAGCAATTAAAATAGTTTGGGTTTTGATTGTGTTTTGATTAGATTGTGAATTAGGTTTTTGATCAGAATTTATAGGTAGATTTTGATTTTTTCTAGAAATATTTTCGCGTAGAAGAAATTGCAAATTGTCAGGAACTAAAACGGGTACGACTTGTCCAGTGCCTAAAATCGTGCAACCCGTTAGATAGCTAGGTACTTTAACAGTGCTATCAAAAGGTTTGATAATTAACTGGCGCTCTTCAATAATAGAACCGATCGCTATAGCGATTGGTGAATCATTGCGGTTTAACACCAAACACACCTTTGGCATAATCGATGCATCAATTTTCTTACCATAGGCTAAAAATTCATTTAGATCTAATAGTGGAATAGATTGTTTACGCCATGAAATTTCCAATACATTGTTCTGCTTAGTTTTTTGAGTAGAAGTTTTCACTTCCGTATGAGGGAAAATATCTAACACATCATTTGCGGCGATCGCAATCAAATTCTCACCAATTGCACAAATGAGTAAATTTACCAAACTTAAGCCAATCGGCAATCGTAATGTGAAATTAGTACCCTGACCTTGGACTGTATCAACTTGAATACTGCCACGCAAACGATTAATTTGCGATCGCACTATATCCAGTCCCATGCCGCGCCCAGAGATATCACTAACAATATTGCGAGTGGAAAAATTAGGCTGAAAAATAAAGTTAATAATTTCTTGACGAGGAATTTTATTTATGGGTATTTCGGCGGGACAAATATTTTTTGCAACGGCTTTTGCATAGACTTTCTCAAGATCAAGGCCCTCACCATCATCTTTGAGGGAAATAATCACTTGATTTCCTGACATAACTGCACTGAGCCGAATTATAGCTACCTCAGATTTACCTAAGGCTAATCTAGCTTCCGTAGTTTCTATACCGTGATCAAAAGCATTAATTAATAAATGATTAAGCGGAGTTTGTAACTGCTCTAAAACCACTTGATCGATTAAAATTTCTTCGCCCTGAATAATCAGATCAACTTGTTTATTATATTTTTGGCAAAGACGTTTAAGTTGAGGAATAAATCTTGATGCAAGAGTTTTAAACGGCACAAGTCTCGACTGAGTGAGTTGTTCATAAAGTCGATCTAAATCTTGTCTTAAATACTCAATTTCTTCACCGAGATCGCGATAACTAAGATCAATATCAGATCGACTTTCTCGAACACGTAATAATACTTCTTGCAAATTTTGTAATGTGATATGAGAAGAAGAATATTGATCTAATTCCAATTGGTCAAAGTCAGAACTTATATCATCTGGATCATTGATATTATTTAAATCATCGTTAACATTTTTATTTGGTTGTACAAAAGTCAATTGATCATAAATAGTCTGCACTTGCTCCTGTAAAGGAATCATTTGCATTACAAGCGCCTGTAAGTTTTTATTGGTCTGTCCTAGCTGCTGTTGTTGCCTTAGTAATCTTTCGTGGCGCAGGATCATTTCTGCAACAGTATTAGTCATGCTTTCAACCTGCGTTGATGGAATCCGTAAATATGAAATTGCTTCAACTTTAGGAATTACTTCAACAACTGGATTGGCGATCGCTAAGACTTGACTAGAGGTCGTGGCGTAAAGATATTGATTACGCTGCGATCGCAAATCATCAATAACGATCTGTACATTTGGTAATAATTTGGTGATTTCAGTCCCTTTTTGCAAAGCCGACTCAAATGGTTCGACGATACAGACTAGCCAATCAAGTTTGAGCGTATCGCCCAGCATTAGACATTCATCGCAAAAATATTGTAGTTCTTCTTTAATTTTGGATTCAGATAAATTCAAAAAAGTTGTCGTTAATTGCAACTCTAACTGCTGAATACAAGTTTCTAGGTTCTTTTCTAAGGCGGATATAGCGATCGCATTGATATTTGATTGGGGCTGGGTTGGGAGATTTTCTTTGAGCTGACTTACGGGCTGACTTTTTGGATAATAGCTAGCCTCCCATGATGGATCAGGGCTTTTGGTTGGATAGTCTTCGGGATTCTGCACGATTGCGAGTAGATCATCTAATTTCTGTAAAAGTTCTAAATCAACCTTAAGGTCAATCAATGAATTACTCGGCAAACTAATCGCTTGAGAAAGTACTGATGCAACTTCATCAATGCCAAGGCTAAGCACTTCCGCAATCGTAGCGCGATCGCAAAATTCATGATGTTGCAAAATCTCTAGCATATCTTCTAGTTTATGGGCTAGTGCGCTCAAGCTGCTCAGTTCAGCGATCGCCGAACCACCTTTAAGGGAATGCGCGGCGTGCATCAAAAGGATATAGTCTGGTTGTCCTGATTGCAGTTGGCTTAATCCTTTTTGAAGTTGGGCTAGATAACTAGGCGCATCTTCATCGAGAAAGCATTGACGAGTCTCAATCGTAATCTCTTTAAGTGTTTCTGGACTTAGTGTTCTCATAGATATTAGACCTAAAACTATAACTAAAATTCAAATTACCGTAGGGGCAATTCATGAATTGCCCCTACAGATTCTATTTCTCTAAACGGAACTGACGTACTGATGTCTGCAATTCTTCGACCACACCCACGAGTACTTGCAAGGAATCAACTACACCCTGCGTATCGGTGGCTGTGGACTGCGCGATCGCATTGGCATTCTCCATAATTGCGTTTACCTTCTCAGAGACTTGGGTTTGAGAAATCGTACTACTAGAAATGGTCTGGAGATAGTTGTCAATTGTCTGGCTTAGCTCAGCTAAGTCCTTGAGTGTATCTTTAGTTTCTTCTACCGATTGTGTACCTGCGACAACCTCAGCAGTTCCAATTTCCATCGCCTTTAAAACCTCGGTGGTTTCCTGTTGAATATTTGTCACCAACAATTGAATTTCTCTGGTCGCATCGGTAACTCGGTCGGCAAGTCGGCGCACCTCATCAGCAACTACCCGAAAGCCCTGTCCATTTTCGCCTGCTCTGGCTGCTTCAATGGAAGCATTAAAAGCAAGTAAGTTAGTTTTTTCGGAAATACCAGAAATAATCGCCACAATTTGCGATACCTCTTGGGATGATTCCGCCAATTGCTTCATTTTTTTCGATGTCGCCGCCACCGTAGAACGAATCGCTTTGATACTACCGACGGTACGATCCATTTTGATGTCGCCATCTCGCGCCGCGATCGCCGCTCTTCTTGCCACATTTGCCGCATCCTGAGCCGATTTGGCAACTTGAGCGATCGAGTGAGTATTCTGTTCCACTGCTTCCAGCGCTTGAGCGATACCATCAGATTGCGCCAAGGAAGCAGTTGAGAATTTCTGTACTGAGTTCTCACTTTCCTTTGCCAAAGATTCTGCATGAACCGCCGTGGATTTCACTTCTTCCACCAGCTTTCTTAACTTCCGAATTGTGGCATTAAATGCGTCAGCGATCGAGCCAACCACACCATCTGTTACTTTTGCTTCGGCGGTCAAGTCACCTTTTTGCGCTCCTTCAATTTCTAGAAGCAGATTAATAACTTCCCTTTGCAATAATTCCTTTTCCTTGCGTTGAATCTCCGCTTCCTGTTCTTTGAGAAAGGATTCTTGCGCCAGAGCCTGTTCAGACATCTCAATGTTGTCCGCCATGCTATTAAACGATCGCGTCAATTCACCAATTTCATCATTAGCAAAAATCTCGGCGCGTACCTTACGATCGCCCGAAGTAAATCGCTTGGCGATCGGCGTAAGCGCCTGTACAGGTTTCGTGACGACTTTATCCAAAAACCTTGCCAGTAAAATATCGAGAATGATCACGACTATCGATGAAAGACCGAGGATAATCCATGTGCGTTGGAGGAGATCATTCATTTCTGTTTCAGGCGTGCCGCGCACTAAGATACCAACAGGCGCATTACCATATTTGGGTACGCCCCCCTTATCGGTCTCTATAATCCGATTGGGAACTGCTCTAGCCGCCATTGTGTAATAAGTATTACCGACTAAAACTCGACCTGTTACCGTTTGTCCATTTTCTGCGGCAGCCGCTCGACTGAGTAAATTATCCGCCTCCGCTCCCGAAATACTCAAATTAGGAACGCTGGACTCATAGTTAGCTTGTTCCGCAGAAGTGGCGATCGCAAATCCCCCTGACGGATTACGATAATAAACCGCACTATAGCCGCCTAATCCTTTTTTGCCAGTAGTTTGACCAGTAGTCTGACCAGTTGTCGCTAGAGCCTTAATGGTATTTTCGACAATCGGCATTTTTTTATTGACAATATCACCCGAAATCAATACGGCAATTGTTTTCTGACTAGTCGGATCTTTGACAGCAGTAGCCGTGTAGCGAATCACCGAGTCTGTGGGCGTAAATCCATCAGGCAAAGGTGGCATTTCTTTTTGTATTTCATCACCACTGACGATCGCCGTAGCTTTAATTTGATTCGGCTCTTTGAGAATGTCTCCAACCAAATTATTCGGATCAAAATCTTGCCCTGTGCGATCGCTATTAGCATTAACAATTACTTTGCCATCAGCACCAACGAGAGTCGCATATTCAATTTTCCGCGCCTTAATTTCATTTTCCAGAATCTTCTTAACCTGTTCTTTTAATGGAGCAGGGAGTGGCTGCTTACTGGCATAGGTAGTCGCCGCCGCAATTACAGCCACGTTGTCCGACTGTCCCCGAAACCCAAAACCCATTTGATTGATTTTGATGTTGTAGTTGATATCCATAACCGACACTTCGGACTGCGCCTGTTTGAATAGCTGATCTTGTAACGATCTGCCAATTAGGAACGCACCAAAGCCGACTAGTGAAAGGGATAGAAGTTCTGAGGCAATTAAAGCTGTAAATTGCTTGCGTCCGACGGGTAAATCATAGAACCAGCTAAATGAGGATGATTTTTGAGTAGATTTAGTCTTTTTAGACTTTTCCTCCTTCTTAGATTGAACATTTTTTTCTGGAATATCGCCTTCTAATGGTGGTGATGGCGAATATTGAGGTGAGACTGCTGATACATCGGTAGATGGGTTTACTAGCGAATTACCCATTGCAGCGATCGCCTTGCTAGCGATCGCTGCATAAGTTCCATCATGATCCTGTTCGATGATCTGCTGATAGATATTCTTTGCGGCATCGATATCACCGCGACTTTCCAGATCGTAAGCATAGAGAATCTGTGCCATCGGATCATTGGATTGATAAGAATTTCCATTTCCATTAGAATTTGGAGATGTTGAAGTTAAAGTATCATTTGTTTGAGTCATGGTAGTTATGGGGGAGTGAGTGAATACAAGGTGATATTTAATTTGAGAAAAACAGGAATCGTTAGAAGCCATTTAAGAATTGTTTAGATCCCCCCCAGCCCCCCTTAAAAAGGGGGGAGAATTTTCTTCTTCCCCCTTTTTAAGGGGGATTGAGGGGGATCTCTTAATTCCTATGCAGTTGAGACATTTGCAAGTTCAGCGATCGCTGTCTGCCCCGCCGCACTAGGATTTAAAAGTCGAAACATCTCATTTACGTTCAACAATCCATAGGTATTTTTATCTACTCTCACCAAACTCGATAGTAAGGCTCTAGCGCGAGGCGGTAAATTAGATGGCACTGGTGAAAATTTTTGAGAATCAAGGGTAATAATTTCTTCGATCTCCTTGACTACACAAGCTAAACGGCGTATGCCCATATCGCCTATCTGAGTATGAATGGCGATCGCGATAATTGGCTTGCCCAAAGGACTCGGTTGCAATCGCAGAAAATGCTCCAAATTTAGAACCCAAAGCAATTTCCCGCGTTGATTTGTAATCCCCATCAAAGAAGACTGCAACCCTGGAATCGGGCTGATATCCTGCGATCGCAATTGGATAACTTCGTCAACAGAACTAACGGGGATGACTATCCTTAATAAAGGCGAAATTTTAAGCCTACAGTATTCTTGAATCATCTTATTCCCACTTAATTAACATGCTGATAAACCGTGTCTAATAATTCTTTCGGGGCAAAAGGTTTAGTCAAATAAGCATTCCCACCCTGTCTCAAAGCCCAAAACTTATCAAATTCTTGATCTTTAGAAGTACAAAAAACAATGGGAATCTGTTTGTATTTCTCATGATCACGAATATTGCGACACAGATCCAACCCACTTTGTCCTGGCATAATCACGTCTAAAACAATCAAATTTGGCAACATATGATTTGATAGCCATTGCCAAGCGTCTTCAGCATTTCCCTGTAAAACTACGTCAAACCCAGAACGTGACAACAAGCTTGAAATTAGCTGCTGTTCGGCGCGTCCGTCCTCGACAACAAGTACCGTTTTCATATGATCTCTCTTTTATTAGCAACTTCAAATTGATTGATTGGACTTGAAGAAGTATGAATCAGGTGTTGTACTTTTGCAATCAGCTTTTCGGCGTTAACGGGTTTTGTAATATAGCCATTGGCTCCAACAAGTTTCGCTCTCATTCGATCAATTAGACCATCTTTCCCCGTAAACATCACTATGGGTACATTTCGCATATGTCGCGATTGGCGTAGCATCTTGCATAGCTCATAACCATCAATTTCTGGCATAGTAATATCCATTAAAATCAATGCTGGTTTTTGCCTTACCAATGCTGTCAAACAGGTGCTTGGCTCAGTAATTCCCAACACTTCAAATCCAGACATTTCCAAAACCTTTCTAACCTGATGTTGCACAGTATGACTATCATCAATGCAAACAATTAATGATTTAATCTCAGGCTCAGTTTCACACTCAGATGTGATCGCTAGATTGGGTTTAGGTTGACAGATCTCTAAAATTTTTTTCTCAATTAAAAAACCTAACCATTGTGATAAAACATGGGTTTGCAATTGCAACTGGCTAGAAATTTCGTAGATAGTCAGCTTTTGCTCTAAAGTTTTAAGCCAAACCGATAATCCCACATTTTGAATTGCGGTTCCCCCAGTTTGTGTACTGCCCGATGAATCATTCGCGTTATTCCAAAAAGCCTTGAAATCTCTAACCTTAGACTGATCGAGATAGACTCGCGAAAAAGGGGAAGCTATATAGTTGTGAATATTTTGCCAAAATTTTAGATGATTAGCAACTGGTTTAATCAGATCCGACAATGGGGCAGCAATTAGAACAGGTTTAACGCAGGAATTTTGTTCAAATTTTATTTGAGCTTGATTGTACGAGAGCGCTTGAATGAGTGCTTCTCTGGAGAGATTGAGAAGAATGCGCCGAAAATCAGTCAGAGATATATGGTTTTCTATATACCATTGATACAGAGTTTCATATTCTGATTTGTCTTCACTAAGGCTAGGTAGTGACATAGTTAAATTCATTTGTTGCAAGAGCGAATAAACGCGCTGACAACCGCCCCCGATCGCCGTAGCAAAGTAAATGCGTGACCCACCAACATACAGTTTCCACGAAACCGAAGCATCGTGAGGACTGGATATCGACAAACAACCCGTTAAATCTTTTTCAGTAATGAGACGCAATAATTTGTATGGGTTTCTCAGATTTGCTTCCATAAGTTTATGACACTTAAACTCACCTAATAATCATTTGCGAACCCTAGCTTGTCCCAAATATAACTATCAATAAGTACCTCGGCTTAATAAAACCAAGAATCCAAATAAGCGGAATCGCCCTCAAAGCTGGCGATTCTGCTTATTTGGGTTTTATATTTAGTTATGCTTACTTAACATTGCCCTGAAACACTAATGTTTTAGGATGTATTTATTAACTTTTTTGGAATAATTCATCCCCAACTTAGGTGAAATGTATACAAAGAATCTGTATTCTCCAATACATATATTTCTGGCTCCCCCAATTCCTGCGATATGAATTATCTCTACTTACATGGCTTTGCTTCTAGTCCACAGTCTACCAAAGCTAGATATATGCAAAAAAAGTTTGCCGAACTAGGATTAGCTTTGGATGTTCCCGATCTCAATCTCACTGACTTTTCGACAGTGACACTTTCCGAGCAACTTGCTTACCTTAATCTCACTTATCTGAGTAATGATCAGCCACTGGTGGTGATTGGTTCTAGCCTCGGTGGATTTTTGGCGATCCAACTTGCCGCGCAAAATCCTTTAGTCCAAAAAATCGTGCTATTAGCCCCAGCCTTTGGCTTTAGTCAGAGGATTGCCAAGGCTTTAGGCGCGGAAAATGTTGCGAAATGGCAAGCTGATGGCGATCGCGAGTTTTATCATTACGGATTGAAACGCAACGTAAATTTACAATTTCAATTTTTTGTCGATGCTCAAAATTATTCTGAAGACAACCTAACGCGATCGCTACCAATGCTGATCTTTCATGGCGTGCATGACGATGTTGTCCCCGCCGCTCTCAGTGAAGAATTTGCCAAAAGGCGATCGCAAGTTACTTTAAAATTACTAGATGATGATCACGCCCTTGGCAATGATCTAGATAGCATTTGGCAAGATACCAAGAATTTTTTAGCCCTTAGTCATGCCAAAAGGTAGTTACGGATGATACAAAATATCCGCTAGGATCTTAAAGCCAGTAGTCGCAGATTAAAACGCATAAGTAGCTGGTCATAATTAAAAACCAGAGCCAAAAGCTGTAGCGCACGCGCAGCGTGCGCTACAGCTTTTGGGTTTTATATTTAATTGCGCCTAGATACTTACTAAAAAGTCAAGTTTGCAAACTTCAATTTATTAAAGTTAAAAAGGTTTTAAAACCGTTGAAAAACATCATCAAAACGCTGCGAACCGATTTCGCAATTATCTTTGAACGTGACCCTGCGGCGCGTAACTGGCTAGAGGTACTGCTCTGCTATCCTGGACTTCATGCGATCGCCTTATATCGCTTTGCCCATTGGCTAAATACGCTCAAAATGCCGATTATCCCCCGCATGATCTCGCAATTCGCCAGATTTTTAACGGGCATCGAAATTCATCCTGGGGCAAGGATTGGCAAGGGTGCATTTATTGATCATGGCATGGGCGTGGTCATTGGTGAAACGGCGATCGTTGGTGACTATGTGTTGATTTATCAAGGTGTAACTCTTGGCGGTACGGGCAAAGAATCAGGCAAGCGTCACCCCACCCTTGGCGATAACGTGGTGATTGGTGCTGGAGCTAAGGTCTTGGGTAACATTGAGATTGGCAGCAATTCACGCATTGGCGCTGGCTCTGTCGTCCTTAAATGCGTTCCTCCCGATTGCACCGTAGTTGGCATTCCTGGCCGAATTGTGCATCGTCATGGTGTAAAAGTATCGGCTCTCGATCATTTTCAAGTCCCTGATCCAGAGGGAGATGTGATCCGATCGCTGATTAATCGTGTGGAGCAGCTAGAAAGAAATGCTGAATCCCATGCTTTACATCCCATCAATAGCTATCTGATTGATTCAGAATTACTGAAATATGTGCGTCCTCGTCATCTCACACCCGCCGATCATTCTGAGATGGATATCGCTCGCGATTATGAAGGATTTTCTGAAGGTGGTGGTATTTAATAAAAAAGCTCGCATTGCGAGCTTTTTTATTGCTTTTTTATTGCAGCCTATTGAGGCTTTAAGTAGTGCAGAGAAATTCTTAAAAGCGGCGCTCTGCGCCGCTTTTAAGAATTTCTCTGGGTTTTAATTAAGCGCAAAGCGCTGTAATATAAACAAGGAATATTAACTTCAAGTGCATGAATCGTAATTTTTGGATTATCGCCCTTATTTCTTTTACTAACTCCTTGAGTTTTACGATTCTTATCCCTGTTTTGTATCTTTATGGTAGACAGTTCAAGCTTGATGATTTCCAAACTAGTCTACTGTTTGCAATCTACTCAATTTCTCAATTTTTTGCCACACCGATCATCGGTAAACTTAGCGATCGCTTTGGGCGCAAACCACTATTGATCATCAGTTTGGCAGGAACCGTGATCGCCAATCTGCTGGCAGGGACAGCCGCAACTCCTGCGATCTTCTTTTTAGCAAGATTTTTAGATGGGATTACTGGCGGCAATGCTTCTGTGGCTCAGGCGGTGATTTCGGATGTTACTACTCGTGAAACTCGCGCCAAGGCTTTTGGCATCAATGGAGCCGCTTTTGGTTTAGGTTTTATTCTTGGTCCAGCGATTAGCTTACTCGCTCAAAAGGCAGCGAAATCAACCCCGTTGGGTGAATCCTTTGGCGCTTCTTTTTTGGTGGCAGGGGTAATCGCGGCGATCGCGCTATTCATTACCATCTTCTTTTTGCCCGAAACCCTCAAAGAAAAATCTCCAAAAGCCCAAAATATCTTTGACCTTGGTTTAGACAAATTGATTACAGGGCTATTCATGCCGAGAATCGGTATTTTGTTGATGATTAACTTTTTCACGGGGCTAACATTCACTCTGTTTACTTTCGCCTTTCAGCCCTACTTTACGGTGGTTCTCAAACAAAATAGTGAAGCCCTCACGCTAATGTTCTTACTGTTTGGTGTTTTGGGGGTGATTATGCAGACCTTGGGAATTAGTCAGATGACCAAACGTCTGCAATTGGTGCAGATTCTATTTTTGGGATTATTGATTCGCAGTCTTTCTTTTGTAATGATGCCAATCTGGGAAAATGTCACTTATTTTGTCGCGGTTTGTGTGTTCTTTTCCTTGCTCAACTCAGTTGTGCAGCCGATGATTAGCGCCTTGATCTCGCTAAATGCTAGTCCTGATGAACAGGGGACTATATTAGGGATAAACTCATCCTATCTGAGTATATCTAACGCTTTTGGTCCGATCATTGCTGGCTTAATCGTCAATCAGGCTCATCCGCAATCTTATGGTTATCCACTTTATTTAGCAGGAATCTGTACATTTCTAGTTTTGATCTGGGCGATCGCCAAAAGTCCAAGTTATACCGTCAAAACGCAATAATATACATTACAGCAAAATCAAAATTAAGTACCTCGGTGCAATTAAATATAAACCCCCAAAAC
>JANMFC010000074.1:0-2237 GCA_031377675.1 Pseudanabaena sp. OTE_70b_metabat_355 | reverse complement strand
TCCTTATATTTTTAAATATGTTGGATAAATTGTTCTACCAAAATATTTTTTTGGAGTTTTCCCATCGCGTTGCGGGGAAGTTGCTCAACAAAAAAGATTTGTTTTGGGCATTTGTAAGACGCAAGACGAGTTTTGCAATGTTCGATTAAAACTTCAGGCGCGATGTTAATTTCGATTTTAAGCGCGATCGCTGCGACTACTCTTTCCCCAAAATCTTGATCGGGTAAGCCAATCACTGCGGATTCCTTTACGGATGCGTGGGAGTCCAAAACATTCTCGATCTCTTTAGGATAAACGTTAAAACCACCCGTAATAATTAGCTCCTTAGCGCGACCGACTAAATACAATCTATCGCTATCATCAGGATCTTGAAAGCCGAGATCGCCTGTACAAAACCATCCATCCACAAAAGCTTCCGCAGTTTTTTCGGGCATACCCCAATAGCCTTGAAAAACATTTTCGCCGCGAACCCACACTTCACCAACTTCAGATTTTTGGACATCATCACCGTGGCGATCAATGATCCTAATTTCCACAGAGTCTAATGGAAAGCCGACACTTTTGGCTTTGCGATGGTCATGGTGTATCGGATTAGAGGCATTCATTCCTGTTTCGGTCATGCCATAACGTTCGAGAATGCGAAAACCCGTCAAGTTCTCAAATTGATAGAATTGTTGGTCACTTAAAGGAGCGGAACCAGAGATGAATAGACGCATTGCTTTCAAATCTGGCTTAAATTCTAATTTTCCCCATTCATTGATTAATCTTTGATAGATAGTAGGAACTGCCATAAAGACTGTACATTTTGCGGATGCGATCGTTTCCCAAACTCGGTGCGGCTCAAACTTCTCAAACATGATCATTGTCGCCCCTGCGTAGAGACAGCCAAGGGTAGCGACATTTAATCCATGCACATGAAATAGTGGTAGAACGTGTAATAAAACATCGCGATCGCTCCATTGCCATGCCTGATTTAGCGCTTTGATATTCGCAATCAGATTCCGATGGGAAATCGCTGCACCTTTACAACGTCCTGTTGTGCCTGATGTATAACAAATCATGGCAACATCATGATCTATGGCAGCATATTCGGGGCTAAATGCTATTTGAGGAAATGCGAGAATATCTTCGGGAAATAGAACTTGTAATTCTGATAAATGGGCGATCGCTGATTGAACTTTAGCATAGCGATCGCTAGTTGTCACAAATAGGGAGCTACCCGAATCAGTTAAAAAATAGCTAATTTCTTCGGGGCGATAATCGGGATTTAGGGGTAAGGCGATCGCGCCGATGCTGAGAATGGCAAAATGTAGAAACAAAAATTCTATGGATTTTGGTAACTGTACGGCTACGCGATCGCCCTTTTTGATGTTTAAGCGATCGAGTATGGATGCATAGTGCTGCACTTGCTCATAAAAATCATGGTAAGTCCAAACTTTGCCCTCAAAGATAATTGCAGGTTTGCCAGCATATTTAGCGGCGGTTTGAGTAAGTAATTGGGCTAAGTTCACGATCTAGTCCACCTAAGTTCTGGATAAATATTTTCATTATCGTAAGGATTGGCGGCGCTTCGTGTCCTCAATCCTTACCCTTTATTCTTTGGTAATATTCCCAAATCTTACCCAGCCCTCTTCTTTGGTGGCTTCATTTCTGACATATATCCACTGGCGATCGGGTGTTTCTTTCATCACCGCAACCTTGGTGTTATAGTCGGCTCCACCAATATTTTTTGACGACTGACTAGGCTCAGCCCGAAATACTAAGCCAATATTGGCATTGACTTTACCTAAATATTTGGCATCAGTTGGTTTTGGTCTTGCCTTGACCGTTGGTTGCGGCATAGCAGGGACTTTAATCGTAGCGATCGGTGAAACAGGGGCTGGGGCAGCCTTAAGATCGTTGCTAAAAGCAGGTTTTTGGGGATGTCTCTGGAAAGGCAAAAGGATGTAATACCAGCCTGTCGCAACAATTGCCACAATTAGCCCAAGGCTAAAAGCCAAACTAGTAGTTGATTTTGCAGTTTCTGGAAATCTCATTTCACTAATACCGTATCACTATCACATCATTAAAAAAATGGATGATTGGTTGAATAGGATACCGCAATCTGTCGAAATTCAACTAAATCCATAGAAATTTTTAAAAAATCGTTTAGATTTCTAACTAAAAACTAATTAGGAATTAAAAATAAACAACTTGTGCAATTAAAACCCAAATTTGTGTGGGCGGGCTTTGCCCGC
>JANMFC010000052.1:0-20062 GCA_031377675.1 Pseudanabaena sp. OTE_70b_metabat_355 | reverse complement strand
CTTTTGGTCTTCTTTTATCTTGATTGGTAATTGGCTATAACTTACAGCAATCTGATTTCAAACCCGCCATAACCAAAAACATAAAATCTATTTAGACAAATCTTAGATAAACAAATGAAAGAAGAAAATATTGTATATTTTCCTCTTTCATTTGCTTTACATTTTGTTTAGACAGCCAAAGCAGGTACTTTCGCCCCGATCGCAGGATAATCTAGTTCAGGATAAAGTGGGAAGCGATCGCACAAAGTTTGAACTCTAGCAATGCAATCGGCTTGGACAGCATCACTATCGGGACTTAATAGGCGATCGGCGATGATATTGGCAATTTCACGGAAATCAGATTCCTTAAGACCGCGAGAAGTCATTGCAGGGGAGCCAAGACGCAAACCACTAGTCACAAAAGGTGATTCAGGATCAAAAGGAACTGTATTTTTGTTAGCCGTGATATTCACACCGCTTACTAATAAATCAGCGACTTTACCAGTCATACCGATGGAACGGAGATCGACTAACAATAAATGATTATCAGTACCATTGGAAACCAGTTTAAAACCACGCTCCTGTAATTGCGATGCAAGCGCTTGGGAATTAGCAATCACCTGTCCAGAATAAGTCTTGAACTCAGGACGTAATGCTTCACCAAAAGCAACAGCCTTAGCGGCGATTACATGTTCGAGGGGACCGCCTTGGGAACCAGGAAAAACTGATTTGTCAAATTTTTTGCCCAGCGCCGCATCGCGAGTCATGATCAAACCGCCACGAGGACCGCGCAAGGTTTTGTGGGTGGTGGTAGTGACGACATCACAATAGGGAATCGCATTAGGATGATGTCCAGAAGCGACGAGTCCCGCAATATGAGCAATATCTGCCATCAAGTAAGCACCAACTTCATCAGCGATCGCTCTAAACTTAGCGAAATCAATAATCCTTGGATAAGCCGAGTAACCGCAAATGATTAATTTGGGCTTGTGTTTCAAGGCGAGATCGCGAATCTGGTCAAAATCTAACTGCTCGGTTTCTTTATTTAAGCCGTAATGAATTTTGTTGAACCACATTCCCGATACATTTACAGGCGAGCCGTGGGTCAAATGTCCGCCGTGGGACAAGTCCATCCCCAAGAAAGTATCTCCTGGTTTCAGCAAAGTTAGGAATACGGCAAAATTTGCCTGTGCGCCAGAGTGGGGCTGGACGTTGGCATGGGCTGCGCCGAATAATTCTTTGATCCGTTCAATAGCGATCGATTCGATCTCATCGACAAATTCACAGCCGCCATAATAACGTTTAGATGGCAAACCTTCAGCATATTTGTTGGTCAATACTGAGCCTTGGGCTGCCATGACCGCAAGGGATGTGAAATTTTCACTGGCAATCAGTTCGATGCTATTACGCTGTCTTTCGATTTCTTGACTGATAAAACCAGACACAAGGGGATCAGATGCGGCGAGGAGATTAAACAAGTTGGTCATTTTTCTGAGTTGCTTCTGGGTTGCTTTGGTTAGTGTGGATCACTAAAAAGTCTAACTCAACAGCTAAGTAACTGGCTCATTATTTATTTTTTTTCGCATATATCAATGAAGTGCCATCAATTCGGTATCCTTTTTACCCGTTTGAAAAATCCATCTTTAGTATGATCGGCTAAACGAAAATATTTTCTACAAAAAATCATGAGCGGAAACGAGTCGCGCATTCAAGCCATTTATCAGATCACCAATCGCGAGCCAATGCCCAAGAAAGCACCGAAGCGCTTGGAAGAAATGTGGGCGACCGATGTGTTTACTTTGAGCAAGATGCAAGAATGCCTTCCTAAGCCAGTCTTCAAATCAATCAAGAAAACGATCCAAACTGGAGAAACTCTTGATAGCTCAGTAGCTGACGCGATCGCCTTAGCGATGAAGGATTGGGCAATTTCTAAGGGGGCTTTGTACTACGCCCACGTCTTTTATCCTTTAACCAACATCACTGCTGAAAAGCATGATGGTTTTATCTCAGTTCAAAGCGATGGTTCAGCGATCACCGAATTTGCAGGTAAAGTCCTTGTCCAAGGTGAACCTGATGGTTCTTCATTCCCCAACGGCGGTATCCGTTCTACCTTTGAGGCACGCGGCTATACAGCATGGGATGTCACTAGCCCAGCCTATATCATGGAAACCGACAATGGTTCCACCCTCTGTATTCCTACAGTTTTCGTATCTTGGACTGGTGAAGCTCTAGACAAGAAGACTCCACTGTTGCGATCGAATGCAGCCATGAATAAAGCTGCTACCAAAGTCTTGAAACTGATGGGTGAAAAAGATATTGCCCCCCTCAACTCTAGTTGTGGTGCTGAACAAGAATATTTCTTGATCGATTCTAATTTTGCTAATGCTCGTCCTGACATTTTGCTAACTGGTCGCACCTTGTTTGGTAAACCATCGGCTAAAGGACAACAGTTTGATGACCATTACTTTGGCGCAATTCCTGAGCGTGTTCAAGTCTTCATGCAAGATGTGGAAGAGCGCTTATATCGTCTTGGCATTCCCGCCAAAACTCGTCACAACGAAGTTGCTCCTGGACAGTTTGAAATTGCGCCATTTTTTGAAGCTGCTAACGTAGCAACTGATCACCAGCAAATGATCATGACTCTGCTTCGTTTCACAGCGAAGAAGCATGGGTTTATGTGCTTACTTCACGAAAAACCATTTGCAGGCATTAACGGATCTGGTAAACACGTTAACTGGTCAGTGGGCAACTCTACTCAAGGTAACTTGCTTGACCCAGGTGACACACCTCACGCGAATGCTCAATTCTTGGTCTTCTGTGGTGCAGTCATTCGTGGCGTTCATAAGTATGGACCTCTGCTCCGTGCTGTAGTTGCAACTGCTGGCAATGATCACCGCTTAGGCGCAAATGAAGCTCCTCCTGCGATTATCTCGATGTATCTAGGTTCGCAGCTTGAGGATGTATTCGAGCAAATTCTTCAAGGCGACCTCAAGAGTTCGAGTGCCAGAAGCTCAATGAATATTGGTGTTGACACCTTGCCAATCTTGCCAAAAGATCCAGGCGATCGCAACCGTACTTCTCCCTTTGCTTTCACTGGCAACCGCTTTGAGTTCCGTGCTGTGGGTTCTAATCAATCCGTAGCTGGACCTCTGGTCGCCATGAATACGATCCTTGCTGAGTCTCTCGACTGGATGGCTGAAAAGCTTGAAGGCGCAATGGCTAAGGGCGCTGATTTGAATGCGGCGATTACTTTGGTTCTCAAAGAAGTAATGGAACTTCATGGCGCAGTAATTTTCAATGGTAACGGCTATTCTGAAGAATGGCATAAACTCGCTGTAGAGCGTGGCTTAGCCAATCTTCGTGCTACCCCTGATGCATTACCTGTTCTCAAGGAATCTTACATCGAAGAATTGTTTAGCAGAGAGAATGTTTTATCTCCAGTTGAGTTGGCTAGCCGTTTTGAGACCTACGCTGAGCAGTATATTCTCTCAATTGAAGTTGAAGCTAAGCTGGTTATTAGCATGGTCAAGACTTTAATTTACCCTGCGGCTACTCGCTATCTCACCGATCTATCGAATACTGCTCTTAGCTTGAAGGAAGTTGGTGTTGATTTTGACAAGGAGAGCCTTGAGAAGGTGGCTGCTCTCACTAAGTCCATGATGGATTCTGTAAGCAAGCTGGCTGATGCATTAAACAAGCATGACTTTGCTTCTGTTGAAGATCATATGCAGTTCCTTTCTGGCACGGTGCGTCCTTTGATGGATGGTACTCGCGCTTCTGTCGATGCCTTGGAAGGCGAAGTTGCCGATGACCTATGGCCATTGCCTACTTACCAAGAAATGCTGTTCATTAAGTAATTTCTTTTTTTCTAGCAAATAAAAAGCGGCGCAATACGCCGCTTTTTATTTGCCAATTCACGAAAGTTGGGAATTTAATTCTTACTGTAAATTTTTCGTTGATATTATGGTTGATTGATGACTGCGGCAACGGCGAAAGCCCCGTTACCTATTTTTGTAGGGGTAGAGCATTTGCGCCGATATCTCGCAACTCCCTTCTACAATTTCGATCCGCAAATGCTCTACCCTTTGCGCTGTTACCGATAATTCATGACTGCGGTTTGGGGATTATTGGTGGATGTTGGAGGTTTAGGGCGGTTTGGGGATGGTCGGCGAATGTTCGAGGTTTAGGGCAGAGCATTACCGTATTGGATGGATCTAAAAATTTATAGATTGTGGCGGTAATGCTCTGCCCCTACGCTTGATTATTAAATTATCACAAATATTTTTTACTTTTATCTTTTTCCTTGCTCTTGGCGACAGGCAACAAAAGCGCTGGAAGGCTGATTATGTCGTAGAAATGGGATTGTAACGATTGCTTAATATTGGGCTGTAATCGTTATCTGCTACAGTTCACAAGTCTGGATGCGAGAAAAGAACCCCATTACAAGCCTCTGGTCGTGCTGGGAGGCTTACTGGGAGAGCATTTTGGGCATTTTTAGTGTCATTCATAAATTCAGTATACGTCCTCCAGTCATCATTTTGTGGATGATACCAACCAACTTTTGCCCCAAATTCTTTCCACACTTCATAATCGTATTTGCCAATCTCCCCGCCGCACTCTAACCAGAGTTTTTTCTGAATACTAAAGCCAAACTTACTATTGCTGTAATGCACCCACAACTGATCAATCGTCCGTAAATCCTCACAAGGAAAAATCTCTATTGACTCCGCATTTAGCCAGCCTTGACTTTCGCGATTCGTCACTTTCAGCATATGTTTCGCCGTCAGTTCATCCGCCGATCGCCATTCCTTATTTTTTAATAATTTCTCCAACTCACGATAATCAATCCCCTTCGCACTCACCAATTCCACAGGATTATTCTTGACCTCTGGGACTGGCGGCGCTGATAGCGTTTTGATTATAGGTTCTGCAACAGGTGTGACATTTTGAACTGGCGGCTTTGTTGGCGGTGCAACAGACACAACAGCAGATTTGAGCATTTCACCGATCGCCCTTTCGATTCCTTCCACAATATTTGTAAACGCATCATCGCGATCCGCCCACTTCGTTACAGGTTCGCCATTTTTTGGCAATAACTGTAACTTACTAAACCAAGCGCTTTGCCATCGGCAAGGTCTGAGAATAATTGGAATTACCCGTGCTTCCCCCTTTTCATGGCGCTCGATCGCCCGTTTTAGCTCAACTTGATGACAATACTCCGAAGCCAAAAAATCGGAACTAATCAATAACAAAATCAGATCGGCAGCATTCAGATTTGAATCAATATCGTTAGCCCATTCCGTCCCTGCACTAATTTGGCGATCGTGCCATGCGCTAATCGTGCCATCTCGCTGCAATAGTGACAAATGCTTTGCCAACTCATCCCGCAAAAGTTCGTCCTTATGGCTATACGAGAAAAATACAGTCAGGGATTTTTTGCTCATGTCGGAATTTAGGAAATTGATCGCTGTAGGCAAGACAACATTGGAATTTTACTTATTATTGCACAAGGTCTTTCTAAAGCCTAATTACCATCTCGTTAACAATCTTTGGGCGATCGCTAATATTTGGTAATTGAAGCTTTGGTACTAAATGCTTGAGTCATGGTGTTTAAGGCGATCGCATTGCCAGCATTATAAACCGATCAAACAAATTGGTATGATAAAAAATGAGCAGTCAAACAATTAATTGATTCAATCCTATGCAAACAACAACAGTCGGAAGCATCTTAGAATCCATCTCAGTTCTCGATCCTGACGATCAACTCTTTGTTACTGAAATTCTCAACAAAAGAGCGATCGAGATCCGCCGCAACCAAATTTTAGCCAGAGCTAGAGAGGCGGAAGAGAACTATAAAAATGGCAATACTCAAACAGCTACAGTTGCCGAGCTAATGATGTTGAGTGCCAACGATGATTGACTGGAAATCTTTCATGCTATTGGTCTATCAGTATCAACTACGAACAAAGATTAGTGTTTAAGTTTTTATCTGATACCAAAGTTCTATTGATCGATCTTGGCACTCACGATGAAGTGTATTGAGTCACGTTGTTTAGGGGCGATCGCTCTTAAACTAATCGCTTATAATTATGACAGATTAATTCAAAGGTGTAGTCATGGTCGTAGCTATCGATCGCCTTCAGCTCCCATCAGTCGCAAACACTCCAAATATTGCGGATCAGGAGATTCATCTAAAGAAAGATTTGGTGACTTTGGATGAATATCGTGTGATCTCCGAAACCGCCGAAGAACGCCTCGAATATCGTAATGGAGAGATTTTTGTCATGTCTGGTGGAACCGCAAACCATAGTGCGATCGCTGTTAACTTCATTATTTATTTAGGTTTTTTGCTAAGAGATACAGATCTGCGTATATACAACGGCGATATGCGGATTTGGATTCCAGAGTTTAATTGTGGTACTTATGCTGATGTGCTAGTGATTGATGGCGAACCAGAATTTAACGATACGCGCAATGACGAAATTCTCAATCCTATTTTGATTGTGGAAGTCTTGTCCCCATCAACAGAGAGATATGATCGCGGTGAGAAGTTCCGTAAATATCGCTCTGTTCCCAGCCTAAGAGAATATCTCCTCATTAGCCAATCAGAGCCATATATCGAGCATTATTCTAAATCTGATTCTAATAACAATTCTAATGCTGAGAATGGTGATATCTGGCAATTGCAAATAAGCGATCGGCTAGAGCAGAAAATCACATTACCTCACCTCAACATCGAAATCCCCCTTACCGAAATCTATCGCCGTGTTGTCACCAAACCAGAAGATTAAACTGCGATCGCATTATCAACGAGTCATTTTAATGCAAAAAAACGTATAAAAGCGCCGCTTTGCGGCGCTTTTATACATCTATGCAAACTCTGGGCGACCCTGCGACATAAAATGTTTTTGAGAACTCATCTCAGGTTCATCATCCTTGGGAACCCTCTGAATATATGTGCCATCAGCCTTAAGATCCCATGCTTGGCGATTGTCGGCTAAGACAATTTCCAGAATCTGTTTAAGTTCTTTAACTAAAGACAAATCCTCAACAGGCGTAATCACCTCAACACGGGCATCAAGATTGCGTGGCATCCAGTCAGCGCTACCGATATAGACCTGTTCTTCACCGCCATTACTAAAATAGAAGATGCGGGAATGTTCCAGAAAGCGACCAATTACGCTGATCACCCTGATGCGATCGCTTAAGTCTTTGACTTTAGGACGAATACAGCACATCCCCCGAATAATCAGGTCAATGTTGACACCCACCTGCGAAGCTTCATAGAGGGCGGTAATAATTTCAGGATCAACCAGCGAATTCATCTTGGCGATGATATAGGATGGATATCCTTGCTTTTGGTGGTCAATTTCGCGCTGAATTAGGTGTAAAAACTTCTCACGCATATTTACAGGTGCGACTAGCAGCTTGCGATATTCAGTTTGACGTGAATAGCCCGTGAGATAGTTAAACAAATCCGTCAAATCTGCGCCCAAATCGTCACAGCAACTAAATATACCAAGATCGCTATAGAATCTCGCGGTTTTAGGATTGTAATTGCCCGTACCAATATGAACATAACGAACTAGGCGATCGCCTTCTTGACGCACCACTAGAGCCGTTTTGGTATGGGTCTTCAGATCCTTAAAGCCATAGACAACATGGACTCCCGCATTCTCTAGTTTCTTTGCCCAGAGAATATTATTCGCTTCATCAAATCTCGCCTTGAGTTCCACTAGAACTGCGACCTGTTTACCATTCTCCGCCGCTCTGATTAGGGCATGAACGATGGGAGAATCTCCAGAAGTCCGATACAAAGTTTGCTTGATCGCCAGAACTTGCGGATCATCGGCAGCTTCTTCGATAAAGCGCTGCACTGTGGTTGTGAAGGATTGATAAGGATGATGCACTAAAAAGTCACCTTCGCGAATTACATCAAAAATGTTCTTCCCATCATTTTCTCCTTCCTTTAGGCGCGGATGTGTTACCGACTTCCAAGATTTATCCTGAAATTCAGGCATCGGTAAAAAAGCAAATGTCATCAAATCGCCCAGACCGATTAAGCCAGGAATGTCATAGACATCAATTTCGCTAATTCCCAACTGTGCAATTAATTCTTTGCGAATATCAGGCGGCACATTATTGGCGATTTCCATCCGCACGACTGCCCCAAACTTCTGCTTGCGTAACTCAGCTTGCAGCGCCGAGATCAAGTCATCCGCCTCTTCTTCTTCAATATCTAGTTCTGCATCACGAGTAATCCGAAAGGGATAATAATTAAGAATTTCCATTCCTGTAAACAATGCTTCGAGATTGTGAGCAATTACCTGTTCTAAAGGAACAAAGGTATGATCATCAGTCTCAGGGATCTTCACAAAGCGTGGCAAGATACTCGGTACTTTTACCCGTGCAAAATTCTGCTCACCTGTCAGGCGATCGCGCACGATCACGACTAAACTCAAACTGAGGTTAGAAATGTAGGGAAATGGGTGAGCAGGATCAACCGCTAAGGGCGTGAGTACGGGAAATAATTTTTCTTGGAAATAGGTTTTTAGATAATGCTGATGTTTTTTGTCAATATTTTTATAGTCGAGCAGCTTCACACCGTTCTTATGTAATTCCGAACGCAATGTATTCTCAAAAAACTCATGCTGCGTGGTCACAAGCGGTACAAGCGCGTCACGAATTGCTTGTAATTGTTTATCTGGTTTCAGCCCATCATCGGTGACAATATCAGTCTGTTCTGCAAACTTTTTCTTCACCCCTGCGACCCTAACCATAAAAAATTCATCAAGGTTCGTGCTGAAAATCGCACAAAACTTAGCGCGTTCTAGCAATGGTGTGCGCGGATCAATCCCTTCGTTCAATACTCTTTTATTAAAGGCAACCCAACTTAATTCACGATTAAAGAAATACAGAGATCGGTCAAGCGGCTCTTCTCCTGTCTCAGTTTCAGCATTTTGATCGATTATTTGCTGCTGTTTTTGTGGGCGCAGTTCTTTCACATTGCTATTTTGTATCTCTGGCAACTCGACTGTTACTTCGACCTCAACAACTACATCTTCAGTAACTTCTGAAGTTTTCTTGGGTAACTCTTTTTTAACTCTAGTCATACGGGTAAATTTATTTTCTTAATAGCTAGATTACCGAAATTCATTCTATTTCTATGTGAGCTTAAACACGATCGCCCAAAAAACTAAAAGGGCGCAGAGCGCCCCTTTAGTTTTTAACCTAACAAAGACTCGATATCCTTACGCAATCCAGCATCTTCAGGCGCAACACCAGAGGCGTAATACTTGACGACTTTACCTTCTTTGTCAACCAGAAACTTATTGAAGTTCCACTGCACTTGGTTGGCGGTGGTGTCAGTGAGATATTTGTAAATGTCCACCATGCCCGAACCCTTGACTGTGACCTTGCTAAACATATCAAAGGTGACATCGTAGTTAAGAGAGCAGAATTCCTTGATTTCGGCTTCAGGAGCAGGCTCTTGTGCGCCAAAATCATTGCTAGGAAATCCTAGAATTTCAAAGCCCTTGTCTTTATATTCACGATAAAGGGATTCCAGTCCTTTGTATTGCTTGGTGTAGCCACATTTAGAAGCCAGGTTGACAACTAGGGCTACCTTGCCTTTGTACTGAGCAAGATCAACGGGTTGACCGTCAATGTTGGTGATTTTGAAATCGTAAAGTGTAGACATATTTTAAGGTTGCTATTTGGATAAACTGAAAAGTTTAAAAGTGCCGCGATGCGGGACTTTTAAACTTTTCTCTTGGTTTTATGCTAGCGCAAAGCGCTGTATTTGCTAGAGTGAAGACTAGACTTATTGAGAATTTTGCAGCGATCGCATGGCAAGTGTAATTATCCTGATTGGTGTACCTGCGAGTGGCAAATCTAGCCTTGCAGCACAGATGCTGGCTGTTTCTGGTCAAAAACAACGTAAAAACAGCAGCCTTAGTCTTACCTACGCGCAAACCCAGTTAATTAGTCCTGATCGCATTCGAGAGTCACTATATGGCTCGGCAGCTATTCAAGGGGATTGGGCTGAGATTTGGACTCAAGTACAGCAGGAATTTGCAAGCGCCGCAAAATCGCAACAATCTGTAATATATGATGCCACAAACTACAGCATCGAATATCGCAAAAATATTATTGTCCTTGCTAAAGAGCATGGTTTTAAGCCAATTACGGGAATTTGGTTAAATGTGCCGCTCTGGATTTGTTTGTCGCGTAATGATTTGCGCGATCGCCATGTCCCCGATGAAGTCATCATTGAAATGCACCGCACGCTCTCCTATACGCCACCAACTCTCAGAGAAGGTTTTGATCGCATCCTCTACAACGATGAAAAATCGAATAATGAGTGGATTGATTAAGGTTTTGATTACAGGCTACAAGTCGCCAAAGCGAATATTTAAATTATATCGCGATCGCTATCACAGGGCGATTAGACTAAAAAATGATAGGGCGGCAATGCATCACTCCATGAGATCTGCCAATGGGAATGTTGATCTTGCCATGATCGCAATGCATCTTGTAACGATTCAACCTGCGATCGCGGTAGCAATGCGTAAACTCGCACATCTTCAGAGCCTTGAGTTTCCACATGTTCAAATTCAGGTTGATAGAGTTCTAAGCTATCCGTAATCACCTGACGATATTCGAGAACTTCTTGTTGTAATTGAGATCGCCATTGTTCCTGTTGCAGATATTGCGATCGCTTTGCCAAGAGGTAATCTTTACCCTTAAGTTGTGTCCCCGCGTCAGTTTTAGGTGCGATCGCCGATCCTGTAATCAAAAATTCTGCATAGCCATCTAATCTCTCTAATCGGGCTAACAGCCTTTCTCCTTCTGATTGTAAATAAGTTTCCAAAGCACTAACAGAAACAAAAGCAGTGCCAAATCGCAACGGTAAAACTGTACATTGATTAAATAATTCACAAACGAGGCGATCATGCTGAACAATTACCTGCATCAAGGATTGCTCAGGTAAAAGCTTCAATGCTTCAATATCAATATCTGGTTCAATCGCCGCAATCAGGCGATCGGATTGCCAATATTCAATCGGCTTACCCGTAATCCCCAACGGGCGATCGTCTGGTATCGGTGCAAGCAAAATCGCAAAAGTATAAAGCATTTTTCTGTTTCCCTTTTCTTTCCCCAAGAAGCTGATTCGCCCGCTTTGCGGGCGAATCAGCTTCTTGGGATCTACTTATCTTCTCAACTTAACCTGTTTCGGAACCTTAATATTATGAGTCTTGTGGAAGTCATCTTGAACTTTCGCGGTCAAACTCTTAGAAACTCGCTTCACGATAAAACCGAGAACACTATCACCTGTTTTTTGGAGCATATCCTGTGATAGACGCTGAATAAATTGCGGAAATTGCAAAAATACAGTCAGATGTAAATCCCACTCAATGCGAGTCATCACACCCATTTGCCCCGCTAGATCTCCAGTCAAATCCATCGATTTTTGTTCTAAACGCATCTCCGCCTGAAAATCCACCTCATACCCTTGAGGCACTTGCTCAGGAATAGGAATCGTGGTGATCCGATAGACGGAGTTGGCATCAGGCGGTAACAAATTCAGACCCACCCTTGCATCAACCTGAAATCCAATTGCCCCCACTTTCCCCACCCCCATCGCATAGCCCGTTTCACCAATCGGATCGGCTTTAAAAGGATGAGCGCAGCGCCGAAACCATCCCTGATGGGCATCAAGATATTTCATCACTGTTTGCTGATCAGCAAACAAGTCCATGTAGCCGACATAATGGTTGTGAAAAGCATTAGTCAGTTCACTATTTGGCTTGAGATCCTGCTTCTGCTCATTTGTCTCCTCGACTGAATCTGGCTGATCGGAATCTTGAAGATTTTCTTGTGAATTATCATCAGCACCATATTCTGAAAGCATCGCCGCTTCCTGTGCAGAAGTCAACAAAAAATCTGACTCATTGTCTCCCATTGGTTCTTGCTGCATGGTAAATATCCTAGTAACATCAGTTAAAAATCAGAGAAACATGTAAAGGCAACGCTTTGCGCTACTTTCATAAATCTTTCTGTACTACTTATAGACTTAGTAGGCTGTATTTCCATCATAATAGGTCTAGAAGTTAGATTTAGTGAAAGCCTATGACATCTCGTACAGCAGTAATCGATGCCGTCGAAAAGCTCAACTATCGGGTCACGATAGGCGATGTAGCGGCGCAGTCTGGACTTGATCTGAATACAGCACAGCGTGAAGTATTGGCGATCGCCTCAGAAACGGGCGGTAATATCCAAGTTGCCGAGTCGGGTGAAATCGCCTATAAATTTGCTCCCAATTTTCGCCAAGTCCTTGTCAGTCGTTCGTTTTGGCTACAGGTCAAGGAAAATCTTAAGGGCGTTTGGAAATGGGTATTTCTAGGAATTCGCTTTTCCTTTGGCATTTTGTTAATTGTATCGATCGCGATCGTAGTACTCGGCATTATTGCCGCTACGCTCGCCCTAAATCAAAGTCGTAGCGATAACGATCGCGATGATCGCCGTAGCGATCGCGGTGGCGGTGGCGGCTTTATTTTCTTAGGTGGCTGGGGCAACCCCTTTGGTAATCCGTTCATTATGTTTGATCGTGATTATTACGAGCCGCAACGTTTGCGCGAACGCGATCCCAATGATATGAACTTTTTCGAGAGCGTCTTTTCATTTTTGTTTGGTGATGGCGATCCCAATGCCAATCTCGAAGAACGGCGTTGGCGCGAAATTGCCACAATGATCCGTAGTAATAATGGCGTGGTCATTGCCGAACAAATTGCGCCCTATCTCGATGAAACTAGTCGTATCGAGAACGATGAATATTTTGTGATTCCCGTGCTGTCGAAATTCAATGGGTTTCCCGAAGTCAGTGAAGCAGGAACCCTCGCCTATAAATTTCCTGAATTACAAAAAGTCGCCTCTGAGCGCAAATCTAAATCCAAAAGTGTCTATCTCCAAGAGAAGCTCTGGAAATTTAGTCAAGCGCCCCAAGGCAAGATTACTCTAGCGATCGGTTTAGGTATTTTCTATCTAGTCGCCTCGCTGTATCTTGGCAGTCTGATCGGTGATCCTCGACTTGCCAAGTCCCTTGTCGGCTTCTTAGGTTTCATCAAAGCAGCTTACGGATTCCTGTTGGGTTACGCCGTGCTATTCCTATCTACGCCTTTAGTGCGCTATTTTGTGTTGCAGTATTTAAACAAGGGTATCGGCGATCGCAATCAAAAGCGAGTCGCCAGTGCTGAGCAACTCCAAAATCCCTCATCGACTTTGCGCGAAAAATTAGCTTTTGCAAGTACTTTTGCAATGAAACAAGAAGCGATCGATCAAAATAATCTTGCGTACACCACCGAACAGGACTTGGCAGATCAGGAATATGCCAAGATGCTGAAGGAAAATAAAGGACTATGAAGATTATATGAACATTAAAAGCGGCGATCGCTGACGACATCAAGCACAAATAAGTTGAGAAAGCGCGGCAAAGCCGCGCCTTACAGAAGAGGCGATTATTTCGACAATTCAAGTTTGAAATGCAACGACTAGAGATATCTGCACTACAAAAAAAAGCGAACTGAATAAATTGAGAGTAACAGACAAATTCCCAAACTCGCGATCGCTTTTCACCTCAAACTGAATAACGATCGCCCTTCACACCAACAACCAGCGATCGCCCCTCACCACACCAACGATCGCCCCCTCATTTCCATCAAACAACGATCGCCCAGCTATGACAGAAATACACGATCAAAAGTTTGCTTGCGATAGCGTCGATAAATATTGAAGTCTTTGTCTAGAGTTGCGATCGCTGAGATGTTTAATCTTTCAGAAATGGCAATAAGCGATAGATCGGTAAAATCTGCGGGTAAGTCTTGGTAAGTGGTGTTAAGTTCTTGAATTCTTTGATAGTCTGATGGAAGCAAATGCTCACATAGGAATGCTCTTTTGGATAAGGCGGATAGAAATTCATTTTGCACTTTTGTATTTGGTGCGAGTAACCACATTACTTCTGTAACGCAGGCAATTGTTGTGATGAGTTGGCTGGTACAGATGCTAAAAAAGCTAAGAGACTGTTGATGATATTCGTCTTTACGGTCATAGAAGGCAACAAGAATTCCCGTATCAATTAAAATCTGGGGATAGTTATTCATGATGTCTCGCTTGATGTCTTGCTTGAATTTTGTCAGCGATCGCTTTTTTGCGGACATCTCTATCTGACAAATTTCCTGTCCCCTCTAATAAAAATTTTGGATAGCCGCCCATTCGTTCTAAAACTGTTTGAGGTTTGGGTGGATAATTGTTGACTTCGATTTCTAGGGAGGAGATAAATTGCAAGACAATTGGGATTTGTTGATCGCTAAGGTGGGCGATCACTTGTAGGATTTGTTGCTGCGGGTTAGGGGAGTACATTGTCGTTAATGGGGTGTTGTAATAATTGCCAGTTTAGCAAATAAAAATAGAAACGAGATCGCCCCTCACCACTAACCAGCGATCGCCTCTTCATCCAAAAAACAACGATCACCATATCACCCCACAAACCAACGATCGCCCCTCACCACACAAACCAACGATCGCCCTTCAATTCCACAAACCAACGATCGCCACATTTCCCCCCCCCCAAACCAACGATCGCCACTTCCCTCCACAAATCAACGATCGCCATCTCACCTCACAACCCAACGATCTCCGATTCAAACTCATCAACCAACGATCGCCACTTCACACTCCCACAAACCAACGATCGCGCCCTTCACCCTA
Organism: Pseudanabaena sp. OTE_70b_metabat_355; assembly: GCA_031377675.1. Taxonomy (GTDB): domain Bacteria; phylum Cyanobacteriota; class Cyanobacteriia; order Pseudanabaenales; family Pseudanabaenaceae; genus Pseudanabaena. The sequence goes on along the minus strand of JANMFC010000052.1, from coordinate 5,317 downwards.
TCAACCAGTGATCGCCCCCTTATCCTACAAAACAGCGATCGCCTCCTCAACTCCATGAATCAACGATCGCCCCTTCACCCTACAAACCAGCGATCGCCCCCTCACCTCACCAACCAGAGATCGCCACATCACCCCACAAACCAACGATCGCCTCTTCATCCAAAAAACAACGATCGCCATATCACCCCACAAACCAACGATCGCCCCTTTACTCCCACAAATCAACGATCGCCCCTCAATCACACAAACCAACGATCGCCGCTTCAACCCCAAACCAACGATCGCCCATCACCCCACAAACCAGCGATCGCCACATCACTCCACCAAACAAGCGATCGCCACATCACCCCACAAATAAGCGATCGCCACTTCAAGCCCACAAACCAACGATCGCACTTTCTACCCAGCTAAAGAGCGATCGCAATTACAAATTAAGAGACTTTTTTAGAGCTAAATTTACTTGTTCAGTTAATTCTGATGATAAAATTCCTAATTTTCTTTGAAAAACAACTTCATTAACTGTTGCTATTTTATCTGCTCTGATTAATGAACTCTTTTTAAGTCCAGTTTCTATAAATTTATCACCTTGATCAGAAACTAAAACCCAAGTTTCCCGTAAATTTTCATTAGGTATTTTTGAGAATATCCCTAAAATAATTGTTTCTTTTCGATGGATAGCAATAACTAAGGCTGGTCTGAGTTTATTACCAGCCAAATCACTGAAAGGAAAAGAAACAAGCCAAATTTCATTAATTTTTAGCTTCATTGTTATAAATATCCTCCTCTGGATCATTCCACTCTTGGAAACCTGTTTCTGCTAATTTCACAAAATCTTTAGTTTCAATGGTTTCCGTAATTTCGTGAATTAATTGATTAATTTCTTCTACAGGTAATTGTAGAATCATTGATTTTATTTTTTCCTTTGTCACCATAACAATTTACCTTAGATGAAGATAATACATACAATATTATAATTCATAAAAAGAGATCGCAACTTGACTCTCCTAAAGAGCGATCTCACTACCCAAACCCTCACTACAAGCGATCGCCCATAAACCAACGATCGCCACATCACCCCACAAACCAACGATCGCCCCTCCTCTCCATAAACCAACGATCGCCCCTTCATCCCATCAAACCAACGATCGCCCCTTCATCCCATCAAACCAACGATCGCCCCTTCATCCCACAAACCAACGATCGCCCCCTCATCCCACAAACCAACGATCGCCCCCTCATCCCACAAACCAACGATCTCCCCCTCATCCCACAAACCAACGATCGCCCTTCACTTCAACTATCCAAAATTAAAGTTGAACTCACCCATAAGATTAGCTCACTAACTGGACGGTCAACTTATATCCAAGCGCTCTAGCAACTTTTGTCACTGTTGCAAAAGTAGGATTACCATCAGGAGATAATGCCTTGTATATTCCCTCTCTTGTTAAACCTGAGTCTTTTGCTAACTGAGTCATGTTCTTAGCACGAGCGATGACGCTAAATGCATGGATTATCGCGTTAGGATCATCACCTGATTCTTCAAGACAAGCTTCCAAATATAATTGAATATCTTCTTCTGTTTTTAGATGTTCTGCTGAGTTCCATCGAGTAGTGGTAATAGCCATAATTCAATCCTCTAATTGTTTAACTAGTTCCTTAGCCTTATTTATGTCAGAAGTCTGAGTGCTTTTATCGCCGCCACATAGAAGTATCACAAGAATAGAACCTCTCTGCACAAAATACACTCTATAGCCAGTACCGTAGAATATTCGCATTTCGCTTACTCCTTGTCCAACTGGAGCAATATCACCAAAGTTTCCCATTTCCATGCGATCAATGCGGGCTTGTATACGGGCTTTGGCTTTTTTATCTCTTAATTTGACAAACCAATTGGCGAATATTTCTGTCTGGAGAACTTCAATCATACGTTAACTGTAGTTCACAGTACAAAAATTGTCAATCGCCAAAAGGAGATTTCGATAACGATGATCGCCCCCCTCAACCACACAACCAACGATCGCCCCTTCATCCCCACAACCAACGATCGCCTCAACACACCATCAACCAACGATCACCACTTCACCCAACAAAACAGCGATCGCTCCCTCAACGACACAAATCAACGATCACCATTTCGCTCTCACAAACTAGTGATTGATTCTCATCTCATCAAATAGCAAAAGGAATCGCTCTCTAATGCAAAACTGAACAGCCGTAGGTCTTTGTCATTAAGATGATTCGGATGTTCATACTAATGATTCTGGTTTCATACATCACATAAATTCTAAAAGCTGATATAGTTTCTAGGGTTTTGACGAACCCCATCTTGCCAAACTTCAAAATGAAGATGTGGACCAGTTGATAATCCTGTGTTACCAACTTCTCCGATCTTAGTATCATCAGTAACGACATTCCCGACGCTGACTGCAAAAGTTGATAAGTGAAGGTAGCGAGTTTTTAAACCACCACCATGATCGATATCTATATAATTACCACCATATTTATCAGTCCCAACAAACGTAACTGTTCCACTTTTTGCTGCCTCGATACGAGTTCCTGTATCCGATCCTAAATCAATACCAGTATGACCAGCATTACCAAATTCTTGCTCCACTGTGTAACTGTTGGGCGGCAAAGGATTTTCCCAAATAAGTGGAGATGGAGCAATTGTAATAGGTTGAGAAAAAATATTATTCCCTTCATTACTCTCATTGAAAACTGTATTGGAACTATCAGCTTCAAAAAGAATAAATTTATTACCTGTACCCCAAGTAGGATTGTAGGTGACTTGGAATGAGTTGGACTGTGAGCTGCCATCTAAAGTGGGAGTGATATTGCCAGTAGCTAGCCAGTTAACACCACTTTGACCTAGAGGAATATCGCTATTCTTATCCAGCAGATTGTCATTAGATAACCAATAGCGAACATCGCTAGGCACTGCAACTGCTTTACCAATATTCTTCGTTACAGCACTAATTGTGAATGAATCACCTACATTAATCAAACTAGGCGCAACTGGATTTTGAATAATTAAATCTGGTTTTTTATAGCCAATTGTCGTCCAATCTGTAGGTACAACGCCAAGACTTAAAGCACCAATATATGTAGTTCCATTCATCAACCAAGCAGCATTTTCACCAGTTGTGGATGTTCGCCACTGAATGTCAATCTTTCCGTCACCATTAAAATCACCTGTACCAACGATATCCCAAACGGAACTGGACTCTTTTTGAGTCAAGAGGGAGACGGAAGATCGGTTTAATCCATCCATAAACCAAACAGCGATTTCACCGTTGTTGCTATTTCGCCAAAGGATGTCAATCTTGCCATCCCCATTAAAATCACCTGTACCTTTTATACTCCAGTCAACTCCTGGGTTATCTTGCGGTGGTACTGAGATTAAGACAGGGGTACGCTGATATTGTGAGTTCAAAAGCCAAACAGCAATTAGTGGTTCTTGCGGGTTGGTGTTACGCCACAGAATATCCACATAACCATCACTGTTAAAGTCTCCCGTACCAACAACTTCCCAATCATTGTTAGGTTCGCTGTCTAGGATTATAGTGTTAATGCGTTGGCTGCCATTCATTAGCCATATCTGATTTGCGCCAGTGTTTTGCGACCAGTGATAGCGCCATAAAATATCAACATTACCGTCATTATTAAAATCAGCCAAAGCTACAGGATATAAAGCCGCATCAGGCACAGATTCAATAGTAAGGTCACCAATACTGCTCCCACCATTCATCAGACGCACTATATTAGTTCCATCTTGAGGCTTGCGCCAGAAGATATCAGTTTTTCCATCCTTATCGAAGTCAGTAATTAGCCCCAAATGATTCGCAAAAGGAGCAACCGTTCCATTAACCGTTACCGCCGCATAGTCATCTCCCACCCTCTGTCCCGAATTATTACCCTCATTAGTCTCCGCCGCAACATTGAGATCATCAACAATCATGCCAATGTAATAAGTCTTATCGCCAGTGTAGAAACTATCCCCCACCGCAGGCAAAGTCAAAGACTTAGACAAATTGCCATTCAGACCACCACCCGCAAGACTGTTAATAGTTTCTGAACCTAACAAGCGATCGCCCGTTGTAAAAATCGTATCTGTAGATAAATAGAAACCTACACGAAACGCTCCCGAAGGATCGACCCCAGCATTCTGGACATTATAGTTAATGTTTTGAGTAGAACCCGCCGCCGCCGTGACTGGTGAAACCAGACTATAACCCTTCAGATCAATATTTGGCGTACCCGTAATACTGAAATTATTATCACTAAAATCAATTAAAGTATTATCAGGTTTCGCAATCCGAATCTTATAGTCAGTCCCCAACAACACATCCGTTGGCACTGTCCAACTCAAACTACCATTACTAGGCGTAGAAGTCGTTATATTGCGATAGAAGATATTGTTCTTATACAGATCCACCCTCACATTATCAGGAATATTATCATTCCACTGGATTGTAACTGCCTGACCTCTCTGCAAACTATTCCCACCATTAGGACTAGTAACCGTAATACTCGTCACGAGCCCAATTACACCATCGCCATTAGCATCGAACTGAAAGTTGGTTTCTTGGGTAAGCGCATCAGCAGAATTTAAAGCCCACTGTCCCTCGGAAGATAACCAATTCCAGTTTGCATCTAGTTTCCAGAGATGAAGATAGTTACCTGTGGTATTTTTCCAGAGGACTTGGTTTTGTCCGTTGACGGTCTCAACGGCAAGGGGTTGCCATCCTGGGTAGATATCTTGATAGATTTGCTGTCCACCGATTTTGATGGTGATCGGCGTATTGTTGCCTGCTTGGGCAAAGTATTTATTCGTTGCGTCCTTGACCAGTTTGGTGTTACCATTCGCTTCTAAGGTACTGTACGCACTACCAATTACACCATCGCCGTTAGCATCGAACTGAAAGTTGGTTTCTTGGGTAAGCGCATCAGCAGAATTTAAAGCCCACTGCCCCTCGGAAGATAACCAATTCCAGTTTGCGTCTAGTCTCCAGAGATGAAGATAGTTACCAGTGGTATTTTTCCAGAGGACTTGGTTTTGTCCGTTAACGGTCTCAACAGCGAGTGGTTGCCAACCTGGGTAGATATCTTGGTAGATTTGCTGTCCACCGTTTTTGATGGAGATCGGCGTATTGTTGCCTGCTTGGGCAAAGTATTTATTCGTTGCGTCCTTGACCAGTTTGGTGTTGCCATTGGCTTCTACGGTACTACCAATTACACCATCGCCGTTAGCATCGAACTGAAAGTTGGTTTCTTGGGTAAGCGCATCAGCAGAATTTAAAGCCCACTGCCCCTCGGA
>JANMFC010000046.1:0-11627 GCA_031377675.1 Pseudanabaena sp. OTE_70b_metabat_355 | reverse complement strand
ACCCTGCACAATTTTCGGCGCATCACTTTCGGGGCTTGTAATTAACTGAACTATCGAGATCGCCACTGATTCAGACTCACCCAACTCATTGAGATAAATTGGTATTAAACGCTGATTATCAATCAACTCTTGCTGAAAATTTGATAATTTGGTTGGTGCAATTTGGCGATCGGCAAATATCTTACTTTTCCCGTTATCTTTTTATTCCAGCGTAACCGTCAATATGCCTACCGCCACAAGCCTTATTCTAGCGTTGTACATTGTCATTAAGTAAAACTTATTGCAAATGAGTTTGTTTTTGAAACCCTTGTACAGACAGTGTTTCAGAGATAACGGGAAAAGTAAGACCATCTGACAACTCAAATTCGGTTGGCTTCAGACAATCCTTGATGCCGTGTAAAATAAAAAGACACACTGATCGCAAAAAACAATGACTATCAAAGAAAAGTTAATTCAAGAAGTCGAAAATGTTTCAGAATCCCTATTAGCAGAAATCCTTGACTTTGTATTATTTCTCAAATCTCGCTATGTAGAAGAAGAAACAACCTCAGAAGAAAAAGAAAACATTCGCTCTTCCCAAATAGCCTATCTTTCAGGTGATTATCTAACCCTCGACCAATACGAGGAATTAGGCTAAAAATATATGTATCAAATCACACTAAATTACGCCAAAACAAACCTTGATGAGCTATGCGATTGGGCAGGTCAAGAACCAGAAGCAGTAGCGATCGTTCGTGAAAATCGCGTACTGCCAAGTTTGAAGCGTTCTAAACGTTTGGGGTTAGAAGAGTCTTAAGAAACCTATGCGATCGCCCTAAGTATGGCAATACTCACCATGCATCAATAATTTTTTGCATAGTTTTTTCAGCAAGTCCTTTCACATTGGTTTTAATATCGTCAATTGAAGTAAACAGTTGATGCGATCGCTGTTCGTGAATCAGCCTAGCAAATTTAATATTTCCCTTTGCGGATTTTGCTAATTTACGCTCTAGATCAGCCATATTTAGCGTATTACAATCATTAACCACTTCTAATCTTTTGGGATCATTGTCATCAGTATTTTTATTGTTCAAGATGTCGGCAGCAGGTTTAGATTTGGATGGGACTTGGGTTTTGACTGGAGCTTTAGACTTCGTTGTTTGATCGGCAGCAACAACTACCAAAGACTGTTTCAATTCCGTCAATTGCTTATCGAGATGATTAGTAATTTGATTACTAATTTGACTGCCAAATCCTTCTAAACTTTCATTTACGATTTGTTTAACAGTGTTCTCAATCATTGATCGAAGGTTTCCCATCAGCTTTTGTTCTAAGCGATCGCTGATATTTTTCTCCATCTGCGCTAAATCTGGCAATTGAGGCGAAGTTGAACTAGTTGGTGTTGGAGTGATTTCATCTGTCGATGAAGATAGCGATCGCAAAAAGTCATATTGCTCCAGAATAGTTGACTCTAACTCAGGTGGAACAACATAAGCGCGGATGGCGGTAAATTGCTCGTTTTTTTCTTGAGCTTTAAGAGCCGCGTAGTACTCGAAATGACCAGCCAAAACTCGAAAGGAGATCGGTGAAATTTTTCTTAGTATAATCGGTCTAACCGTATCACCTAACTTTAAAAATAAATTTGCTAAAGACTCAACCTGATCATTATTTTGATGGTTTCGGAAGTCAGGGATTCCATCTAATGATACTGGTTCAATCATATCAAGATCAACGGAGGATGTTAATAAACTCATCGGCTTAATCCAATCTTATTGAGAACTTCGTTAGCTAATTCTTCAAACTCGGCGGCTGACATCGAATCGGGCTTAAAATCAAAAATAGATTTAGGATCAGGAATCTGAAGATCACCAACCACCACAAAATTATCGATCGCCCGCGACAAATCTTCTCTTTGAAAAATCCTTGTTTCCAACACCGCAAATCCGTAGCGATCTTCTACAACCTTTTCTTGTTTAGGAAGAGTTGATTTAATGTAATTGGCATTAGTTAATATTTTAGAAGGTAAAACCCCTAAAATATTGATCGCAGGGCGGCTAATGAAACTACGAAATTCATCAATTTCATCAACAAAGTTTTTGACATTGCGTAAACCTTCATTGGCGAATGGTTTCAAGTCAGATGGAATAATTAGATAGTCAGAAGCAATCAGAGCGATTTTGGCGTATAAATTCAGGGAAGGTGGCGTATCAATTAAGACTATATCGTAATTATCTTTGACCAGTTCCAATTTCTTGATTAGTTGCAGTTTAGAACTTTCTTTGTCAATTAAGTTTGCTTCTTGCCAAATCAAATTAATATGGGCAGGAATAACATCAACTTCAGGATAGGTAAAACTTCCCTTCAAGGCAACATCAGGGATATAGCTAGCTTTAGGATAGAAGATCACGTTGTAGATATTGTTATCTCTAAGTGTATCTTCTTCTTCCGTATCAAACTTCATCAATCCTGCGGCATAGGTTGTATTTGCCTGACTGTCAAGATCAATGATTAATACCTTTAACCCCTTTCTACTTAAAGCTGCCGCCAAATTAACAACCGTTGTTGTTTTGCCGACACCGCCTTTATTGTGATAGATGGCGATCGTTTTCATACTTCTCCCTACTATAGGTTTTGGAACTACAGGCTTAACTGGCTCGATTGGATTGATCGCCCCAACCTCAGAAATAAATTTTGTTGCCTCAATCCCAGCTAACTTATCCCTGCCAATGATACCTTTAATTTTCTCGATTTTGTCAGCAATTTCTGCACCATGACATTGAAAACTTAGCTTTACCTGCTCATCCACAATCTCATAAATCCGAAAATCCTTACCATTAGTTAACACCCCATACACCACCCGTAGCTTGGTCAAATAATGCTTGAGCCGCCGCACATGGGAATCGAGATTTTTTTTAGGACTCTTTGCCTCCATCACCACACAAATTTTTTGGGCTGGATCATTAGCATTCGGGAAAATCTGAGAAGTAATTGCTAAAAAATCTAGGCGAATATTCCCCAGCGCCACTTCCTGATGCCACTTAGTCGGATCATATCCCAGCGTAGGTAAGAGATACTGCACAATTAACTTACTCTCAACCTCACTCTCATTGCGACAAAGATCGGGATTAAAACTCATGACAGTACCATATTCCCCAAAAAATTAAGCTTTGATCAATTATATCTGCATCTAATCCCCATTGATGCAAAGAAGCGCCATCACCACCAGTAATAATCACTTTAGTATTAGGAAACAGCGATCGCCAATCATCAATGTAAACTTGCAAACCCGCTAGTAATATCTGCGATATCCCCGCTTGAATGGAGCTAACCGTATCTACTCCCCAACGGGGCGGCAAGATTTTGGGAATAGATAGATTAGGTAGAGCCGCCGTATTTTGGTGCAAAATCGCAAACTGCGATCGCAAGCCCGCCATAATCGCGCCACCAACCAAATTTTTATCACCATCAATTCCCGTCAAAGTAATCGCCGTCCCTGCATCAATCACCAATATCGGATAGCCATAACGCTCTCCCGCACCAAATGAGGCTAAGGCGCGATCGCACCCCATCGTTGCATATAGCCCTTGTAAGGGAACATCTTCAGTAGTGATAATTTGCACATTCTCGCGGTTGTGCCAAGTTGTAATGAGATTGGGAACTACCGAAGCGATCGCAATCCATTTAAAATCTCTAGTTCCAAGTTCCATTTCTAGAACTGGCAGATCTTGATGACTAACCGCATATTCTTTAATTAATTGGGAATTACTATTGAATATCGCCGCTTTAATTCTCGTATTGCCGATCGCAATCATTAAAAATTCTGGGGCTTCCATAACTTAACTAGGCTCATGATCTGGCATAACTTTGCCAAAATTCCCCATTCCCAAATACAACTCCGCGACTTCAGGATCATTCAACAAATCCGCACCTTTACCCGTAAATTCATCCTTGCCCAAATGCATCACATAACCCCGATCAGCGATCGCTAAAGCCTTACGCGCATTCTGCTCCACCAAAATAATTGATGTCCCCGCTTGATTAATCTTTTGAATTAAATTAAAAATATCCTGCACCAAAATTGGTGATAACGCTGCCGAAGGTTCATCTAAAATCAATAGTTTCGGATCGAGCATCAGCGCCCTTCCCATCGCCAACATTTGCCGCTCACCACCCGAAAGCGTCCCTGCTCTTTGCTGACGGCGCTTCGCTAATACGGGGAAAGTTTCGTAAATTTTGTCCTTAAGTTCCTTGATGTTGCCATCTCGCGTATAGGCTCCCATGTCGAGGTTGTCGGCAACGCTCAACGATGGAAATACATTGGCAACCTGCGGCACATAGCTAATGCCCTGTCGCACGATTTGTTCTGGCTTGAGTCCGACAATAGTGCGATCGCCAAATAATATTTCTCCCGATCGCACTGGCACTAGACCAAATATAGCTTTGGCTAAGGTGGATTTGCCAGCACCGTTAGAACCAATTACCGTAACCAATTCACCTGCATATACCGACAAATTTGCGCCTTGCAAAATATCGACCCCTTCCACATATCCCGCCACGATGTTACGCGCTTCTAGAATCAGAGTTTGAGAAATTTGGCGATCGGATGGATTAGAGTTCATGTTGAAATTGCTAGCCTTACTTCCGATAAGCATATAACACCCAGCTTAAATTTTGGCGCTTGCGAGTAATTTTCGTGTTGTTTTTTGCTTTAACTCAGTAAATTTTATTTTCTGGAAATAATGCTGCAAGTTTAGCGATCGCAATGCCATACCATTTCTGCATTCTAACCAATTCACCTTCAAGAGGTAAAGTGTCTGGGAAATCACAGATATAGTTTAGTAGTGTGTTAATGCAATGTAACGCACTCAAATCTTTTTAATACTAATTATTTATGCGTTACACTTCACTAACACACTACTGAGACAAAGATGATTGTTTGATTTGAGATTGGATAATACTTACCCTTCGAGTTTAAAACTTGAGGAGAAATTTTTTTGAAATGCAATCTTGATTTTTTTACAGATATTCAAGATGATTCATCATTTCATCCACTTCAAGCACCTGCCAAATCAAAACTAAACCCTGCACAATCTCCCCAATAGACTTACTCTTTTGTTGGCAGTAAGCAATACCATAATGAGAAATGCCTTGTTGTTGAAGCCTGAGAAAATCAGTATCTTGAGTAAAAATCACTCGTTTTTTGGATACAGCAAAAGCCAACTGTTCCTCATCTAATTTACCGATCAGGCTCTCCTCTGGAGTCGTCGTTACATCAATTCCTCTTCTTCTCAAACCATTAGCGATCGCCTGACTAATATTCTCATCCAAATGAAACCGAATTCTATCTTTCATGCTGATTTCTCAACTTTTGTTGCACAAGAGAAACTGTATTTTTTTTCATTGCCAAAGCAAAAAATTCATCATCTTCAATTTGTTTTCTAATTTCTTCTCTGTGATCGTAGTAATATGCTAAAGCTGCGTAAATATCTGACAGATTGATGCTAGGATAATGCAGCAAAATTTCATCAGGCGACATTCCCATTTGCTCATGCCACACCGCTATATTTTGTACCGTAATCCTATGTCCAGAAATACGCGGTTTCCCACCACATACTCCTAGCGTCATTTCAATGTGTTCCTTAATCACAGCAACAGTTGACATTGTAATTTCTCTTACACAACATAATCCATCAATTATAACCATGTTTTCTTACACTTACAGGCGCTCGGTAAGAATTGCTGCAAGTTTAGCGATCGCAATGCCATACCATTTCTGCATTCTCACCAATTCACCTTCAAGCGGTAAAGTATCTGGAAAATCGCAGATGTAGTTCAATTCGCGCAAAGCTGAAACGATCCCACTAGGCGAGATCCACCATTGCTGGGAGATATCTAATAGATTTAATTTCTCTATATTCTCTAAATCAAGGGATTGAACTTGGGCGCGAAACTGCTCGATGGAGGGAACAGAAGGAATATGGGAACCGAGATAGATATAGTCGGGTTTGGAGAGTGCAATTAGCCATTGTAGATGCGTGAAAGATGGCGGTAAAGTCCATAAGACGATCGCATGATACTCTTTATCGCGATTCGGGCGATCGCAATCGACATCACCTTGAAATTTATCGGCAGGGCGATCGCATCCGTAGAGTAATAATGGACGTGGCAAAGGGCGCGGCGCTTCACTCAGTTTTTGCCATTGCGGAAACTTGGTAATTATCGGCGCAGGTTTATACTGCAACTGGATCTGTTTGGGCGGATTTTGAGGATTTGCCATATTACTTGCCTCACGAATGCCAACTATTTCTAATTCTACTGAAGTTGTATCTTGCCATTGATTTGCGCGTAATTTATAAGCAATATCCACATATTCTGGCACAGGGCAATATTCTCCCCACCGCCATGCGATCGCCTTTAGTTTTTCGCCATTGCCTTTATCAACCGACAGCGAGAGATGCTTGATCTTATCTTTACCGCGAGTTTGTTGTGACAGTACGCGCACATTTTCGCTATAAAATACAGGATCGGCATTGCCAAGTCCACAGGGTTGAAGGCGATCGCAGGTTTGTAACATGGTCATCGAGATATCACTGAGATCGGCTAGAACATCGACATTGATAAGCGGGCTAATGTGGCTAGGCAAAATATTTTCGCGATCGGCAAATTCTCTTAATCCATTTCGTAATTTATCCATATTTTCCGCAGGAAGAGTGAAACCTCCCGCCGCTTTATGACCGCCGCCTTTGTTGCGAATATTAGCGATATATTCAAGGGAATGGAAGACATGAAACTCAGGAATACCACGCACTGAGAAACGAACTGTTGCGCCCTTTTCTAAATTTTCTTTTGAATCTTCTTCTCCATGAGCATCTTCATAACTACCGATAAATACAGGTGCGCCATAACGTTCCACTAATCGAGAAGCAACGATACCGATTACCCCATGATGCCAGCCCTCACCCCCAGCCCCTCTCCCAGTAGGGGAGAGGGGGGCAAGATTTGAGTCTTTTTCAGAATTAGAAATTTCAGTAGTCTTCGATAATAATTTATTCTTTTTAGAAGAAGTCTTGCTCCCCTCTCCCCCCTTGGGAGAGGGGCTGGGGGTGAGGGATTCTTTTACTTCGCGATCAACAATTACCAAAACTCGTTCTTGGGTAATATCAAAACCCTCTGATTTGCGCTTGGTCATATAGGCGATCGCCTCTTCTTCGATATCTGTACAAAACTTTTTACGCTTGCGATTAGTTGCCTCACATTCTTGAGCTAAGGCGATCGCCTCTCCCATTTCTTCACAAGTCAGGAGATCGATAATTACTTGCGGATTGCCAATCCGACCGATCGCATTAATTCTGGGACCTAACCCAAAACCGATTGCTTCGGGTTTCATACCCGTTTGTTTATCTTTGGCTATTCCTGTTTCATTAATCAGCGCAATAATACCAATTACTTTTGATTGCGAAAGTAATCGCAAGCCTTTTTTGACCAAACGGCGATTGATCCCTGTAAGAGATGCGAGATCGGCAATTGTACCTAATGTGAATAATTCTAATAAGGGATTTTCTAGCTCGGCGCGTTTACCAAAGCGATCGCTTAACTCCAAAGCTAAAACATAAGCAACACCGACACCAGCGATCGCCGCATAGGGAGAATTAGGATCGACCTGATATTTTGGATTTAGAATCGCGGTTGCGGGTGGAATTTTGCTAGAGTTTTCGGGGACTTCGTGATGATCGGTAATAATTACAGAAATATTTAAAGACTCAGCTAAAGCAACTGCATCATACGCCGCGATGCCGTTGTCCACAGTAATAATTAATTTCACCTCGCGATCGTGACAATCCTGCACAATCCGCGCATTAATTCCATAGCCCTCCGTCATCCGACTAGGAATTTCATATTCGACATTTCCCCCTAATAGTCGTAAAGTCCGAATCAGCAAAGCCGTGCTGGTCATGCCATCCACATCATAATCACCACAGATCACAATGCGATCGCCATTTTTAATTGCTTGCTCAATGCGATCGATACTCGTAACTAAATCAGGAAACTCCCGTTTGGGATCGGGCAAGTCTTCCAATTCAGGATCAAGAAAAATTTCGGCAGCTTCGGGCGTATTAATCCCACGATTTAGCAAAACCTGCGCGATTAGGGGTGAAAGTCCTGTAGCATTAGCGATCGCGGTGGACAAATCTGGGTTTGGATCAAAAATTTGCCATCGCTGTTTAGGTAAATACATGAGAACAGTAATATAATTATTAAGAAAGTATTAAAATGCGTTACGAGTCCGCAATCCCATGAGGACTGATCCAACATTACCCGAATCAACGTTACAACTCCTACTATTTATTGACGATCGCCCCAAGTCCAAGGATTTAGTCAAAGAAGTGGAGGTTTTTCTGTTGCGAGAAAAAGATTGTCGGTCAGAACTGCAAATAATCAATGTCGCTAGTCAACCCCAACTCGCAGAACTATTTAAAGTCGTCATGTCTCCCGCCTTGCTAAAGTTATCACCCTTGCCGAGACAAACGATCGCGGGCAAGAATATCATTAAGCAATTGGAAACCTGTTGGGAGACTTGGAAACAGCAGGTACAAGACCAAACAATTAACCATCCGCCCGAACTAGCTCAAAATATTGGCTACATGAATGAAGTGGCACGACTTGCCGATGATGTGTTTCGGCTATCGCAGGAAAAAACGGAGATCGAAGAGCAGATTCGTTTTAAAGAGCGTGTATTAGGAATGCTTGCCCATGACTTACGCAATCCTTTAACGGCGATTTTATTGGCGATCGATACAATCGAAAAAAGCGGCGATAAAATTGATGCCAAAATGGTGTCGCGGCTGCTCGGTCATGCCCGTAGCAAAGCTCGTGAAGCTGATAACCTAATTACCGATATCCTCGAAGCAGGGCGGGGTACAAATGCCCAGTTTCGGACACAGCGTCAAAAAATCCAGTTTGATCAACTTTGTCATAGCGTGACTAGCGATTTTTACTTCAGCAAATGTTTGGAAAGAAAAATGCAAAAGTTACTCAAAGATATTCCCAACGATCTGCCGCCCGTCTTTGTTGATCAAGAAAAAATTCGTCAAGTTTTAATTAACCTCTTGAGCAACGCCACCAAATATACGCCTGAAGGCGGCAAAATCGAGCTAACCGTGATGCATCGTACCGCCCAAAAAATCGAAATAAACATCACCGATAATGGTCCTGGCATTCCTGCGGATCTACGCGATCGCGTATTTGAGGAGCGCTATCGACTGGAGCGAGATGACGAAGCCGAGGGTTATGGCATTGGTTTATCGCTCTGTCGGCGAATTATTACCGCACATTATGGTCACATTTGGGTAGATGATGCTACGGGTAAAAAAGGGAGTTGTTTTCGATTTACCTTACCTGTTTATTAAACTTTAGGCTCCTGCAAGCACGTTGATTCTATTCAACCCTATTTCGCATTGATGAAAAATAAAATTCACTGCGGCTACTAATTTATCAATTTCTTGAATGCTATAAAAAGTACTATTTCGTGTGAAGCTATTCTGCTCTAACTTACCAAGTTGCCAGCGATCGCCATTAGAGGCAATTCCAAAAACTACCACATCTAATTCTGCATTTAAACGTTGAGCAGCGATCATCTCGGCAATACATTGTCCCCAAGCCGCCTCAAAATTATCTTGCTTTGCCTCAACTAACATCAAATAAGGGCGATCGAATACTACTTTTCCGAGAGGCGATCGCGTTGCCAAGATATATTCAGGAAATCCTGATAATTTCTCATCATAGTTAAGGGACTGATGACTCCACAGCAAAAACTTACTGCGATATTGTTTCCAAATTTCCTTAAGAACGGGATAGATTAAATTCTCACAAATCGCAAATTCAGAATTATCCACTACACCTTCGCGCATCATTAATGCGAGATCTTCCCTAAAATAGTCAGATACCGCAAAGGGTAAAGCTTCTACAAAATCAGCTTCGGTATAGATAATCTGAAATTCTTTGATTACTGCGCCAATTGTTTTGTAACTGCCAAAAGCCATGTCGCTATCCTCGGATCACTTAACTTTTAACTTTTATATTAAGCGAAGTTGGTGGTTGTAACATAATAAAGATCGCTTAGAACGCGATGTTTATTATGCCTGACGATGATTGAGAATTTAGTCAGCTTCTAAACCGAAGGTTTCCCTGAACGCATTCTGAGAAAACGCATTCTGAGAACCATTTAGATATTTGTTGATCTGTTCGCCTATTTTTTCATGGCTATCGGATTTTGAAATAAAACAATTAGAACCAACGACTTTTGCTCTAATGCGATCAATGATTGAGTCGTTACTGGTCAAAATTAAAATCGGTGTATTTTTAAATTCGGGTATACGGCGAATTTGACTACAGAGTTCATATCCGCCCACAATTGGCATTACCAAATCTAAAAGAATTAGTTGAGGTTGATGTTCGATTAATAATGGCAATACCCTTATAGAATCGCGAATCCCCAAGAACCCAAACCCAAAAGCCGTAACAATTCGTTCAATGGTTGCACATACCTGATTGCTGTCATCCACACAAGCAATCAGAGGTCTTGGAAGTCCTGATTCTTTTTGATGGTTTGTTTGTTGATTGTCTTGAAGCTTGGAAAGAACTTGAATTTGATTATTTTCCTGTGGAAGAACTGCTTCGTATGCTGCTTCTACAAAAACAGATGAAATTGGCGCTTCGATGTCAGCCACTTCGGTTAGCCCCACCAATCCGCGATGGTAATAGACTAAGAGTGACTGTACGAGTGTGAGCAGGTCTTTTTTCATCCAAGCTGACAACTCGCGCATCGATCGCCTGCCATCAAGGATCGTTACTAATGTCTTATAAGTGAGTTCGGAAGCTTCTTCTTTAAGTTGCTCAGGACGTTTGATCCAAGGTGCAATATTCGGTGATAGA
Organism: Pseudanabaena sp. OTE_70b_metabat_355; assembly: GCA_031377675.1. Taxonomy (GTDB): domain Bacteria; phylum Cyanobacteriota; class Cyanobacteriia; order Pseudanabaenales; family Pseudanabaenaceae; genus Pseudanabaena. The sequence continues at coordinate 716 of JANMFC010000046.1, read as the reverse complement.
TCGGCAATACCTGCTTTGCGCCACTTTAACCACTCTTGATGAGCGCGATCAATTGCCTGTTCTGAGTGGATTAACGAAATTATAGGCGTAATTTCATCTTCAAAATCGCAGTAATAAGTTATCTTTTCATTAGCGGCACATTGGATAATGTCAAACAAAACTTCTTGGACAAAACTTTCAATGATCGGCGTAATCTGCTCACGGGTTAAGATCATCCGCTTCATTAAGATCACCAGCACATGATAGTCCCATAGCCTCACCTCTTCATTGGTACGCAAAGAAATCCGATTAAAGTCTATTTTTACCTTGTACTGTCCCATTAGCCTGCGCCAACGGCGGTGGTTATGAATCCCTCCAGTAGCCCAAACAAGGCGACCATGACAATAATAAATACTCCACTTAAATTCTTTAGAATTATGAAGTTCTAGTTTGCCCGTAAATTGCTTACGACCGTAGCCCCTCAATTGCTCTACAAGACTATAAACGGCAAGATTATCTGTATCCATGCATCACCCATAGAAAGTATATTCACTTACATGAAACTTGAGAAATATATAATAAAGTTGTGACCGTTTATAATCCCAAATCAAAACACTAACATAAAATTAAATATCTGCTTGTATAGTGTAAGTAGGTAGGAATAATTAAATATAAAACCCAAATAAGTTGATTCGCCCGCTTCGCGGGCTAATCAACTTATTTGGGTTCTTGGTTTT
>JANMFC010000558.1:0-6940 GCA_031377675.1 Pseudanabaena sp. OTE_70b_metabat_355 | reverse complement strand
AAATCGTGAAAGAAGAAGACTTTCAGAAGGCGGTAGATTTTATAAATCACAGACCGAGAAAATCTCTTGACTATCGTACCCCATACGAAGTATTCTTTGCTTCATCAGAACCCGTTGCATTTCAAGTTTGAATCGGCGAGTGTTATGCGGAAAAATCCTGCCTAATCACCCTATACGGGACGTTATACAGAAAAATTCTGCCTAACCACCCAATTGGCGTGTTAGCCCCACAATATAATGTATTACTTAGTTTAGTTGTTTGATAATTTCATTATGCAAACTTGGCTGCTGTGGTGCGTGAACTTGCCGCAAATGCGATCAATGTAGGGCGCGTTATAATCTAAAATATCAGCTTCAATTAATTTTTACCACTAAGTTTCACCATTTTAAGTAACCCGCTATGAGTACGACCGAACTTCCCAAACAGTATAATCCACTCGAATCTGAAGCCAAATGGCAAAAATATTGGGAGGAAAGTGGTGTATTTGTAGCAGAAAGTCAAAGCGATAAAGAACCCTACTGCATTATGATCCCACCACCCAATGTCACGGGTAGTTTACACATGGGTCACGCCTTTCAAGAGGTCTTAATCGATATTCTGATTCGTTACCATCGTATGCGTGGATTTAACACCCTGTGGCTGCCTGGGACGGATCATGCCAGTATCGCTGTGCAGACTATTCTCGATAAACAAATCAAAGCGGAAGGGAAAACTAATCAAGAAATTGGTCGCGAAAAATTCCTAGAAAAGGCGTGGCAATGGAAAGCCGAATCAGGCGGTACAATTGTTTCGCAATTACGGCGCTTAGGTGTATCGGCGGACTGGACTCGCGAACGCTTCACGATGGATGAAGGTTTATCTAACTCAGTCACCGAAGCCTTTGTGAAACTCTATGAAGCAGGGTTGATTTATCGTGGCGAATATTTAGTTAATTGGTGTCCTGCCTCCCAATCCGCAGTCTCCGATCTTGAAGTGGACAGCAAAGAGGTCAACGGTCATCTCTGGCACTTCCGTTATCCTTTGGCGGACGGCTCTGGACATTTAGTAGTTGCAACTACTCGCCCAGAAACAATGTTGGGTGATACCGCCGTGGCTGTCAATCCTGAAGACGATCGCTATAAGCATCTGATTGGGAAAACGGTGATGTTACCAATTATGAATCGCGAAATCCCAATTATTGGCGATAAATATGTCGATAAAGCTTTTGGTAGCGGCTGTGTCAAAATTACTCCTGCTCACGATCCCAATGACTTTGAGATGGGACAGCGCCATAGTTTGCCATTGATTAATATTCTGAATAAAGATGGCTCGATCAATGAGCATGGCGGTGAGTTTCAAGGACAGGATCGGTTTGTGGCACGAAAGAATGTACTGGCGAAATTGGAAGAACTGGGGTTAATGGAAAAAATTGAGGACTATACCCACAGTGTTCCCTATTCGGAGCGGGGCAAAGTTCCAGTCGAGCCATTGCTATCAATCCAATGGTTTGTGAAGATTAAACCCTTGTCAGATTTTGCATTGGAACAATTTGACAAACAGAACTCACCAACTTTCGTTCCCGATCGCTGGGGTAAAGTGTATCGTGATTGGTTGATTCGTCTCAAGGATTGGTGTATTTCGCGTCAACTGTGGTGGGGCCATCAGATTCCTGCATGGTACGCGCCTGATGGAACAATTTTTGTGGCAAAAACTGAAGCAGAAGCCTATACACAAGCGAAGGCTAAATTTGGTGATGATGTAGTATTAGAGCGCGATCCTGATGTGTTGGATACATGGTTTTCGTCAGGATTATGGCCATTCTCGACCTTGGGCTGGCCAGAGCAAACACAGGATTTTGAAACTTTCTACCCGACTAGTGTTCTGGTTACAGGTTTTGACATTATCTTCTTTTGGGTAGCGCGGATGACGATGATGGCGGGTTATTTTACTGGCAAGATGCCATTTCATACCGTTTATATTCATGGATTAGTCCGCGATGAGAACAATCAGAAGATGTCCAAATCCAAAAATAATGGCATCGATCCTTTGGTTCTAATCAATAAATATGGTGTTGATGCCTTGCGGTATTCCCTAGTCAAAGAAGTGACAGGAGCAGGGCAAGATATTCGTCTCGATTACAATCGCAAAACCGATGAATCTACAACCGTAGAGACAGCCAGAAACTTTGCGAATAAGCTCTGGAATGCATCGCGATTTGTGATGTTGAATCTCAATGATTTAAAAGCTTCTAAAGGAACTTTGCAAATCGAAAATTTAGAACTTGCCGATCGCTGGATTTTGTCACGCTACGATCAAACTATCTTACAAGTACGCGAACAGCTCGATGGCTACAGCATGGGCGAAGCAACTAAAAGCCTATATGAGTTCTTCTGGGGCGATTTCTGCGATTGGTATATTGAGCTAGTAAAATCCCGTTTACAAGAAGATTCTGATCCGACTTCTCGCGAAACTGTTCAACAAACTCTTGCTTTTGTTCTAGATGGAATTTTGCGCCTATTACATCCATTTATGCCTCATGTCACTGAGGAGATTTGGCAGTTGCTCACCTACGGCACTAGCAAACCCTCAAGTGATCGCCCTGTTCTTGCGATTCAGCCCTACCCCGAAATCGATACAACTCACATTAATACTGATCTAGAAGAACAGTTTGAGTTATTGATTGGCACAATCCGCACCATTCGCAATCTTCGGGCTGAAGCCGAAATTAAACCTAGTATCAAAATTACTGTTGTTTTGCAGTCCGACAGCGATCGCGAGCGCACGTTACTAGAAGCAGGGAAGAACTACATTCTTGATTTAGCCAAAGTTGAAGATTTAGCCATTGTTGCTTCTGTAGATGCATCGGCAACAGAAGAAGCGATCGCAGGGGTTGTTGGCACGGTACAGGCGATCGTCTCTCTGGTTGGTGTCGTGGATATTGGGCAGCTAATTGCCAAGTTAGAGCGCACATTAAAGAAACTAGAAAGTGCGATCGCTTCTTCTCAAGCACGTTTAAACAATGAAGGCTATGTCAAAAAAGCTCCTCCTGAAGTTGTGGAAACCGCTCGTGCCGAATTGGAGGAATCGCTAAAACAGCAAGAGATTCTCAAGGCGCGTTTGGCTCAGTTACAGGGCAAATAGTTTAAGAGGAGGCAAGGGGCTTCAGCCCCTTGTTTTAGCTAAACTGAACTTGCATACTTTCCCATTGAGATAGACTATAGGTCTTTAGCTGCAATGCATGTATTGCACCAGTATCAAGATGTTCTTGGATCGCGCTATAGACTAATTTATGTTGTTTGATCATTGACAGACCCTCAAACTGTTCCGCTACGACGATCGCCGAAAAATGTTGACCATCATGATTAGGATCTTCAACTTGTACCTTGGCGTTGGGCAATGTGTTGAGGATTAGTTCGGCGATGTTTTGATGAGAAATCATAATTTGCAATTGATATTGTAGATAGTCTTCGTTGGCAAACCCAAATAAGCTGGTTCCCCCGCGAAGCGGGCGAACCAGCTTATTTGGGTTTTATATTTAATTATGCCGAAGTACTAATATAATAACTGGCTGTGTAGCTAAATTTGTTGATCGGCAATGTGAGGAATTTATGAACAAGTCTTATCAATATATTTCTCAATTTCTAGTGATTACGATTTTAGAGATCGCCAATCCTGCTTGGTCAAAGCCAACAGGGGCAATTCAACCGCGCAAGGGTGACGCTAATCGGCTACGTTCGGTGCAAGGTAAGCCAATTGTGCCAACTAATAGCGATCGCTTTAACTCCCCTCAAGATCTGCCAAATTCTAATCTCAAGATTAAAAACATAAATATCCAATTTGGGGCTGTAGAACCAGTCATTCCTAGTAATTACAACGCTACACCCCAAAAAGTGAATAAGTCAGGTAGTTTCAGTAGCGATCCCCTCAATGCAATTCCGATTTTTTAGGTAATTACTCAATAGTTATTTGGAGCGAATACAATTATCAATAGAGATTGGCTGCGAAATAATTTTAGTTCTATCACTTAGAATTGTTCTAAATCTCTTTTTTATTGTTTTACTAACATTGAAATTTTTTGTTTCTTTACCAGAAACACCATTTTTATAAGTTACAAGTTCTGAATGAGAATAATTATCAAGTTCTGGCTTATGTTCTACTCTAAATGTAAATATTCCTTCTTCGTCTACCTTAGAAGGAATATCACCAACACGAAATTCTACTACGCCACAACACAAATAAGCTGTATCTGAACCAGAGGGAAATTTAACATCTTCTGGTTCACTAAATTTTTGTCTGTTTACCGACCAGTCTGGAAACTTAATTGAGTCTGGAGCTAATCTATCCCCTAAAACTTCATCAGGACAAAAACGTCTGTATAAAAGTTCGTTTGACTCGAAGTTATTGTCAACGCTTCGATCACCTTGAAGCATTCTGAGAGGACGATTAGAGTTCGATATATTCACGAATTTGTCTTAAAGTCTTTGAAATTTCACTACTACTTACAGATACTTGCCATATCTTGGGTTCTGAAACTCTATCAGACTTGGCGGCTAAAATTTCGCCATTATTAAAAAACTCAATGTCAGCATATTTATTCTTATTCTTTGGAGAAATAAACGAGATGCAGACCCCTTCATCAACTGATGCGGCAATGCGCTCACAAGGGAAATCAATTTCCCTGAGAATTTCTAGAGTTGTTGAAGCCCAATATACAGCCCAATTGTTAGGAGGGGCCACTTCAGAGTCCCGCCAATTTTTTGTGATTTTATTTAACTGTTTTAACTGTAAAAATTTTTGAGAATACCAGCTTTTAACATTTGGATGTTGGGAAAAAAAATATTTAACCTGATATACACCAAGAGCTTGAGAAGTGAAGCTCTTTTTTAAAAATGCACTATGTGAAGGAGACGAATATTGATTATTGTAAGAGTCAACTGAGTATCGACCAAATGATAATGGCGTATTTATAATCGTAGAATTACTATGTTTAATTATATTCTTTCGAGAGATTACTGTAGAAGTCATAGCTATTAATTAACAAATATTAGAACTAGAAAAAGTTAAAGCTCAGTCTTCCGATCCTTCCAATGATTTAACACCTTTGGATAGAATATCAGAGATTAATTTGGCTGTATCGATATCTATTACTATTCCAACTTCAACTTCACGTACATATTCTTCTGGTTCAACTCTATCAACTTCTTTTCCTAAAGTACCATCAGGCAGAGTTTCATGTGTCACCTGACGGGGGATAGCAACTCGTTCATTGTAAAGATGGAGAAATATTTTACCTTGAGGAGTTGCACTTATAATTACGCCGTCGACTGCAACAACGCGAAAAAGATGACTATTAACATAATCAAATTTAATTAATTGAGTGTCGTCTTGGGGCTGAGGGTTGATAATAGGTTCTTCTAACACAGATTAATTTTAACCTTAACACAAAGGGAAAATAGAACTTTGTTTCCTATTATAACATTTTATATTTATTTAAATCTTTTTTATCAAAAAAAATGAGCGGGCTACATCAACAAGATATTTCATTGAAAAAAGATGATTTTCGGCACTTCCGACCCTAAGTATAATTACTCATTGTTAAAGTAAGATGCCCCAGATAATAAGGGTTTCGAGACTTTTCTGCACCACCAAGCTAATTATGGCTCAACTAGTAGATACCCCGTGGCTAAACCACAGGCGCGTTTAATCGGCAGAGATGCCGCTAATGCAAAAGCCCCTTGATAGGCGATCGCACCATCAATAGTCGTGGTCACAACTACATCTAAGCCTGATTGAAAAGCTATTAACGCCGCACGGTGAGCCGTCAAAATCCCACCTAAAGCCATTGGTTTGAGAATGATAATATCCGCCGACTGGTGATCAATTACGCGCTGTAATTGGGTGAGGTTATTGACAGACTCATCGGCGGCGACTGGAATTGATTGCGATCGCTTGACGATCGCCATACCTTCTAAATCTAAGGCAGCCACGGGCTGCTCGACATATTCGATTTGTAGAGGTTCTAGAGCTTTTAAATTGGCGATCGCTTCGGTTACAGACCATCCTTGATTGGCATCAATGCGAATTTGCAGATCATTGCCAACTTGAGAACGTACCGCTTCCACTCTTCGGAAATCAGACTCAAAATCCTGAGTTCCGACTTTGATTTTGAGACAGCGATACCCTTGGTTTATATATTCTTGAGCTTTTGTGGCGGCAAGTTCTGGTGTGATCGCCCCGATCACCGCATTGACGGTAACTCGATTGCGAACTTTGCCGTTAACTGAATTTGCTAGTAATTGTGCAAGCTCTAGCCCTTTAACTTGAGCAAATAAATTAAGTAAAGCTAATTCAATTCCATGTTTTGCGGCAGGTGTGCAATCGTATGGGGCTAGTAAATTCGCAATGTCATCGAGATCTTGAATTTCTATATCGATTAGCGATCGCTGAATTTCTCTTAAAACCTTTTCAGTTTCGGTAAGGGATTCCATGCCAAATCCATCAAGGGGAGAAGCTTCGCCCAAGCCAATATGGTGATGGCGATCGCTAATCTCAATCATAAATCCTCGGCGGTGAGAAAGTATTCCCATCGCGGTATAAAAAGGTTCACGAAGCGCGAAACAATAGGGCTGAAATTTAATAGATTGAATTTTAAATATCACAGGGGTCTAGGTAGTTTTATGGCGAATTTTATTTAAATAGATGTAATGTGAAAACTGTAGGGGTAATTCGTGAATTGCCCCTACAGTTTATTGCCGCTATACGTTATTGTCGCTACGCTTTCATTATTAATCATTAAAAATTGTGAAGAACCATTACAATTTTTAATGATTAAGTAGCTAGTCGCAATTAAATATAAAACCTTAAAAGAAACCTTAAAAGCTGTAGCGCACGCGCAGCGTGCGCTACAGCTTTTGGTTTTGGGTTTTAATTATGACCAGCTACTTATCGCAACTTTTCTCC
>JANMFC010000519.1:0-2925 GCA_031377675.1 Pseudanabaena sp. OTE_70b_metabat_355 | reverse complement strand
CTAAGCAAAAACAAAGGAGCGCATCGCGCTCCTTTGTTTTTGGTAGGCTGATTGGCACGCGAAACGTGCGAATCAGCTTATTGGGGTTCTTGGTTTTATCAAGCCGAGGTACTTATCTATAGATTAGTAGGTCAAGGCTTTAATATGGATGCATACCAAACAAATTACCAACTGCATTGAAAATGAATATTGTTACCTCAACAACTGCGCCCCACGCTTGGCATGGTGATGCTTTAGCGATCGCAGTTTTTGCTAATCCTGAAACTACATTAGACTCAAACTCACCAGCCAGTGATGCGTCACCTGAAAAGCAAAAATCCAAGGCGCTGAAACTATCTGAGTCCTTGAACAACTTGGATATCAAGGTTCTGGGCTGCACTTTGACTGATTTGATTAATGAGTCGGAGTTTACAGGGGAAAGTGGAGCGTCCGTGAGTGGGCGAGTGGGTATTGACTACGCAATTCGCAAGGTGATCTTGATTGGATTGGGTGATCCTGCTAAAGCAACATCGGATACTTGGCGTAGAGCGGCGGCGGCGGCGGTTAAATGGGCGAACAAAGAAAAAGCAAAAACTCTTGCTCTAGCTTTTCCTGACTATAACCAAGATGTCAGCGTTACTGCTCAAGCGATCACCGAAGGGCTTTTACTGGCGGCTCACCAAGACATTCGCTTTAAGTCTAAAAATTCGCAGCCTTGGGGATTGGAGCAAGTCGAAATTCTGGAAACTAATCCTGAATTGGCAAATCTGGCGATCGCTAAAGCCCGACAGATTGTCGATGGCGTGATCTTAGCGAGAGAGTTGGTTTCTGCTCCTGCGAATATTGTTACTCCCGTCACCCTCGCCGAAACTGCGGTAGCGATCGCCCATGAGTCGGAATTTTTCACCGCCAAAATTTTGGAACAAGCCGAATGCGAAGCCCTGAATATGGGAGCCTTTCTCGGTGTTGCCAAAGCCTCAGATATTCCCCCCAAGTTTATCCATCTCACCTACAGCAACGGCACACCCAAGCGCAAATTGGCGATCGTCGGCAAGGGCTTAACCTTTGATTCTGGCGGCTTGAATATCAAAGCGGGTGCGGGTAGTGGCATTGAATTAATGAAAACCGATATGGGTGGTTCTGCGGCGGCTCTTGGCGCAGCGAAAGCGATCGCGCATCTGCAACCAACTGATATCGAAGTCCATTTCATCGTGGCAGCTTGCGAAAACATGATTAATGGCAGCGCGATGCGCCCTGGAGATATTCTCACCGCTTCCAATGGCAAAACCATTGAGGTGAATAACACCGATGCCGAAGGTCGCTTGACCCTTGCGGATGCTTTGGTATATGCCGATAAGTTGGATGTCGATGCGATCGTTGATTTGGCTACGCTCACAGGTGCTTGTGTGGTTGCCCTCGGTGAAAGTATTGCAGGGCTATGGTCGATTGATGACGACTGGGCGGAGGCGATCGCTAAAGCTGCCAAAGACGCAGGTGAAAAATTCTGGCGGATGCCCCTTGAAGATCCCTATTTTGACCAGTTAAAGTCGGTGGTCGCTGATTTTAAAAATACTGGTTCTCGCGCAGGTGGTGCAATTACGGGGGCGTTGTTCCTGAAGCAGTTTGTGGAAAAGACGAAGGCATGGGCGCACCTTGATGTGGCGGGTCCAGTTTGGATTGAGCGCGAGTCAGGTTATCAGAATGCTGGTGGAACTGGTTTCGCGGTGCGAACTTTAGTAAATTTAATCATTGACTAACAAAAAGAGAGCGCTTTGCGCTCTCTTTTTGTTAGTAGGTAATTTGCAAACTTACGGAAGCTTCGACTTTCTGTTCACCGCCTAAAATTGGCACAGGGCTAGCATCCTTGCTCGCAAAAGTCGCCATGCGGGACTGAGTGACTGGATAGGCGATCGCCGAATCACTGATATTGATCGCCTTAATTGATTTTGCGGTAAAACCTAAAGCATTGAGAACCGTATTCGATTGAGTTTGAGCATCCTTAATGGCATCTTGAAGCGCCAGTTGTCTTGCCTCGTTTAAGGCGGTATCGGTAGCCATGAAACTAATTTGCTCGATTTGATTAGCTCCTGCCGCTACTGCTGCATCAAGGGTTGTCCCAGCTTCGGAGATCGGCACTAAAAAGCTAACAGTAGTTTGCCCTGTAAAGCCTTCTTGACGCTGACGATTATTTTCGTAGACATATTTGGGATTAAGTTGAATGCTGTTAGTCTGCAACTTCTCAACCCCAAGTCGTTGCAATACGGAAACGATACTATTCGCCTGACGCGCCACTTCTGTTTGAGCGGCGATCGCGGTTTTTGCATCCACAGTCACGCCCAATTGAATTCTTGCCTTAGTGGTTGTGACCATTCTTTCACCGCGCCCTGAAACACTCAGCACACGCTCATTTTTGATTTCGGCGGATCTTGTTGAAGTTTCTTGAGCTTTTGCCGATGGGGCGATCGCGGCGATCGATGGTAGACAAAAGGCAAGACTGAGAACGAATGTAGTTAAGTGACGCATATTACTAAATCCTGATAGGGCGTGAATTTATGATATTTTCGTTGTTACTCTTTTTTAAGATATCACCCAAATAAAATAGGATTCAGCACCGTTGCATTTTCAGCAACGACAAATTCGAGAAAAAATATGATCCGCCGTGATTGATGGTTTTGGTCAATCGTAAAGGATGGCATTGAGAAAGCTGATCAAAATGGTGATGCGCGGCGAAGTCGTACACCACCATTTGTTGACTGGAAAGGGAGTAGCCAATAATTCACCAGTCACCTATTGACAAATAACACGATCTTTTGCGATGATTAGTGATTGTGAGATTTTATTGATTGAGCATATAGACCCTTGGCTAATGTAATTGTTATTGGGGCGCAGTGGGGTGATGAAGGTAAAGGTAAAATTACCGACTTGCTGAGCCGCTCCGCAGATGTT
>JANMFC010000025.1:0-5376 GCA_031377675.1 Pseudanabaena sp. OTE_70b_metabat_355 | reverse complement strand
TTTTTTTTTTTTAAAAACAAAATTATTTTTAAAAAAAATACCGCCTGCCTCAAAAAAAACCCCCCCCGCGGGCTTAAAATTAACCCAAATGTTAAACTACCCCCCCCCTCTCTGGATTACAAAAAAAACCACGCAAAGCGCGGTTTTTTTCTAATCTAAGCTTTGAGCTTATTTGACTCAGTTACAAGAGAGTCGATCAGTGGTTGAAGAATTAACTCCATCGCAAATCCCATCTTGCCTCCAGGCACAACCAATGTCGTATGGCGAGACATGAAAGAATCATGAATCATGTCAAGGAGATATTGGAAATCAATATCGAATTTGTCACGGAAGCCGCGATTAGTATGAATGATTACAAAGCTCTCATCCAGCGTGGGGATATCACGAGCAATGAAAGGATTGGAAGTGTCAACCGTAGGCACGCGCTGAAAGTTGATGTGGGTATTGGAGAACTGAGGCGCGATGTAGTTTACATAATCAGGCATCCGACGCAAAATCGTATCCACGATCGCTTCAGCGCTGTAACCGCGTTCAGCATTATCACGATGAATTTTTTGAATCCACTCCAAGTTCACAATCGGAACTACACCGACCAAAAGATCAACATACTGAGCGAGGTCAATGCCATCAGAAACAACCGCACCATGTAAACCTTCATAAAAAAGCACATCTGTACCAGTTTCAATGCTTTCCCAAGGGGTGAATTCACCTGGTTGATTGCTTGTACCTAAACGCCCGTTGTGGTGCGCTGCTTCTTCGGGGCTGTGCAAGTAGTAGCGTCTCTGCCCGTTACCCGTTTCGCCATATTCCTGAAACAAAGCTTCGAGTTTATCTAACAGGTTAGCATCTAACCCAAAGTGACTGACGTTGCGCCCTTCAGCCACGGCCAGTTTCATCGCTTCACGCATTTCTACGCGGTTATATTTGTGATAGCTGTCACCTTCAACGACCGCCGCAGTGATCTCTTCAATACGAAAAATATGTTCAAAAGCTCGTTTAACGGTACTAGTACCTGCACCTGACGAACCTGTTACGGCAATAACTGGATGTTTTTTAGACAAATTTTTGCTCCTTTAAAAATTGTGATGACTGTTACGAACGATCATCTTTAGTAATGATTTTATAGATTTTTGAGGTTTAAGATCGGCTAGTACTTTGGACGTGCTTTGCTCAAACTATTTAAAACTACTATACCTTTGTACATAGCGCTAAAGAAAGCAAAATTTGACGACATGACTTTTGTCACATCCAAATTACTGCAAAAAATCACTGAACCTTTAACTATTGGCAATGTCACCTTGATCCACGATGATCTCAAAGTCAAAAATATCTGTGAAACCCAAGATGATGCAAGATATCTCACCGATTTTCTCATCCAAGAGGCTTTGTTGGAGTTTGAAAGTGGGCGACAGTCGGATGCTATAATTGCCTGACTGAACGATTTTAAAATAGTTTGGACTCTTTTTTAGCGCCCCTGAAATCCTTGTGGGGTAGTACTTTGATTTAATGGCTGTTAGCTCAAACGCTAGCGGGAATTTAAATAAAGACCAAAATACTAGTTCTATACAAGATCGACGATACGGGGTTTTAAAACAGTCCGAAGTATTGACTTTACATTACATACCTGCCTTTTTTGTCGAGATTCGAGTCGATATTCCCAAACTGTATACCCCTAAAACTATATATGTCTGAAACCATCAACAATTTAGAATCTGCTTTTGGCGGCGAGTCTATGGCTAATCGGAAATACTTGTATTTTGCCGAAGTGGTGCAAAAATTGGGTTATAAAGATTTAGCGAAACTATTTAAGGAAACAGCGGCTCAGGAAACTGAACATGCCTTCGCTCACTTTGAACTGCTCCACCCCGAATTACAAATCGCCAACTTAGAGACACTCAGCACAGCCGAAAAACAAGCGATCGCCTCCCGTTGTTTAGAACTTGCCATTGAAGGTGAAACTTATGAATACACCACGATGTATCCAGAATTTACTACTCAGGCTAAAAAGGATCGGGATGACAAAGCAACCGCTGATTTTGAATCCCAAATTCAAGAATCGGCAGAACATGCAGAGACATTTCGCCGCGCTGCTCATCGGTTTGGATTGCTCGAAGCGGTGGAACATCATCATGCCGATCGATACACTGAAGCCTTGACCGTTCTTAACGGCGGGGAAGGCACTGCCAAACAAGTCACTCAGAAATGGATTTGTAAACAGTGCAGTGTTATTTACGATCCGATTGTTGGCGATCCTGATTCTGGGATTGCGCCTGGTACTCCGTTTGCTGAAATTCCTGAAGACTGGTGTTGCCCGATCTGTGGTGCTAGTAAGAAACTATTTACGCCCTATGCAGAATCGTTGGCATAGCTTCTCCGTGACCCCCTTGACCATTGGGAATGTCACCCTCAAAAGTCGGGTGCTGCAATCGCCGTTGTCGGGGGTGACGGATTTGGTGTTTCGGCGCTTAGTGCGGCGCTATGCGCCTGATTCGATGCTATATACGGAGATGATTAGCGCCACGGATTTGCATCACATGAAATCTCTGCCCAAACTGATGGAGATCGATCGCCATGAAACACCGATTAGCATCCAGTTATTTGATTGTCGTCCTGATTTTCTGGCGGAGGCTGCTCAAAAAGCGGTGTTAGAAGGCGCGGACACCGTAGACATTAATATGGGTTGTCCTGTAAATAAAATCACCAAAAAGGGCGGCGGCTCGTCTTTGCTGCGGCAACCTGAACTTGCCGCGCAAATTGTGCGATCGGTAGTTGAGGCTGTGGATATTCCCGTGACTGTAAAAACGCGCATCGGCTGGGATGACAACGAAATTACAATCTTAGATTTTGCTAAACGAATGGAAGATGCTGGGGCAAAGATGATCACTGTCCATGCGCGGACGCGATCGCAGGGTTATACAGGTAATGCAAATTGGGAATGGATTCGCAAAGTAAAAGAGATATTAACAATCCCAGTGATTGCTAATGGTGATATTTTTTCCGTAGACAGTGCGATCGCCTGCCTAGAACAAACGGGAGCCGATGGGGTGATGTGTTCGCGGGGGACATTGGGCTATCCGTTTTTAGTGGGACAGGTCGATCATTTTTTAAAAACGGGTGAATATTTGCCAGAGCCGACGGTAATCGAATGTTTGGAAGTTGCCAAGGAGCATTTACAAGGGCTATGGGATTACAAAGGGATCAAGGGTATTCATCAATCTCGTAAACATTTGACTTGGTATGCCAGAGGTTTTGCAGGAGCGGCGGTATTGCGTGATCGCCTTTGTCGGATTGAGTCGTTGCAAGAGGGTCTGGACTGTCTAGATGGAGCGATCGAGGAGATTGCTATACTATTACCATGTCGCTCATCGTAGGACTCCATCATGACTCAAGCGATCGCTTTTCCCCCTAAAACTGCGAATAATTCCATCGTCATAGAATCATCAGTCACCCAGCCCGAAGGTCAACTTCTTTGGACTAGTGCAGACCTAGAACTGATGCCCGACAATGGCAACCGTTATGAAATTATTAATGGAGAACTTTTTGTGACTAGAGCGCCTCACTGGAAACATCAAACCACCTGTGGCAGATTTTTTACTGCTTTAGATATGTGGTCGATCGCCACAAAATCTGGCAAAACCGCAATGGGCGCAGGTGTGATCTTTGGCGATAAGGATGATGTGATTCCTGATGTGGTGTGGGTTAGCAAAGAGAAGTATGAAATTTTGATTGATCAGGCTGGGCATTTGCTTGGTGCGCCTGATTTGGCGATCGAGGTGCTTTCGGCGGGAACCGAAAATGAAAGGCGCGATCACGAATTAAAGCTTAAACTGTATTCATCAAGGGGAGTATGGGAATATTGGATTGCGGATTGGCGAGCTAAGCAAGTTCAAGTTTATCGGCGGGAGAATGGTGTTCTCAAACTAGCGATGACTTTATTTGAGAGTGATACGCTCACTTCGTCACTTTTGCCAGATTTTTCCTGTTTGATCTCCCAGATTTTTGAATAATAAACTTTTGATATGAGTGTCCCAGCCAAAATCTCTGAGCTAGTTGATCGCTTCCAGCAAAATGCATCGGAATATCGCTCAGCCACTTATAACGAAACTCAAGCAAAAAATGATTTTATCGACCCATTTTTTGAAGCTTTGGGTTGGGATATTCGTAACAAGAAAAGGTCGTCTGAGGCTTATCGAGAAGTTATTTACGAGTACAGCGTTAAAATGGGTGATACCCACAAAGCGCCAGATTATTGTTTTCGGATTGGCAAAGATCCCCAATTTTTTGTAGAAGCGAAAAAGCCTTCCGTTAATATTGCTCAAAATACCAAACCTGCTTTTCAATTACGACGCTATGGCTGGTCGGCAAGTTTACCAGTTAGCATTCTTACAGATTTTGAAGAACTTGCTGTATATGACTGTCGCATTCAACCCAATGTCAAAGATAATCCGATAGTCGCCAGAATTTTATATTTTAAATATACTGAATACGTTGATAAATGGGAAGAAATAGCGTCTTTATTCTCGCGTGAAGCAGTTCTAGAAGGCTCTTTAAATCAATTTATTACATCCCAAAAAATTGACAAGGGAAATATAACGGTTGATGCAGCCTTCTTAAATGAAATAGAACATTGGCGGGATATATTAGCGAATAATATTGTCTTCCATAATCCAGAAATTAGCGATCGCGATCTTAACTTTGCTGTTCAAATCACGATCAATCGGCTTATCTTTTTACGAATTTGTGAAGATCGCGGTACAGAACCCTATGGTAGATTAGAAGACTTGCAAAAAGAAGGTAATGTGTATGCACATCTTACCCACATCTTTCAGGAAGCTGATGATCGCTATAATTCTGGGCTGTTTCATTTTAAAGCTGAACGAGACCGCCGTGATTTTGACAACTTTACTTTAGCCTTAACTATTGGGGATATTGCATTAAAAAGCATTATCAAAAATCTTTACTATCCTAGTCCTTATGAATTTTCAGTAATTCCCATTGAAATTATTGGACAGGTGTATGAACAATTTTTAGGAAAGATTATTACTCTTAATCCAAGTGGAGTAACTGTAGAAGATAAGCCTGAAGTCCGTAAAGCGGGAGGAGTTTATTACACACCAACTTATATCGTTGATTACATAGTTAAAAATACAGTGGGCAAATTATTAGCAGGTAAAACTGCTAAGCAAGCCGCAAAATTAAAAATTCTCGATCCTTCCTGTGGTTCAGGTTCTTTTTTGATTGGCGTATATCAATATTTACTGGAATGGTATCGCAACTATTATCAAGAATATCATTTAAAAAATCCTACTCGCAAAGTTCCTATCTATAAATCGATGACTGGTTGGCAGCTAACTTCAACAGAAAAGAAAAAAATTC
>JANMFC010000497.1:0-7143 GCA_031377675.1 Pseudanabaena sp. OTE_70b_metabat_355 | reverse complement strand
TTGGTTAATTTTGTTGTGGCCTGGGGGTTGGTAAAACGATTTCGGGGGCCGGGGGGTCCCCCCCCACCTCTATTTCTTGAAAAACCTAGTCAAGTCAACAATTTGCAAATTAAGCCTTGTTTCGAGATTTAGATGATTGAGAGGGCAATTGAGCGAGATATTTTTCTAACCGCTCCATCGCCACAATCAACTGAGGCGTGGGGTCGATCGCGATTAAACCTTCTTGCATCTTCCGCCAAATTTCAAAATGTAAATGGGGACCAGTTGCTAAGCCTGTACTACCGACCAAACCGATCACAGTTCCCTGTCTGATTTCTTGTCCAGTCTTGACCATAATCTCGGACAAATGGGCATAGCGAGTCTCATGGGTGTCACCGTGGGAAATAACCACAATCAAGCCATAGCCACCCATCTGCCCTGCTATTTCTACGCGCCCACTAAAGGCGGCGACAACAGGTGTACCTTCGGCGGCGGCGAGGTCAGTGCCTTGGTGAAAACGAACTTGACCAGTGACGGGATGCACACGGCTACCAAATAGCGAACTAATTATCGATGGCGCGATCAATGGGAATACCATCTGTTTATCGCCATTGCTGGGGATGCTCATCGCCGCAATTTCCTGTGGGGTCAGTCGGCGCACTTGCAAGGAAGGTTCACCACTAGCGGTTCCATAGTTAGCCGATGTATAGAGAACTTCACCATTGGCGGCATATTCTTGTGGAGAATTCGCATTATTCTGCTTGGCAGCGATCGCTGGTTTAGGATGGCAGAGATCGGCATCAACTTCTAGGAGGCTACTCGCTTTAAATTTGCAACCAGTAGAACGATTTTCTAATACTATTTCTAGAGGTTGTGCAGTAGATTGTTCAGTAGCTGGCGATCGCTCTAAATCTAAGTTTGGAGACAAGTTTGGAGAGGAAGTCTTGCTTGCCGTCTCAATGTTGACTTGAACTGGTTCGCGATTGTCGATGGAAAGGTCGGCGGGTGCTGATTTAGAATTGGTTTCGGTTTGAATTTCAATACGCGCAGGGGCGATCACGGGTAGTTCTAAATTGGATGGCGCTGAGGGCTGGATCGGGAAACTTACATCAGGTGAAACTGCCGATTTGTTTGCGGCAAATGCTGAGCCAACTAGAGCGTAGTTATTTGTGGAGAGGCAAAGCAGCGTTGCTAACGTAATCGTAGAGAGGGTGGATTTTCGCATATTGATTCTATAGTTTTAGATAGTTTTATAGCGCATTGCGCTGTTGTCAAACCCAAGATATTTTTTAAAAGACTTGCAAAGCAAGTCTTTTAAAAAATATCTTGGGTTTCGCAAAGCTTCAATAGCCAACGGAAAAATTTTGAGGCTGATAGATCACATTATAGGAACTACCCTCCCATCTTACTACCAGTTCGCCTGTTGGTTGAATATCAACTATTTGTCCTTGTAACTGTTGTCCATTAACTGTTTGCTTCACAGAGCGATCGCTGAGCATTTCTAAGTATTCCGTCAAAATGCCTACCATACCTTCATTCTGGCTGCGGGTTTGTCCCAACGCTACCCCCGACAGTACTACTTCGATTAACTCATCCATACTCGATAAAGTTGTCGGCAATTCGCCAAGGGCGATCGCCCCATCAGGGACTGCATTTGTCCAATTGATCCCGATCCCCACCACCGCATCACGAATTTTGTTCGCCTCAATGCGTGTCTCGGTGAGGATACCGCCTAATTTACGGCGATCAATTAACAGATCATTTAGCCATTTTAGTTTTATATTTGCCCCAGTTTCATTTAACTTTTTGGCAATACCCCATGCTGACCAGAGCGTAATTTGATGAGCATTTGCCGCCGCTAATTCTGTAGGTTGTAATATCACGGACATAAACAATCCGCCCAAACTTGACTGCCATTGATGACCACGCTGACCGCGACCTTTAGTTTGGCGCTTGGCAATAACTACCTTATTCGCAGATGCAGTGCCAAGGCGATCGCTCTTGATGCGATCAACTAAGCGACATGCTTCACTATTAGTAGAATCGATTTCTTCGTAACAAATTATTTCAAAATCCAAAACAAATCATCCGACTTTGAATTTGACGTTTCTATTCAAGATTACCAATTCGGCGGCTTCCGCAGTCAAAGGACGCGAAAACAAATAACCTTGACCATACTCGCAACCTAATTGTTTGAGAATTTCCATTTGTTCAACTGTTTCTACGCCTTCAGCAACGACACTCATGTTCAAGGTATGCGCCAACATCGTAATCGTGCGGACAATTTCGATATTCTCGCCACCATCACTCATTTGATTGACAAAAGCTTGATCAATTTTAAGAATGTTAATCGGAAAACGATGTAAATAACTAAGGGAAGAATACCCTTGACCAAAATCATCAATACTTAATTGAATATTTCGCGCCCTGAGTTGAGAAAGCTTAGCGATCGTCTGTTCCCCTTGATCCATTAATGTACCTTCGGTAATTTCTAAACGGATTGCACCGCCATCAATTCCCGTTTCAGCAAGAATAGCATCGAGCTTATCTAGCAAATCAGCCTCACGGATCTGATGACTGGCGAGATTGATACTCATCTTTAAATCGGCATCTTCAGGAAATTTAGTCAACCATTTTTGCAGTTGTTGACAAGCTTCCTTCATTACCCAATCGCCAACAGCCACAATCAAGCCTGTATCTTCCGCAAGTGGAATAAACTCGATGGGAGAGATAAAGCCGCGTTTAGGATTCTTCCAACGAATTAGGGCTTCAAAACCAGTTAATCTATTTGTGTTGAGACATACAATCGGCTGATAGTAAAGCTCAAACTCCTGATGTTCTAAAGCATAGTGTAGTTCACTCTCCAACTGGGTTAAACGCAGAGTCTGCTCATACATTTCCTGATCAAAGAGAGTATAGCGACCTTTGCCAAGAGATTTGGCGCGGTACATGGCTATGTCGGCATCGCGTAAGAGATCGACACAATTATCATAGGCGGGTGTATTTAGGACAATACCGATACTGGCCCCAGGAAAAATTGCTTCACCTTGGACAATAATCGGCGAAAGAAATTTGTTAAGAATGCGATCGGCGACAATTAAGGCTTCACTAACATCTTTAATATCATCAATCAAAATCGTAAATTCATCACCACCGATGCGAGCGACAGTATCGACTGATCGCAAGCATTCCTGTAGCAGCTTGCCGATCGCTTTTAAAAACAAATCCCCAACATTATGCCCCAGACTATCGTTAATCATTTTGAAGCGATCTAAGTCAATAAAAAAGATCGCAAATAGATAATGAGGATGACGTTTGCTGTAGTTAATTGCGTGTTCTACGCGATCCATAAATAAATTGCGATTGGGCAAACCAGTCAATGCGTCATGGGATGCATCATGGGCAAGTAGTTCAATGGAATCCGACAGAGCCGTATTCAGTTCCCGCAGTTGGGAAACATATATATAGCTCTGCATCACAATCATCGAGCCAAGATAGGTAAATACCGCAGGGGCTAAGGGTATCCACCATCCCCCAAGAAATAGTAAGTAAGTGCCGCCGAGTAAACCACCTGCACTAAGGACAACAGAACCGATCAGGAAGATTAAACGCCTAGTCGAAAAAAACCAAATCAGCGCCGCGCCAGTTAATGACCAAGCAGCAATCCATAGCTCTTCCCAAACATCTGACCAAACTTTAAATAAAGGACGATTCTCAAGAACTGCGCCTAAAATTAATTTGATGATATTCGCTTGAAACTCGACTCCTGAAATTTGGCTGGGAGAAGTAATAAAGTTACTGCTATAGGGGGTATAAAAAATATCATTGAGACTGGTGGCTTGAGCGCCAATTAACACAATGCGATCGCGCATTAAATTTGCAGGAACTCGATCTTCTAAAATATCTTCAAGAGATACATGGCGAAACTTTTGGGCTGATCCGTGATAGTTCATCAGCACTTGGTAGCCCCCAGCATCAGTGTGAACATAGCCGCCGTCATCTTTTTCTAATGGCTTAAAGACGGTTTTCTGAAGCTGTAAATTTCCTGACGCTGAAGATTGGGGTTGGATTCCTTGATCTTTTAGGTAAGCAAAGGCGATCGCTAAGCCAAGACTGGGCAGAGGCTCTGCGCCTTCTGATGTGGGATAAAGAAAAGCGCGGCGCAATCGTCCATCGGGATCAACAATTACATCATTAGCTGCGACCTGCCCTAACGCCTTTAATGCTGGGGGTGCGGGAATTCCTTTACTAGTGCGATCGCCTACGCTTTTTTCGATCCCAATCAGATTGGGCGTAGTTTTAAATACTTGTTCTAATTCAGCGTACCCTTCCCCCACAGGTACATCACGATATAGATCAAGTCCGATAACCTTCGGTTGTTGCGATCTAATTTTGGTTAAAATCTTGGCAAGTGTACGGTCAGAGGCGGGCCATCGCCCCAAATAACTAATATCTGACTCTTGCACACCGACAATAATAATCCGCTCGTCAACTGGCTCCGATGGACGCAGTTGGATAAACAGGTCAAAAGCAGCCCACTCGCTGGGTTGTAACCAACCTAACCACCGCAAACCGAATACTAATAGATAGACGCTACCACTAGACAGCACAAAGCCGCCGCACTGTTGCAGACTACGCGGTAATTTTGTCCAACTTGACTTGATTGTCTTAATCGCGATCATTTAAAGAAATTTAATTGTACGCGCTTCCTTAAGCCCCACTTGTTGCAGTAAATCCTGAAAAAGATTAGAAGCCAAAGCTATCTCTGAATTACTCAGTTTTAAAAGAGGAGATTCAGAAATTGAAGCGATCGCATCATACCAAATTTTCACTGTTATGTATGCAAGCGTTTTGTCGTAAGCTGATAGGGTTTAGATTAGCGCTTACGGGCTTTGCCGTAGAGCCTTTAAAGGATAAAAGCTGTACAGGCTGAATTTTCAAACGGGAACCACCGCCTTGAGTACGCTCTGGTTTAGGGCGTTGGGGTGGGACATATTGCGCGATCGCTATATCTGGTTGATTTGCAGCAAGAATTAATCCCCCAATCAAGGCTGTTGCAAAAGCAGAAATATTTTTGTAGGTCAGTAGCATAATAATTCTGACTCTTCTTAACGGTTTTAACTATATCTTTATAATTATACCCAAGGAATAATCAAAAATGTTGCCTTTGATAACTTTCTTGACAAAAACTTTTTAATGTCAAGCGTCATAATGCTTAATACGAATATCACCTGTCCTCCTAATACTTAAGCATCAATCTATGCATCAATTCAGACGTTATCAGTCCAGAGTATTTCGCAAAAGATTTTGGGCTTTCCTGCCCAAAGCGATCGCTTTATTGTCAGTCAGTTTATGCATATTTGCCCTAGTCGCCTGTGAGCCGATCCCAGAACCAAATCAATCATCAATCGGCAGCACCAATCGACTCAAAACGGTATTGAGTCGCGGTAAGTTGGTTTGTGGTGTAAGCGGTGAGTTGCCAGGATTTAGTTTTGTCAATAAAGAGGGTAAATATTCGGGGCTAGATGTGGATATATGCAGGGCGATCGCGGCGGCGCTGTTTGATAATCCTGATGCTGTACAGTTTCGTAATCTCAATGCCAAGGAACGTTTCACCGCCTTGCAGTCGGGCGAAATTGATGTGCTAAGTCGCAATACGACATGGACATTAAGCCGTGACACTTCCTCCCGTTTAGCCTTTATGCCCGTAGTTTTTTATGATGGACAGGGGGTGATGGTGCGGAAGGACAGCAATATCAAGGCGATCGCCGATCTTAAGGATGCAGATATTTGCGCTCAAACAGGGACAACCACGGAGCAGAATCTCGCTGATCAAATGCGAAAGCGGAATCTCGCCTATAAACCTGTGGTTTATGAAGATGTGAATGCCACCTTTAATGCTTATCAATCAGGGCGTTGTGCCGCGATTACCGCCGATCGCTCCGCTTTAGTGGTGCGCCGTACTCGACTCGCTGATCCCGAAAATCATCTTGTTTTAGATTTTGTGATTTCTAAGGAGCCTTTAGCGCCAGCCGTGGGGGATGGGGACTCGAAATGGGCGGATATTGTCAAATGGATTATTAATGCGGCGATCGAGGCGGAAGATCTGGATATTTCTTCCACAACTCTAGCAACCTTGACAAAAAGCAATAATGCGGAAATTCGGAGGTTTTTAGGGGTTGATGGTAGCTTGGGTAAAGATATGGGAATCAGTAATGATTTCACGGCGAGAGTAATCAAGCACGTTGGCAATTATGCCGAAATTTACGATCGCAATCTTGGCAAAGACAGTCCATTTAAGTTGCCACGCGGACAGAATGAACTCTGGAAAAATGGCGGTTTAATGTATTCACCACCATTTCGTTAGGAAAAAGCGCCTTGCGCTATACAGCAAAAACGTAGGGGCAATTCATGAATTGCCCCTACGTTTTTGCTGCGATATTTACATCAAAACGCCTAAAGTTTGGAACTTTTACCAACCAAAAATTGAAGCGATCGCGGGTTGGGTTACAGAAGTACTTTCGACAGACTCAGCTTTAAGATCCACATTACCCGTCTCATCCATCAACTCTTCCGTACAAAAAGTCGCCTGACTAAAACCACCAAACTGCTTGACCGTGCTAGCTCGCATCCGCACATTTGGCGCAGGAAACCAAAAACGCTCATAAGAACTCATCGAGGGATAATCAGTAACTAGTACTAGCGCCTCTTCATCATCAATTTCATAGCGTCCGATTACGGGCATAATTTCGGCATAGCCGCGCTCGCGCAATAACTTCCCTTTGCGCCCCGTTTCGTCATCTGGTACAAGGGCAAACACTGTTTCCCCCGCATGATTTTCGCCATCTTCCTTGTCCCAAGCCATTGTGCCGTCCCATTTCACATAGGCTCCCCCGATCGCCGTTGTCGGTTCAACTTCATGCATTTGACAAATTTCAATTACCTTGGCATCATCGGCATTGAGGGGATTAACATATATTTCCGAACCACCTTTTTCGGCGCGGCGAAAGGCTAAATGATGGGTAGTCCGTTGCGATCGCCAGCGTCCTGCGCTTTTTTGAAAAAATTCTAATGCATTCATGAGTTAATAAAACTTTTTATGGTTCAAATAAAATCGGAGATTGGTTAATTATAAAACAAAGAGAAGGGCGGCGCTTCGCGCCG
>JANMFC010000492.1:0-6382 GCA_031377675.1 Pseudanabaena sp. OTE_70b_metabat_355 | reverse complement strand
GGTCTGGTCTTGCTTTTTGCTTAGTTTTTACCAGACCATTTTTTCTCTTTTTGCTTCTTTTTTATTACCTATTTTTTTGCCCGCCTTTTTTCATGTAATCCACGCTTTTTATTCCTTTTTTAAAAATGAAACCACCCTGCTACCCAGTTAAGAAATAGGGGTGTGCGGCTTCGCCGCGCACCCCTATTTCTTAACTTAAACTTTCAGCGCAAAGCGCTGTATCCTGAATTTAATAAATTATCAATTATCAAAATGAAAATTTTAGTAATGGGTGGCACAAGATTTATCGGTGTGTCCCTAGTCAAATTGTTAGTATCGCAAGGACATGAAGTAACGCTATTTAATCGGGGCAAAAAACCTTCGCTTGTGGCGGGATTGCGGACAATTATTGGCGATCGCACCGATCCACAGCAATTGCAGGACAAACTTAGTAACGAAAACTTTGATGCAGTTTTTGATAATAACGGTCGCGAACTCAGCGATACTCAGCCCCTAGTCGAGATCTTTCGCGATCGCCTCCAGCATTTTGTGTACATGAGTTCCGCAGGCGTTTACCTTGACAGCGAGATTCTGCCCTATCACGAATCTGATGCCACCGATCCTAAAAGTCGTCATAAGGGCAAGCTTGACACCGAAGCATATTTGCAACAAGTTCGCGCTGAAAATGGATTTCCCTTTACTTCCATTCGTCCGACCTATATCTATGGACCACAAAACTATAATGATGTGGAAGCTTGGTTTTTTGATCGAATTGTGCGCGATCGCCCGATTCCCATTCCTGCCAATGGCAAATTTATCACTCAACTCGGTCATGTCGAAGATTTAGCCAGCGCCATGACCGCAGTTTTAGGAAATGCCAAGGCGATCGGTGAGATTTATAATGTTTCTGATTCGCGCTATGTCACCTTTATTGGACTTGCTAAACAATGCGCGATCGCCGCAGGTAAAGATCCAGACAAACTTAATTTTGTTTATTACAATCCTAAAGATTTTGACTTTGGTAAAAAGAAAGCATTCCCATTTCGTTTGCAGCACTTTTTTGCATCTGTCACCAAAGCGGAACAAGATCTCAACTGGCAGATCAAATACGATTTATTATCTGGTTTGAAAACTTCTTTTGATTTGGACTATATCCTAAGCGATCGCGCCCAAGCCAATATTGATTTCTCAACCGATGATCAAATTTTTCAGAAAAACAATGTTTCGGAAAAATCTTGAAAGTCTAAACAAGGCTAGTTTTTGAGTAGGAAGGGAGTAGGACTTCTGCAAAAAAACGTAGGGGCAATTCATGAATTGCCCCTACGTTTTTTGCGGTTTTAATCAAAAATTATGCGTTCTGTTTCAAAATTTCGACTTTATCTAGACGCTCCCAAGGTAGGTCTAAATCATTGCGTCCCATGTGACCATAAGCCGCAACATCTTGATAAAAACGACCATTGCGATCGCTTGGTAGATTTTGCAAATTAAAATCTTTGATGATTGCCGCAGGGCGCAAATCAAAATGATCCTTAACTAGGCGCAACAAGGTTTCGTCATCAACTTTACCCGTACCGAAGGTATCGATGTGCATACTGGTAGGACGTGCAACACCGATCGCATAACTGATTTGTAACTCACATTTACTCGCAAGTCCCGCCGCAACAATATTTTTGGCGGCATGACGACTGGCATAAGCGGCACTGCGATCAACTTTTGTGGGATCTTTGCCCGAAAAAGCACCGCCACCATGACGGGCGTAGCCGCCATAGGTATCGACGATAATTTTCCGTCCCGTTAGTCCTGAATCCCCTTGAGGACCACCGATCACAAACTTACCAGTGGGATTGACCAGATAGCGAGTTTGATCATCTGGCTTAACCGAGGTATCGGCAAAACTAGGTAAAACCACATGAGTCCAAAGATCGGCTTTAATACGTTGCTGTACCTTAGCTTCATCGGTGATGCCATCGATCGCCGCATCATGTTGGGTGGAAATCAAGATCGTATCGATCGCCACAGGCTTATTGTCTTCATAAACCACCGTCACTTGGGTTTTGCCATCAGGGCGCAAATAGGGCAATGTGCCATTTTTACGCACAACTGATAACTGACGGGCGAGACGGTGCGCGATCGCGATCGGCATCGGCATAAATTCAGGGGTTTCGTCACAGGCATAGCCAAACATGATGCCTTGATCCCCAGCACCGACGGATTCGAGGGCAGCCTCTTCTTCAGCGCCAGTGCGGACTTCATGGGCAACATTCACACCTTGGGCGATATCTGGCGACTGTTCATCAAGGGCAACCAACACCGCGCAACTATTTGCCGAAAAACCATTGTCCGCATTGGTATAACCAATTTCGGCAATTTTTTTACGAGCAATATCAACATAATTGACATGGGCTTTAGTGGTGATTTCCCCTGTGATCAGGACTAGTCCCGTGTTGACCACAACTTCGGCAGCCACACGCGATCGGGGGTCTTGAGCCAATAAGGTATCGAGAATCGTATCGGAAATCTGGTCACAAATCTTATCAGGATGACCTTCCGTAACCGATTCAGATGTAAATAAGAAGCGACTAGCCAACTATGTTTCCTCCTAGAACGCAAGAAGTATAAGGCAAATTTTTTATGTCTCTTAATTGGTATTTCTTAAGATTTGTCTATCATAGTACAAAGTGATGAGTCGATACGTCAGCAATTTCTAGCGTGCAAATTTTAGGCTTTCGGTATTTTTAACAAAGAAATCGGTGAAGAGGCTAATCACGGTGCGATCGCGTATTTTGATATTCGCACTAAAGTGCATGGGACATTGAAAACGAATTTATCAACTTTTGATCAACGCCATGCCATCAGTTAATATTTGTGAGCCAATTGTGTACATCTTCCAAACTTTCTAAATCAAACAAAGCTTCAGTCAATAGATCTAATAGTTCTGGCGCTAACTGATCCAACCGAACTTTAATTTCATCAGGAATAGTTCCTAATTTGCGAGAAAGCAGTTTTAGCAAAAGCGATCGCTTACCTTCCTGTACACCTTGAGCCTTACCTTCCTGTATACCTTGAGCCTTACCTTCCTGTATACCTTCCTCACGCGCAGTTTCTATGACACCGTTCATATCTCGATAATATTTTAGACTGTTTTCATAGGCTGCCCTTTCCTCTTGCGAAAAACTTGCAATTTTGGCTATCTCAAACAATTGCATAAACAGATTTTCTTGTAATGGTAAAGGTGGATCTTCTAAATCGGGTAGATGTTTTAGCAAAAACAACCACTTATCGAAATGATCGTTTAGTTGATCAATGGATTTTTGAAATTTTGGTAATTCCAGATAAATGAATTTTAGTTTTTCATAGAATACTTTGCAATTTTGATCTTTTAATTCAACAGTGTGTAGGAACGTATCATCATTTTTATCTTCGTCAAAAACAAAGTCTAAAATGCCGATCATATAAACTGGAGCAAGCTTGTAGTTCCAAGTTCCTTTTTCAGCTTGTTCCTGAATAGGGAAAGAGGCATAGTAAATACTTCTATCTTTAAAGTAATTGTGTTTGGCTTTTTGCATTTCGACAATAAACTTTTCGCCTTTTTCACTTTCGCAATACAAATCGAATACGGCTTTGCGATCAAGTTGTGTGTTGCCAAGATTTTCAGTACTGCGGTAGGTCAGTTCCTTGACCTGATGTTGGTGAGGTAAGATGACATTGAGAAAATCAATCAAGAGGTTTTTGTTCGGCTCTGTGCCAAATATGCGCTTGAACCCAAAGTCGGTAAGTGGGTTGATATAGCGATCTCCTCTGAGCGTCCTTGAAAGAGAGTTGGGCATAATCATCGTTTGTGGAAGTCATTAACGGACAAATTTAAGGCTTTCAGTATTTTTAACGAAGAAATCGGTGAATAGGCTAATCACGGTGCGATCGCGTATTTTGATATTTGCGGTGAGGGACATACCAGACTGCAACCGAATTTCGCGCCCATTGATGATAATCACTTGCTTCGCAATCTGCACCTTCGCAGGAAAACGATAGGTGGGATTAGCTTGATCGGGGGGCAAGGCATCGGAACCAATAGAAGTTAACGTGCCTTTGATATCGCCAAACTCACTGAAAGGAAAAGAATCTAAGCGTACATCCACGGGCATTCCTTCTTTGACAAAGCCGATATCTTGGTTTGTAATATAAACCTTGGCAATTAGCTGATCATCAGGAACAATTTTGAGAACACTTTCCGAAGTATTCGTATTGGCGACATAGCCCAATCCCGCTTTGAGTTCAAAGACTGTACCTGAAACAGGTGCGCGTAATTCTTGATATTGCAATGCGACTTCCGCTTGTTTGATTTGTCCTTCGATTTCGGAAAGGCGTTTTTCATTGTCGGCGATCGCTTTACTGAATTGACTATCAATTTCGGCAATACGTTTGGTATTGTCGCCAATCTGGACAGTTAATTCTTTGCGGGTGGTGTCAAAGGTGTTTGTGAGGCGCGATCGCCCTTCCGAAATCGCCGCCTTGATCCGCGATTCCTCCTGTTCTAATTGACGAATTTCGGACTCAGTATTTAGCACTTCTTCCCGTTGTTTGAGAAACTGAATTCGCGAAATTCCACCCTGCTCAGCTACATCCTTGATATCGCTGAGGATCTTTTTATTAATCGCTAATGATTCTTGACGACCCGCACGTTTGGTTTGAATTTGGTTTAGTTGTTCAACGGACTGAGTGATACTGGCATCCGCCGCTTGCGATCGCGAACTCAGTTCGGCTTGATTAGCACTGAGACGATCCTGTTGATCGCCAGAAAGATTTGCGCCGCCGCCACTGACTTGCATCCGATAAAGTTGCTGCTCTGAGATCAACGCATCACGGCTACGCGCTAGGGCTAGCACATCGGCAGGAATTACCGCCACTGTGGATGTAGAGATTGGCGTGCGATCGCCATTAAGGAGCGATCGATAAAACTGGCTTTCTTCTTGGAGATTTTTACGCAGCTTTTTGAGTGAATCGAGTTGGGCTTGAGCCGCAGTGGCATCAGTTCGCAAAATGACTTGGTCTTTAGTAACGCGCTCCCCTTCTTTAACCAAAATTTCTTTAAGTACGCCATTGGCGGGGGCGCGAACTTCTTTAACTGCGCCCTGTGGTTCGAGTTTGCCTTGGGCAGGTACAGATTCCTCGATCTTGGCTAGGGAAGCCCAAAGCAGTCCAAAGGTGACAGAGCCAACTAATGTCCATAAAATCGCCTGTGTCCATTTCGGTGACTGACGCAAAACTAAGGGTTGATCAAAATCTTGCGAAGCGATCGCCCCTGACTTGTTTTCGACTAGGGCGCTAGTATCTGCACCTTGCACAACGAGAGCATCAGATTTAATTTGTCCTTTGGCAGTTTCTAGATTTGTATTGTTATCATTTGCATTTGTCATTTTTGTTTACCTTAATAATCTTTTTGTGTGCGTTTCGTGGTGTAGATCCCCCCCAGCCCCCCTTGTGAAGGGGGGAGAATATTTTTTGTCTTCTTCCCCCTTCACAAGGGGGATTGAGGGGGATCTCCCTATGATTCGCCAGCCGCTTCTTGTTGGCGATAGAGCGTGTAATACCGTTCGCGCATTGCCATTAGATCTGTATGTGTACCCTGCTCCGCAACCCGTCCACTATCCATCACCACGATCAGGTCAGCGCTATGAATTGTCGCCAAACGATGGGTGATGAAAAATACAGTGCGACCGCGAAACTCTTCAGCAAGATTTAGACAAACTTGACGCTCGGTATTGTAATCAAGGGCGCTCGTTGCTTCATCTAAAATCAGTAATTGAGGCTTTTGCAATACAGTTCGAGCGATCGCAATTCTTTGTCTCTGTCCACCCGAAAGAGATGCACCACGTTCTCCAACGCGTGATTCATAACCTTGAGGCAATTCCATGATGAAATCATGAGCGCAAGCAATCCGTGCAGCATCAATAATTTCTTCAGGGGTAGCATCGGGATTAGTCAGAGCAATATTTTCTTGAACCGTGCCATCAAACAACAAAGTATCTTGCAACACCACGCCAATCTGACGACGTAATGAATAAAGTTCTACCTTACTTACATCATAGTCATCGATCAAAATCCGTCCAGATTCAGGTTCATATAGACGGGAAAGTAATTTGGTGAGCGTACTCTTACCCGCACCACTTGCGCCAACTACTCCGACAAACATGCCTGGGGGAACTTCTAAACTGACATTGTTTAATTGCAAACTACCATTTGCCACAAAACGGAAGTTGACATTTTCATAGCGGATAGCGCCTATAATCGCTGGCATCGGAATATTCCGTCTACCAGCTTCTTCTTGTTCTTGAGGATAGTTGATGATGTCACTGAGCCGTTCGAGGGAGAGAGCCGTTTCTTGGAAATTTTGCCAAAGCTGAAT
>JANMFC010000491.1:0-1790 GCA_031377675.1 Pseudanabaena sp. OTE_70b_metabat_355 | reverse complement strand
TTCTGAGTAAATCGCATAATTGTCATGACACAAGATTTTTATCAGCAAGGTTTGGCGAAGGCGAAGGCTGGCGATCGCTATGGCGCGATCCAATTATTTAGTGTGGTAATCCAGTCGAGTCCTCCGAGTCCTCAATCAATTCCTAAATTGGCTGATGCATATTACCAGCGAGGACTGGTGCTATTTGATTTGGGCGATCGCCAAGGCGCGATCGCCGACTACAACGAAGCCATCAAACTTAATCCTGAAGCGATCGATGTGTATATTGCTCGCAGCATCACTAATCTCGCCATATCTGATATTAATTCGGCTCAAACGGATATAGCTCAAGCCTTGGCGATTAATGCTAAATCAGCGATCGCCCATCAATTATTGGGATTGACATACAAGTTACAAAATCAAGTGGAAAAGGCGATCGCCGCGTATAAACAAGCTGCTCATCTATTTCTAGAATTGCGCGATGAGGCTAATTGTCGCCGTTGCATTGAGAGTTATCAACCTCTAGAAGCTTTGTTGCCACCATCAACGGCGGATATTTTTATCAAAGTCCAACAAAAAATTGATCAGAGTGACTATACAGGAGCCTTAATCGATCTCAATTGGATGCTGCAAATTGAACCTCAAAATGTTAAAGCTTTTTGTCTGCGCGGCTTGACCCTTGCCAAGTTGGGCGATCCTGAGAGTGCGATGCGGGATCTCAATCAGGCGCTATTTCTGGAACCACAAAATCCTGAAGTTCGACTGGGGCGTGGCAAAATTCGCATAGAAATTGGTGATGCTCAAGGGGCGATCGCTGATTTTAATGAGTTACTGCGCGAATATCCCAGTAATCCTGAAATTTATATTTATCGGGCTAAGGCTTATTTAAAGCTGAAAGATTATCGGGTTGCTATTGAAGATTTTTCGCGATCGCTGTCTCTCAATATTTCTTTAAACAATCAATGTCCGCAGTTATATTGCGATCGCGCTGAGGCAAGGTATGACTTTGGTGATCTCAAGGGGGCGATCGATGATTACCAACAGGCGGCGAATATTTGGTTTAGCCAGTCGATGATGGAGCGTTATCGCTATGCCATTGCGCGGATTAATCTCTGGCAATCGGAATTAGAAAAGCAAACTAAGGATGCTAAGCGAATCCAATCGAGTGCGGCGGCGACTGTGGATTTGATGCAAATGCCGAGTATGGAGTTACAACAACGTTTGCTGGGTTTGGTGGGTGGTAATATGGCGATCGCGCAACGTTTGATCGATATTGCTAAGCAAGATCATCCTAATATGCCTGAAGTTTGGTATTGGCAAAAGGTTGTCTTTGATCTAGAAAGCGATCGGCAGTAATTTATGACAGACAAAACACCGCGCATTCCTATTCCTCCCGAAGTCAAAAAATATGTTTTCGATCGCAATGGCTAGCAGTGCCAAAGTTGCCATACAATCGACCTTAGCGCCAAAAACTTACAAATCGATCATATTATTCCATTAAAACAAGGTGGAGCCAACGACATTAGCAATTTCCAAACTCTTTGTGCAAAATGTAATCGTGAAAAGAGCGCCAAAATTGATATTCGTTTTCGCAGGCTGTATAGCGATTAACTGATGTTACGTGGAAGTTTTCAAGACCCTCACCCCTAGCCCCTCTCCCAAAAAGGGAGAGCAGGGTGGTTTCATTTTTAAAAAAGGAATAAAAAGCGTGGATTACATGAAAAAAGGCGGGCAAAAAAATAGGTAATAAAAAAGAAGCAAAAAGAGAAAAAATGGTCTGGTAAAAACTAAGCAAAAAGCAAGACCAGACC